>JAGWNX010000079.1 GCA_028872955.1 Acidobacteriota bacterium
ATCGCGAAGGAGTGATAACCGCCGTCAACCTGGCCGCAGAGAAGCTGACCGGCTACCTGCGTGAGGAGATGGTCGGGCAGATGGTCATCACGGCGCTGCACGACGAAAAGGAGCTGCGCGAGCGAGCGCTGAAGGGCCGCAGCATGCGCCTGCTGGAGGCCGACGGCGTTGAGCTGCTGACGGCGCGCGCCGCCGGCGGCGAGATGGACGAGATGGAGCTGACCTATCTGCGTAAGGATGGCACGCGCATTCCCGTCAACCTGGCTATGCGGGCCGTCACCACCGCCAGTGGCAGCGTCAGCGGCTTTGTCGTGGTCGCCTTTGACATCACCGAGCGCCGTCGCATGCTCGACCACATCACCTACATGGCAACCCACGATGCGCTGACCGGCCTGGTGGTTCGCAGTGTGTTGCAGGAGCACACCGCAGAGGCCGTCGAGCGCTCGCGCCGCTGGGGCACCAAGGTTGCAGCCTTCCTGATCGACCTCGATCAGCTCAAACGCATCAACGACCAGCTCGGCCACCAGAAGGGCGACCGCGTGATCGCAGAGATCGCCCACCGGCTGCAGCGCGGCGTGCGTAGTTCCGACATTGTGGGCCGCCTGGGCGGCGACAAGTTCGCCGTGGTGATGACCGACATCACCAACGCCAGAGATGTGGAGCAGTGCGCGCAGCACCTGGTGCAATGCATGGCACCAGCCATCACCGTCGACGAGCACGAGATCTACATCACCGGCAGTATCGGCGTCTGCACCTACCCGGACTACGCCACCGATGCCGTGCACCTGCTGCGCCGTGCCAGCCTGGCCATGAATGCCGCCAAGGAGAACGGCCGCAACCAGTTCATGGTCTTCAACGAGAGCATGCTGCGCGAGACCGCCGATCGTCTGTCGCTGGAGCACGCGCTGCGCCACGCCCTGCCCAACGGAGAACTTAGCCTGGCCTACCAGCCCCAGGTCTCACTCAGCAGCGGCGCCGTCATCGGCATGGAGGCACTGCTGCGCTGGCACCATCCCAAGTTCGGACAAGTGCCGCCCTCGCAGTTCATTCCGCTGGCAGAGGAGGCAGGCATCATCCTTCCCATCGGCGAGTGGGTCTTTCAGCGCGCTTGCATGGAGGGCATGGAGATGCGCCGCCAGGTCGGCACGGACCTCATCATCTCCGTCAACCTATCGCCGCGGCAGTTTCAACAGAGCAACCTGGTGCAGGTGATCGCAGCCGCTCTGCAGACCAGCGGCCTGCCCGCAGCATCACTGGAGATCGAGATCACGGAGAGCATCCTGATGGTGAACTCGGAGTCCAACCGCGACACGCTGCAACGCATCCGCGACCTGGGCGTGCGCATCGCCATCGACGACTTCGGCACTGGATTCTCCAGCTTCTCCTACCTGCTGCAGTATCGCGTCGATCGACTCAAGATTGATGCCAGCTTCATTCACAAGTCGGTCGACGACACCAATGCCGCCACCATCGTCCGCACCATCATTGCAATGTCACACAGCCTCAACATAGCGGTCATCGCCGAGGGCGTGGAGAACGAGGAGCAGCTGCGGTTCCTGTTGCGTCGTCGGTGCGACGAGGCCCAGGGCCGATACTTCTCCGGGCCGGTCAGCGCTCTGGAGTTTGAGGCCTCTGTGCTGAACCTGAACGATCAGCCAATCAGCCTCTCGCACTAGCTGCGACTGGTGCGTCGTTTGCACCTGGTTCGCATCCAATGGCAGAGGAAGAGAACGATGAGTGCCTCCACCATTCACCCCGGCGTGCGCATCGGCCACGTGCACCTGAAAGCAGCCAGCCTGGACCGTGCTCTTGCCTTCTACAACGGAGTACTGGGCTTTCCCATTACGCAGCGCTACGGACCCAATGCTGCGTTTCTCGCCGCTGGCGGCTACCACCATCACATCGGCATTAATACCTGGGAGAGTGCAGGCGGCAAGCCACCTGCTCCGGGCTCTACAGGGCTCTACCACCTGGCCATTCTGTACCCCACTCGCGCAGCGCTGGGCGATGCCCTGCAGCGGCTAATCCAGGCGGGAATTCAGTTGGATGGTGCCGCAGATCACGGCGTCAGCGAGGCGCTCTATCTGCGCGATCCGGACCAGAACGGCGTAGAGCTGTACTGGGACCGGCCGGAGTCCGAGTGGCCCCGCGATGCCGACGGTGCGCTCCGCATGGTGACGCTCCCGCTCAATCTTGGCAGCCTGCTTGAGGCAGCCAAGGACTATCCCGCCTGAACCTGTGCCGGCCCTGTACGACGCACCAGCCTCGGCAGCTGCTCCCATAGCTTGATGCCACCATCAATGGCATTGCTGTTTGCGCCCAGAATGAAGCCCTCCGGCAGCTTCTGCAGCAGCTTCGCGTTGCCGCCGCCCATCAGCACGTAGTCGCACACCATGGCCGTACGCAGCCGTTGCGCAATGTCGTAGACAGAGCGTTGCCAGCGCTTGCGGCCGCGCCGCTCCAGCCCTTCCACCCCGATGTACTCCTCGTAGCTGCGCCCCTTCTTGTAGGGCAGGTGCGCCAGCTCCAGCGGCACCACCGTTCCGTCCAGAATCATGGCCGAGCCCAGCCCGGTGCCCACGCCTAGAAACAGCATGCGCCCACCCTGGTAGCCCCCTAGCGCCTGCATCGCTGCGTCGTTGATGAAGCGGAGCGGCTTCTTCAGGCGAGCCGCGTACGGAAAGTCGACCCAGCCCGGTGCAAGGTTGTGAGGCTCCGCAACAGGCTTGTCGCGCAGCACCGGCCCCGGATATCCGATCGTGATGCGATCGTACCTCCAGGTACAGGTGGCTCCTAACACCTCGTCCACCATCCGGCTGGCGTTCATCGCAGGGCCGGATGGAATCTTGATCGGGACACGATTCTCCGTTGAGGCGACCTTGATATTGGTGCCACCGACATCGATCACAAGCACGTTCATTGCAGTGTGACTCTCCTGTGCAACGTCGCAGCAAGTGTGCTGGAAACCCGAAGGGTTTGCAACCGTGCGTCGCAACGCCGCCCGAGCGAGACGCCCGCGCACCACACTCCACCCCTGACCGCAGCCGGGAGCAGGTTGCCAGGAGCCATGTTACAAATCAACTTCTTTTCCACAGAATTGACCATCCTCGGAGTGGTCAAACCACACAAGCCATTGGAAATAAATACTTTGCCAGGTATGAAATTTTCTTCTGGACAATCGTCCTCGCAGCGATTTATCTTGGTGACGGTTACACCTAACCATTGGAGAAAACATACTATGCGTAAAGTTCTTGCGGCCACTCTCGCTCTGACCCCGATGATGGTTCACGCGCAGGCACTCTCCCCGGCACAGCCCAAGGTTTCGACCCATGGCCAGGTGTTGGAGGCGCGCCTCGTGCGACCTGCTCTGTTCGCCCTGACGGATCCGGATCGCAGCATGTCCATGACTCCGGTACGCGTGACCACGGGCGTTACGCCCCCCAAGCTGATTCACGGTGTCTCCTTTGACGCCTCCGCCTCGCACGTTATCCTGGCACCCGGCGCAGAGCACACCGTCAAGGTGGCCTTCGTCGTCAATGAGAAGGGCATCCCCACGGACGTAAAGGTGATCCAGTCCGTCAACCCGCTGCTCGACGCCAGCGTCGTCTCCGCAGTCAAGAAGTATCGCTACCAGCCTGGCCTGCTCAACAACGAGCCCACGGCCGTGCCTGTCAACCTCGAGATCGTCATTCACAGCTCCTCCATGTAACCTTGTCCGCGCATCTGCGCTGGCTTTGGGCGGGCCCAGCTTGGGCCTGCCCTTTTGTTTGCGCTGCAGGGCGGCTGTAGCCTGGCACAAAGCAAAGCGGGCGGACTCCTGAGAGTCCGCCCGTGCTTGGTTCTGGTTGGGGTTGATGCTTACTCGGCGGCCATCTCTTCCTGCTCGCCTTCCATACGCATCTGCTCCAGTTCGCGCTCCTCGGCCTCGATGGCTGCCGTCACTTCCTGCTGCACCTGAGCCGCCGCCTCCTCCAGCTCTGGCGAGAGCTGAACGTTGCGGTAGTACTCCATGCCGGTTCCGGCAGGAATCAGGCGACCAACGATGACGTTCTCCTTCAGGCCACGCAGCGTATCCATCGCGCCGTTGATGCTGGCCTCGGTGAGCACGCGGGTCGTCTCCTGGAAGCTCGCCGCCGAGATGAAGCTGTCGGTCGAGAGCGACGCCTTGGTGATGCCCAGCAGCAGCGAGCGACCAATCGCCGGCTTGCCACCGTTCATCAGCACACGCTGGTTCTCTTCATTGAAGCGGAAGCGATCCACCTGCTGGTCAACCAGGAAGCTCGTATCGCCTACCTCTTCCACCTTCACCCAGCGCAGCATCTGGCGCACGATCGTCTCAATGTGCTTGTCCGAGATGGCCACACCCTGCAAGCGGTAGACCTCCTGAATCTCGTTCACCAGGTACTGCTGCAGTGCGCGCTCACCAAGCACCTCAAGGATGTCGTGCGGATTGCGCGGGCCGTCGATCAGCGGATCGCCAGCGCGCAGACGCTCGCCCTCCTGGACGTTGACGTAGGTACCACGCGGGACGCTGTACTCCTCTTCCTGCCCATTGTCGGCCGTGACGTACACCTTGCGCTGTCCCTTGGAGACATCGCCGAAGCGCACCACGCCGTCGATCTTGCTGATGATCGCCGGATCACGCGGCTTGCGGGCCTCGAACAACTCCACCACGCGCGGCAGACCGCCGGTGATGTCCTTGGTACGAGTGGTCTCGCGCGGAATCTTGGCCAGGATGTCGCCCGGGAAGATCTCGTCGCCATCAGCCACCATCAGGTGAGCACGCGAAGGCATCAGGTAGCGCTTGGTGCCGGTCGCCGACTTCACAATGATGGCGGGCTGCCGCTTCTCATCGGGAGAATCCGCAACCACCAGACGGCTGAGGCCGGTCACTTCGTCGACCTCTTCGTTCAGCGTCACGCCCTCCTGCAGGTCCTTGAACTGGACCGTGCCGGCGATCTCCGTGAGCAGCGAGAACGTGTACGGATCCCACTCGCCGAGCCGGTCGCCCAGAGCCACAGCCTGCCCATCTTCCACGCGCAGCTTCGCGCCGTAGACGATGGCATAACGCTCCTTCTCGCGGCCCTTGTCATCCATCACCGCGATCGAGCCGTTGCGGTTCATGGCTACCAGCGTGCCGTCCTTGGAGCGGACCGTCACCAGGTTGATGAAGCGAACCGTACCGGCGTTCTTCGCCTCCAGATGCGAAGCATCCGAGACGCGCGACGCCGTACCACCGATGTGGAAGGTACGCATGGTCAGCTGCGTGCCAGGCTCGCCGATGGACTGCGCCGCGATCACACCAACGGCCTCGCCCATCTCCACCATCTTGCCGGAGCCCAGGTTGCGGCCGTAGCACAAAATGCAGACGCCACGCTTGGACTCGCAGGTGAGCACCGAGCGGATCTTCACCTTTTCGATACCTGCAGCCTGCACCGCCGAGGCCAGTTCCTCGTCGATCTCCTGGTTCACTTCGACGATCGTCTTGCCTTCGTAGTCCTTCAGGCGCTCCAGCGAGACACGACCGATGATGCGGTCACGCAGCGGCTCAATCGTCTCACCCGCTTCAATAATCGGAGTGACGTAGATGCCTTCGACGGTCCCGCAGTCATGATGCGAGATGATCACATCCTGTGCGACGTCGACCAGACGACGGGTCAGATAACCCGAGTCCGCGGTCTTCAGCGCCGTATCCGCCAGGCCCTTACGCGCGCCGTGCGTCGAGATGAAGTACTGCAACACGGTCAGACCTTCACGGAAGTTAGCCGTGATCGGCGTCTCGATGATCTCGCCCGAGGGCTTGGCCATCAGGCCGCGCATACCCGAGAGCTGACGGATCTGCTGCTTGGAACCGCGGGCGCCAGAGTCGGCCATGATGTAGATCGGATTCATGGCGCCGTCCTTGTCGGCCTGCTTCATGTTGTTGAACATCTCATCGGCCACACGCTCGGTCACGCCAGACCACATCTGGATGACCTTGTTCGAACGCTCGCCGTTGGTGATGGCACCATCCAGGTACTGCTGCTGCATAGCCAGCACCTGCTTCTCTGCATCGCCCACCACGGTGTACTTGGAGTCCGGGATGACCATGTCATCCAGGCCGACCGACAGACCCGAGCGAGTGGCGAAGCGGAAGCCGAGATCCTTGATGCGATCCAGCGTCTTCACCGTCGTCTCCAGGCCAAGGTTCAGGTAGCAGTAGTTCACCAGCTGGCCAATGCCCTTCTTCTTGAGCAGGCCGTTGATGTACGGCATCCCCTCAGGCAATGCGTCGTTCAGGATCGCACGGCCCACGGTGGTGTTGATGTACTGACGGTGGAACTCGACCGCCTCGGTGTGGATGATGTCCTGGTCGTCGTACGCCGTCGTCATATCCAGCACCTTGCCGGTATAACGGAGGCGGATCGGCGAGAGCGTCTCCACCTGGCCGGCCTCGAGCGCCATCAACACCTCTTCGATGTTGGCGAAGACGCGGCCCTCACCCTTGGCGTTCACCTTCGCCTTGGTCAGGTAATAGATGCCGAGCACCAGGTCCTGCGTGGGCACAGTGATCGGCTGGCCGCTGGCCGGCGAAAGGATGTTGTGCGAGGCGAGCATCAGCACGCTGGCCTCGATCTGCGCCTCAGGCGAGAGCGGAATGTGGACCGCCATCTGGTCGCCGTCGAAGTCTGCGTTGAACGCCGTGCAGACCAGCGGATGAATCTTGATCGCCTTGCCTTCCACCAGCACCGGCTCAAAGGCCTGGATGCCGAGGCGGTGCAGCGTCGGGGCGCGGTTCAGCAGGATCGGATGGTCCTTGATCACCTCTTCGAGGATGTCCCACACGATCGACTCCTGCATCTCCACCATCTCTTTGGCCTGCTTGATGGTGGTGCAGTGACCGGTCTGCTCCAGACGGTGATAGATAAAGGGCTTGAAGAGCTCAAGCGCCATCTTCTTCGGCAGACCGCACTGGTGAAGCTTCAGCTCCGGCCCGACCACGATGACCGAGCGGCCGGAGTAGTCCACACGCTTGCCCAGAAGGTTCTGACGGAAGCGGCCCTGCTTGCCCTTAAGCGTATCGGAGAGCGACTTGAGCGGACGGTTGTTGGCACCGCGCAGCACACGGCCACGGCGACCGTTATCGAACAGCGCATCCACGGCCTCCTGCAGCATGCGCTTTTCGTTGCGCACAATCACCTCAGGCGCGTGCAGATCCATCAGCTTCTTCAGGCGGTTGTTGCGGTTGATCACGCGGCGATACAGATCATTCAGATCCGAGGTCGCAAAGCGGCCGCCATCCAGCGGCACCAGCGGGCGCAGCTCGGGCGGAATCACCGGGATCACATCCAGAATCATCCACTGCGGCAGGTTGTCCGACTTGCGGAAGGCCTCCACAATCTTGAGCCGCTTGGAGTACTTCAGCTTCTTCTGCAGCGAAGTCTCCGTCTTCATCCGCTCGCGCAGCTCAATGGCCAGCTCATTCACATCGACGCGCTTGAGCAGCTCCTTGATGGCCTCGGCGCCCATCATCGCCTTGAAGCCACTGGGCCGATACTGCTGATCCAGTTCGCGGAACTTGGTCTCGTCCTTGATGACCTCGCGCTCCTTCACAGGTGCGTCGCCCGGATCCACCACCACGTAGGACTCGAAGTACAGCACCGCCTCCAGCTCACGCAAGGAGATGTCCAGCAGGTGGCCGATGCGGCTCGGCAGGCCCTTGAAGAACCACACGTGCGAGCATGGGCTGGCCAGCTCAATGTGGCCAAGCCGCTCGCGGCGCACCTTCGAGAGCGTCACCTCAACACCGCACTTGTCGCAGATCACACCGCGGTGCTTCATGCGCTTGTACTTGCCGCACAGGCACTCCCAGTCGGTGATCGGCCCGAAGATGCGGGCGCAGAACAGACCGTCGCGCTCCGGCTTGAAGGTGCGGTAGTTGATGGTCTCGGGCTTGGTCACTTCACCATGCGACCAGCTGCGGATCTTCTCCGGCGAGGCGAGCTGAATCTTGATGGCGTCAAAGTCGGCGATGGGGCCGGTCAGTTCAAAGGGGCTGGAGCGGAACATAGTTTGCGTCTCCGGGTGCAGCGGTTAGCGTGGAGCCGTTTGCTCTTCTGCCGAGGCTGCGGTGTGTACTGCCATTCTTTGCTCTGGCGATGGAAGCGAAACCTTAAGTCTCATCGCCTGCTTCTATTCCGTGCCCTCACCCCGGCGCATCTCGTGAACATTGAGCATAGGCCTTGCTCAGGAGATTCACGCCAGGGTTCCGGCAGATCGTCCCGGGCCGGGAGCAACGACTCCCGGCCCCAATCGTTAGTCAGCCGCAGCAATCGCCGGCAGCGGAACCTTCTTCTGCTCAGACTGCTTGATGAGCTCCACATCCAGGCACAGCGACTGCAGCTCGCGGATCAACACGTTGAACGACTCCGGCACGCCGGGCTCGATCGCCGCCTCGCCCTTGACGATGGCCTCGTAGATCTTCGTACGGCCAAAGACATCGTCCGACTTCGCAGTCAGCAGCTCCTGCAGAATGTAGGCCGCACCGTAAGCCTCCAGCGCCCAGACTTCCATCTCTCCGAAGCGCTGGCCACCGAACTGCGCCTTGCCACCCAGCGGCTGCTGCGTGATGAGCGAGTACGGTCCAATCGAACGAGCGTGAATCTTGTCGTCGACCAGGTGCGAGAGCTTCAGCATGTAGATGTAGCCCACGGTTGCCGGCTGCTCAAACCCATCGCCGGTCATGCCGTCAAACAGCTGCGACTTGCCGGAGCTGGGCAGACCTGCCGACTTCAGCAGCGCCTTGATCTCGCCCTCGCGCGCACCGTCGAAGACAGCCGTGCCAAACCACACGCCACGCTTCATACCGGCTGCCACGCGCAGGGTCTGCTCGTCGTCCAGGTCCAGCAGTTGGTTCAGCGCGGCAGTGCCCGCAAAGCGCGCCTTGAAGAGCTCCCGCACCTCAGCCGCTGACTCCATGGTCGTCGCCAGCTCTGCCACCTGCTTGCCCAGCTCGTGTGCCGCCCAGCCCAGATGCGTCTCCAGAATCTGACCGACGTTCATACGCGAAGGCACACCCAGTGGATTCAGCACGATCTCGACCGGCGTTCCATCCGGAAGATACGGCATATCCTCTTCCGGCAGAATGCGCGCAATCACACCCTTGTTGCCGTGACGACCCGCCATCTTGTCGCCGACAGAGAGCTTGCGCTTCATGGCCACATAGACCTTCACCATCTTGATGACGCCCGGCGGCAGTTCGTCGCCCTTCGACATCTTGCCGATCTTCTCGTTGGTGATCTTGCGCAGCACGTCGATCTGACGCGAGGTCATCTCCTCGATCTCGTCGATCTGCTCATTCACGCGCGGATCCTTGTCGGCGTAACGAATACGCTTCAGGTTGCGCGTGCTGATCAGCTCAATGGTGTCGCGGTCCAGAACGTCGCCCTTGTTCAGCAACTTCTTGTTAGTGCGCTCGTCGTGCAGATCAATCTGCACTTCCTTGCCGCCGAGAATCGCTTCCAGACGCTTCAACCGCTCGTCGGTCAGAATGCGAATCTCGTCCGCCAGGTTGCGCTCCAGCTTCTCGATCTGCTCCTGCTCGATCTGCTTGGCGCGCTCATCCTTCTCCTGGCCCTTGCGCGAGAAGATGCGCACATCCACCACGGTGCCCTCGATACCCGGGGGGCAGGTCAATGAAGCGTCGCGTACGTCGCCTGCCTTTTCGCCAAAGATCGCGCGCAGCAGCTTCTCTTCCGGCGTCAGCTGGGTCTCGCCCTTCGGCGTTACCTTGCCCACCAGAATGTCATTGTGGCCGATCTTTGCGCCAATGCGGATGATGCCCGACTCGTCCAGATCGCGCAGCGCGTGCTCGCTGACGTTCGGAATGTCGCGCGTGATCTCTTCCGGCCCAAGCTTCGTATCGCGCGCCTCAATCTCGAACTCTTCGATGTGGATCGACGTGTAGTAGTCTTCCCGCACCAGCTTCTCCGAGATCAGAATCGCGTCCTCGAAGTTGTATCCGCGCCACGGCATGAAGGCCACCAGAACGTTACGGCCCAGGCCAAGCTCGCCCTGCTCCGTACACGGTCCGTCGGCAATCACCTGCCCCTTCACCACGCGGTCGCCACGACGCACAATCGGCTTCTGATTGATGCAGGTGTTCTGGTTGGAGCGCTTGAACTTGGTGAGCTGATAGATGTCGGAACCAACCTCACGCGACAGCTGCGTGGGGTGGTGCTCGCCCTCGACGCGCACAATGATGCGCTCGGAGTCGACCGAGTCCACAATACCGTTGCGCTTGGCCAGGATCACCGCGCCGGAGTCGCGTGCCGTCACGCCCTCCATACCCGTGCCCACCAGCGGAGCCTCAGAGACCAGCAGCGGCACCGACTGGCGCTGCATGTTGGCACCCATCAGCGCGCGGTTCGCGTCGTCGTGCTCCAGGAATGGCACCAGCGAAGCCGCGACCGACACCAGCTGCTTCGGCGAGACGTCCACATAGTCGACCTCAGTCTTGTTCACCAGCACAAAGTTGCCCTGGCGACGCGCATCGACGATGTCCTGCACGATATTTTCGTTCTCATCGAGCTCGATGTTCGCCTGGGCAATCGTGTGGCGATCCTCCTCCCACGCCGAGAGGTAGAAGCTGAACGGCTCAAACTCGATGGTGCGCTTGCCGTCTTTGCGCAGCTGCTCGTTCAGCGCGCGAGCGTCGGAGATCTCCAGCGAATCGCCCTGGCGCAGCCCGCTCTCGCCCGCGTTCGTCACCGCAACGTAGTCCAGCACGCGGCCGTCCTTCACCTTGCGGTAGGGCGACTCGATAAAGCCATACTCATTGATGCGCGCAAAGCAGCTCAGTGAGGAGATCAGGCCGATGTTCGGGCCTTCCGGCGTCTCGATCGGGCAGATGCGGCCGTAGTGCGTGGGGTGCACGTCGCGCACCTCAAAGCCGGCACGCTCACGCGACAGACCACCGGGCCCAAGGGCCGACAGGCGGCGCTTGTGCGTGATCTCCGAGAGCGGATTGGTCTGGTCCATGAACTGCGAGAGCTGCGACGAGCCAAAGAACTCGCGGATGGCCGCCATCACCGGCTTCGCATTGATGAGGTCGTGCGGCATCGCCGTCGACATCTCCTGGTACACCGACATCTTCTCCTTGATGGCGCGCTCCATGCGCACCAGGCCGATGCGGAACTGATTCTCCATCAGTTCGCCCACGGCGCGGACTCGACGGTTGCCCAGGTGATCGATATCGTCCACAACGCCGATGTTCTTGCGCAGCTTCAGCAGGTAGCGGATGGTGCCGTAGAAGTCCTCCGGCGTCAGCGTCCGATTGTCCAGCGTGCCGGAGTTCTGATCCTCGTACAGCTTGATGTTGAACTTCAGACGGCCGACGCGCGAGAAGTCGTACTTGCGCGGATCGAAGAACATGCCCTCAAACAGCGCCGTCGCGGTGTCCAGCGTCGGCGGGTCGCCCGGACGCAGCTTACGGTAGATCTCGATCAGGGCCTCTTCGGGCTTGCGCACGGAGTCGCGACGCAGCGTGTTCGTGATGATGTTGCCCACATCGTCACGCTCCGGGAAGAAGACCTCAAAGCTGGTCACGCCCGACTGCAGAATGCGATGCAGCTTGTCGGCCGTCAGCTCCTGATTTGCCTCG
Source organism: Acidobacteriota bacterium (assembly GCA_028872955.1). Lineage (GTDB taxonomy): Bacteria > Acidobacteriota > Terriglobia > Terriglobales > Acidobacteriaceae > Edaphobacter. The sequence goes on from JAGWNX010000079.1 coordinate 11,642, forward strand.
TAGAGCAGTTCGCCGGTGGTCAGGTCCACCACCTCGGCTGCCGTCATGGCGCCGTCGAACTCCGACGTCTCCACGTCAACCGTCTCCACCTTGTGCGCGCGCAGCGCCTTCAGCGAGTGCGCCGAGATCTTGCGCGTCGCCGGCGCAACCTCTTCGCCCTTCACGCTCACGGCAGCCGCCGGACGCGTGCCCTGCAGGTGAGTCGGCTGACCGTCGGCCGCTACGACCCACTGCAGCTTGCCGTCCACCACCCGGATCGTATCCACGGTGTAGAAGGTCTTCAGAATCTCCTCGTCCGTACGCAGGCCCAGGGCGCGCAGGAAGATGGTGCCCAGGAACTTGCGCTTCCGGTCGATGCGCACGTAGAGCGTGCTCTTCTGGTCGTACTCAAACTCCACCCAGCTGCCGCGGTACGGAATGATCTTGCCGAGGAAGTAGGTGCGGTTGTTCGCGGTCTCAAAGAAGACGCCGGGCGAACGGTGCAACTGCGACACGATGACGCGCTCGGTGCCGTTGACGATAAACGTGCCGTTCTGGCTCATCAGCGGAATGTCGCCGAAGAAGACTTCCTGCTCCTTCATGTCACGCAGGCTCTTGACGCCGGTCTCAGGATCCTTGTCGTAGATCTTCAGGCGAATGGTGACCTTCAGCGGGGCAGAGTAGGTCATGCCACGCTCTTCGCACTCGGCCTGGTCGTACTTGAGCTGCAGACCCA
>JAGWNX010000011.1 GCA_028872955.1 Acidobacteriota bacterium
GTGAATGCCCACAGCGCGCGCCATCTGGGCCAGACGCGTGATGGACTCTTCCACGTTCGCGCGATCCAGCATCATCAGGTCGGCCAGCTCATCAATAATGATGATGATGTAAGGCAGCGGCTCCTGGTTGACATCTTCGAACAGGTACTCGCTGCCGTGCTCAAACAGTTTGTTGAACTGGTCGATGTTGCGCACGTGATTGGCCGCCAGCAGCTTCAGCCTGCGCTCCATCTCCTTGACCGCATTGCGCAGTGCGTTGGCGGCCAGCTTGGCCTCAGTGATGATAGGCGTGAACAGGTGCGGAATGCCCTCGTACATGCCCAGCTCGACGCGCTTGGGATCGACCAGGATCATGCGTACCTGCTCGGGCGTGCTCTTGAACAGCACGCTCATGATCATGGCGTTGATGGCGACCGATTTGCCGGAGCCCGTGGAGCCTGCGATCAGCACGTGCGGCATGCTGGCCAGGTCGGCGGTCACAATGCGGCCATTGATGTCCTTGCCCAGGGCGATCGCCAGCCGCGACTTGGACTGAGCGAAGCTCTCGCTCTCCACCACGTCGCGCAGCCAGATGGTCTCGCGCTCGCTGTTCGGCACCTGGATGCCGACCGTGCTCTTGCCGGCCATGCGCTCAATCAGAATGCTCTCGGCGGCCATGGCGAGGCACAGATCGTCTGCCAGGCCAGTGATGCGGGCGACCTTCACTCCCGCGTCAGGACGGAACTCAAACGTGGTGACCACCGGGCCGGGGTTGATCTGCGTGACCTGGCCATCGACGGAGAACTCGCGGCACTTCTCCACCAGCACGCGAGCCTCTTCGCGCAGTTCATCCTCGCGTACGGCCTTCTGGTCGTCGTCGCGGAACAGCAGGCTGGAGGAGGGCAACTTGTAGCCGCGAACGCTCTTGGGCACGATGGTGACTGGCTTGATGTCCGCGTCGGCACGCTTGCCGAAGGAGATGGAGTCGGCCAGTGCGGGAGCGGGCTCCGGCGCAGCGACCGGCTCTGCAGTGCGCGGCGGGCGGATCGGTGTCGGCACCTTGGCCGGTCTGGGCTCGGGCATCTCGACCCGTCCCTCGGCGAAGCCCAGCCCGCGCTGCTCGTCGAAGTTGGAGTGGTCGTCGATGGCGCGCACCGGCGCTGCGGCTTTGGCCAGCGCATCCTGGAACGGTGCGACGGCAGCAGCGGCGGTGCTGAGTGGCGTAACCGGCGGTGCATCCACCAGGGTGCGCGGCATGTTCTGCCACATGGAGACCGGCTCAGCAGCGCCGGGCGCATCCTCCGGTGCTACAGCCTCGGCGCGACGGTTGCGGCCCAGCCAGCGGAAGAGTCCGCCCAGCAGCGTGGACTGCTCGCCAGCTTCCACGGCAGCGGCACGCTCTGCCTTCTCGCGCTCGCGGCGGGCTTTGGCCTCCATCTTCTCGCGCTTGCTCAGGAACTCCTCTTCGTCGCGCTCCGCCCTGGCCTCGGCACGGCGTCCACGCCAGGTGCGCCAGCGCTCGGCCAGCGCGTACAGGAAGCTGAACCGGATCATGGCCCACTCGCTGGCGGTGTTGAAGGTGAACGAAGAGGCCAGGTACAGCGACATGGCCACCATCAATCCCAGCACGATGCTGGCGCCGGGCAGATTGAGATAGTGGACCAGCGTGGTGGCCAGCAGGTGTCCGGTCGTACCCTCAATGGGCAGAGCATGGCGCCACAACAGATGCCCGGGCAGCAGCGCAATAGCTGCCGGCGCGAACAGCACCCACAGCGTCAGGCCGATCAGCTTGGCCTTGGGCGAGCCTGCCGGCCGCGAACGCATCCAGCACAGGCCCAGCCGGCCCAGCACCACCGGCAAAAAGAACGCTGCCACGCCAATGGCCTGCAGCAAGACGTCGGAGACGTAGGCCCCGGCCATGCCGGTCCAGTTATGCGCGGGGCGCCCCGTTGCGTAGCCGCCAACCGTATTCAGCGAGGGATCAGTTGGGGAGTAGGTTGCCAGAGAGAGGAAGACGAGCCCCGCACCCACCAGCACAATCATCCCGATAATCTCGTTCAGACGCCGGTTCCGGGTTGGGGTAGAGACAAGTCGTAGGGTCTTCATCGGGGTTCGCGAGGCCTCTCCTGCCCGGCGTGGCCTGCGCCCGCCAGGAGGCAACTGCTGCCAGACCTTGACCACCAGAGCAACTTTGATTATCCCAAAGCGCAACCGCAAAATACGTGCGGCCGCCAGCAGGGTATCAGGATGTCAACCCACGGCCAGCAGCAGAAAAGGCAGCGGAGCCACCCGCTGCCTTACGCTGGAACGGCTGGAACCTGAGGGTCAGTAGCCCAGATGATGCAGGTAAAGCACGACGCCACTGGCCACCAGGCAGTAGATGCCGAAGAGATACCAGCGGCCCTCCTCCAGCCAGCTGCTGAGCCAGCGCAGCGCAATGAGGCCGGCCAGGAAGGAGAAGACCGCACCCAGCAGGCTGGTAGCGATGCTGCCGTGCAGGTCGATCGGAGCTCCGGCGGCGGCCGCCTCGTGCGAGGCCTTCAGCAGCCTCAGCGCCTCTTTGCCCACGACGGCCGGGGTAAGTACCACCGCCATGGCAAAGCTGAAGCGCTCAGCACGGTCCTTGCTGGCCCCGGCAAGCATGCCCGTGGAGATGGTGGCACCCGAGCGCGAGAAGCCGCGGAAGGGAAGACACAGGCCCTGGATGATGCCCATGATGCCCGCCTGCCGCATGGTGACGCTCTCACCGTAGACGCGCTCCTGCGCCAGCATTCTGCGGCTCTCCAGCAGCCCGGCCAGCAGAATCAGCACGCCGGCGGCAGCCAGTGCCGGGGCCACCAGGTCCAGCCGACCGAAGAGCTGCTCGATCTCTGCCTTGGAGGAACCACGAAACAGCGTCTTCTCAATCACCTTCACAATCGGGTAGCCGACGACTGCCGTCAGCAGCGTGGCCCATACCACCCGCACCAGAAAGCGCTGGAACGCGTCGCCGCTCGCAAAGTAGGTGCGCTTCCACTGGTTCCAGAAGTACACAATCACGGCAAACATGGTGCCGGTGTGGAGCATGACCAGCAGCAGCGTCATCTGCGGGCTGGTGGGGTCCATCCCCAGCAGGCGCTCCGCGACCACGACGTGGGCAGAGCTGGAGACGGGCAGTAACTCGGCAAGACCTTGCACAATGGCAAGCACCAGCACTTTAACAATCGGCATGGTCCTATCCTAAATGCGCACGGATTCCTGCCTGGTCAACAGTGCGCGAATCTTGCCCACGGACCGTTGCTGCTTTGGATGACCACAGTCCGCAGCCTCAGTCGCGGTCGCTGCCGTAGACGGGAATCTGCTGCTGCACCTGGAAGCCGATGCTGGCGGCACGCGCCGTGAACTCTGACTTCGGGTAGCGCGCCTGCATCTGCTGCACCAGTTGCTGCACGTGTGCGGCGGCGGCGTCCGCCTTCTTGCGATTGTCGTCGACGGTGTACATGGTCACCAGCACGGCCTGCCGATAGGCCGCGTTGTACAGGGCCTGGGCCGCGCGCGGTCCGTCCGGGTACTGCTGGGCATACTTCTCGTAGAGCGTGGTCTCCAGCTCTGGGCAGTGGGGCAGGCCCTGCCAGTCGCCGCACAGCTTGTTGTCCAGCAGGTCATAGGCGGCCAGCGCGGCGTACGACGTGCCCGGAAACTGGCGGATGATCTTGCGCATGTCCCCTTCGTAGATCTGCTGGCGCAGCGAGGCATCCTGCTCCTTGGCGCTGGGCAGGGTCATCACGTCCTGGCGGTCCAGCTGCCAGCGCACGTCGGCCGAGCGCCAGGCCGCCTCACCGGCCAGGGGCGACTGCGGAAAGTACTCGGCAACGCGCCGATACAGCAGGTGCGCCGTTACGGCGGCTCCCTTGGGTGCATGCGGCTGCTCGGCCTGAGCCTCAAAGTTGGCCGCCGCGCCAAACAGGATCTGGTCGCCGCCGGGCGTCTGCGGCGAGACGACACCCTTGTCGCGAATCCAGCCGGAGGCAGGCGTCACATTGTCCGCATCGGAGAACTCCGGCTCGGAGTCCGGGTCCTGCTGGTCGGCGACGTCCGTATTGGCAAACACCTTGACCCATGGGCCGCTGTGCTGCAGCACCACCACCTCATGGCCGGGTGTCACCAGCGAGATGTGCTGCGACTCGGCATCGGCGGCGACGTAGACCGTTGCCTCGTGCAGAATGGTGGCTCGCGCCGAGCGATCATAGCCGGACATGGCCTCGGGCTGCTTCTGCGCGCCCGCACTGAGCGCCATCATCACCAGGATTGCCGCAACCACCGCACTACGCTGCCTCAGCTGCATCGTCACTCCTTCTCCTCATTCTGCCTGTTACGCATACTGACGCGGACCGGCATCGACTGTCACCTGCCCGCGGCAGGCGCAGTGGCGTTGTGCATCACCCGGGTAAAGAAGGCGAGCAGGCGCATCTGGTCTGCCCATCCCGGGCCCTGGCCCTCCATATCCAGATGCGAGAGTCCCGGGCTGATCAGCACACCGCGTCGCGCCTGCGCGGGCAGCTCGCTGGCCAGCCAAAGCGTCTCCGCCGAGGGAATGATATTGTCTGCAGCGCCGTGGAGCAGATACACCGGCACCGTGATGGTGGCGAGTCGGCCGTGTGGGGAGAGCGCCTGCAGCTCGTCGGCGTGACGGGCCGCCACCTCGGCCACGCGGGCCCGGGTCGCTGCGCTGGCGGAGTCGGTCAGCGCGGTGACCTCTTGTTGCTGCGCCGGTGTCAGACCAGCACGCGCGGCCTGCTCGGCGGGCTCGTCTTCATACAGGTGCAGGCGCAGCACGGTGCGCACCGCAGCCAGGTCCTGGGGCGGCACAAAGTCCTCAAGGTGCTCGTACTCCAGCACCAGCGAGCCGTACTCATGGGGTGCCAGTCGCTCCACGGTGCCGTCGGGCCGCGTCTCCGCGCCTGTCTGGTAGAAGGTGGCTACGTGGTCCATCGCGGCCTGCGCGCCGACGGCCAGAACGAAGCGGAAGGCGTCGCGATACTCGGGCCGGGTCGCGGCGACCAGCGCAAGCCCGCCGCTGAAGCTCAGGCCCAGCACGCCGACCGGGGCACCGGTCTGTGCGGCGTACCAGCGCGTCGCCTCACCCACCGCAACGATGGACTCCGGGCTGACGCGATAGTCCTTGATGCCGGGCAGCTCTGGCGTGAGCACGCGCAGGCCGCAGCTGGCCATGGCTCGCGCAAAGGCCACCAGGCGCGGCTCATCCATGCCCAGGTGGTGTACCCCATGCACCACCACCAGGCCGGGCGCGCCGGGCTGCAGCAACGGCACATACTCCCGGGCATGGATGGCTCCGGCCGAGCCGGGCACAACTACGTCATGCACTACCACGGGCCCAGTGGTCAGCAGCCGCAGCGCTACCGGAACCGGCTGATTCCCCACCTGCAGCAGCACCGCAAGGGCCTGTGCGGTGCTGCGCAGCCACGGCCACAGCAGCACTGCCAGGGAGACACAACCCAGCAGCGCCGCGACGTACAAACGCAGCCAGCTTCGCTTTGCGTCGTCTCTTGCCCGGGTCCGTATCGTGACCTGCATACCGGTTGCGGTGGTGCGGTTGGAATAGATGGAGCCGCTACAGCTCGAGGATGACCGGCATAATCAGCGGTCGGCGACTGGTGCTCTTCTGGATGTAGCGCTTCAGATCGGCGCGGATCTTCTCCTTGATGACACCGTAGTCGCCGCGTTCCTCGCCGCCCGAGCCATCCAGCGTGCGCTGCACAATCTGCTTAGCCTCGGCGATCATGGTGGCCTCGTCCACGGCCATGCCGCGGATAACGATCTCCGGCAGATTCTCCAGTTTGCCGGTTCGCTTGTCGATGGCGATGATCGGCAACACGATGCCGTCCTCGCTCAGGTGGCGGCGGTCGCGGATCACCAGATCCTCCACCACATCGGTCGAGCCACCGCCGGAGTCGATGCACACCCGGCCCACGGTCACCGTGCCAGTCCGGATGGCGGAGTCGCGACTCAGCTCCAGCACCTCGCCATCTTCCAGCAGAATCGACTTCTCCACCACACCCATGGTTGCGGCCATCTCAGCGTGGCGCTTCAGGTGCCGGTAGTCGCCGTGCACGGGGATAAAGAACTTGGGCCGCACCAGGTTGATCATCAGCCGCAGCTCTTCCTGGCTGGCGTGACCGCTGACGTGGATGAGGCCCTGCGTGCCGTCGTCGTGGATGACCTTGGCATCACGCCGCTCCAGGTGGTCGATCATGCGATAGATCGACTTCTCGTTACCCGGGATGACGCGCGAGCTCATCAGCACGGTATCCCCGGCCTCGATCCTGGCGTGCTTGTGGTTGTTTACGGCGGCGCGGCTTAGCGCGCTCATGGGCTCGCCCTGCGTGCCGGTAATCAGGACGCATACCTTGTTCGCGGGCTGCTCCTTGATCTGGCCGGGGTTGATCATCAGCCCGGGTGGAATGTCCAGGTAGCCCAGGTCCTGCGCAATCTCCGTGGAGTTGTCGAGCGAGCGGCCGATCACGGCGATCTTCCTGCCGTGCTCCTGGGCCAGCTCCATAGCCAGGCGAATCCTGTGGATGGACGAAGAAAAGCAGCTGAAGAAGAGCTTCTTCTGGGTCTGCGCAAAGATCTCGTCCAGCCGTGGGCGCACGGCGCGCTCGCTGGGCGTGTAGCCGCGGCGGTCCACGTTTGTGGAGTCCTGCAGCAGACAGAGCACACCCTGCTTGCCCAGCTCCGCAAAGGCGTGCAGGTCAAACGCCTTGCCGTCCGGTGGCGAGAGGTCAATTTTGAAGTCGCCGGTGTGCAGCACCACACCCACCGGGGTATGAATGGCGAGCGCGACGCAGTCCACCAGCGAGTGCGTGACGCGGATGGGCTGGATGGTGAACGGCCCCAGCGTAAAGCGGCGGCCGGGCAGCATCTCAATCAGCTCGGCGTCGTCCAGCAGGTGGTGCTCTTCCAGCTTGCCTTCCACATAGGCCAGGGTGAACTCCGTGCCGTACACCGGCACGTTCAGCTCGGAGAGAATCCAGGGCAGGCCACCGATGTGGTCCTCGTGCCCGTGCGTCAGCAGAATGCCGCGTACCTTGTCGCGGTTCTCGATCAGGTAGCTGATATCCGGAACGACGATATCCACGCCCAGCAGCTCTTCTTCGGGAAACATCAATCCGGCGTCGATGACCACAATGTCATCGTGCCAACGGAGAGCCATGCAGTTCATTCCGAACTCGCCCAGCCCGCCTAGTGGAATCAGCTTGAGTGTGTCGTTAGCCATCACCCTGAATTCTATCAGTCAGTCTGCACGCTTACGGCGGTTTGCCCCCTGCAGGCGGCCCCGCCCTAGAAGCGCAGACGCACGCTCACAACAGGAGCATGGTTGTAGGTGCTGAAGTGCGTCACCGCGATCTGCTCCCCGGCACCCACGGTCAACGACAGCGGCCCCACACCACCGGCTGTACCGCGGGTGAGGGGCAGGCGACTGACCACGATGCCCGGCGTCAGCAGCGTCTGGCTGTGGCCGTCGTTGCTGCCGCCGCTGTACCAGGTGGTTGCAGACTCCATCTGCAGCCAGGCGTACCGGCCCGCGTGCAGCTGCAGGGCCGTGCTCCAGGCCATCTGGCGGCCCAACCGGGCCGTGCCACTGACCGGCAGCACCCCGCTCAGCGTGGAGGTAAGCGCCAGGTTGCCCCAGCCTTTGCCCGCGCCCAGCATGGGAGAGAGCAGGGCGCAGCAGCTGCCGTTCGTGTTCTTACCCGTAGGCAGGCTCGCCGTCAGGTCAGCAGTCACCACGGCGTTGTGGTGCTGCTCGTTGCTGCCGTACAGGCGATACTTCAGGCGCAGGCCCAGGTCGCCAAAGCCATCGGAGACTGCGGGGTTGGAGTGCAGCAGGTAGGGCGGCGGGCTCACACGCACCTCCAGCCGAGGCAGCAGAACCACCTGCAGGCCCTTGGCGTTGCCAAGATTCCAGTTCTGTTGCCCGCCCCGCACGCTCTGCCGAACGAAGTCTGTACGCAGACCCTGCTCGATCTTCGGCGATGTCGTCACCAGCGGCGTGGCCCAGTGCGGCTGGTTCGCGGATGCCCGGGCAGCCTGCGCATCCAGCCAGCTGATTCTGGGCTGCTGTCCGCCGGCGGTACCGGCTGCCAGCACGACCAATGCCAGCACGAGCAGGTGGTGTGGCGCTGCGCGGTACGTTCGCAACGGCACGTGCCGTGGCTCTCTCATAACTCTCCTTGTGATTGTGTGGCATCCGGGGCGGATGCAAAGAGAAAACCCACTCACCGGGGGTGGCGAGTGGGTTCGAATCAGGCCGGAAGCTGCCGAGGCAGCAGCTCGCTATCTGTTGAACGCACACCCACAACACGGCTGCAGGGCACAACAATCGCCCTGACAAACCATGCGCTGCTTAAGCTGGGTGGAGATAGCCATACCGTTATCCTCAGGATTGACGCGGCTTCTGTCAACTCCTGTGTTGACGAAGGGGGCCTGCTTTAACGGAGCAGATCTTCCAGAGCCAGTGAGAGCTCCGTCTTTTCGTCGCGATACTTCACGATGACTGGCGTTGCCACGGAGAGGCCCCACTCTGCGCCTTTGCCGCTGGGTATCTGCCGCGAGCCGGGCACCACGACCGCACCGGAGGGGATAATCAGCGGGGTCTCTGCGCTGGCCTTGTACACCTCGCCACGCACCAGGTCGTACACCGGTGTGCCGCGGGTCAGCACGGTGCCGGCCGCCAGCACCGCGCGGCTGCGCACAATGGTGCCCTCGTAGACCCCCGTGTTGCCGCCAATCAGCGCGTCGTCTTCGATGATGACCGGGCTGGCGTTCACCGGCTCCAGCACACCGCCAATCTGCGCGGCCGCGCTCAGGTGGACGCGCTTACCGATCTGCGCGCAGCTACCCACCAGCGCGTGCGAGTCCACCATGGTGCCCTCATCCACAAATGCGCCAACGTTGACGTACGCCGGAGGCATCATCACCACGCTGCGGGCCAGGTGGGCACCGCTGCGCACGCTGGAGCCGCCCGGCACCACGCGCACGCCATCGGCCACGGCAAACCGGCGGGCCGGATACGTCGCCTTGTCTACGAAGGAGAGGCACGCGCTGTCGCCCATCTCCACCAGCGAACCCAGGCGGAAGCCCAGCAGGATGCCGCGCTTGACCCAGGCATTCACGCGCCAGCCCAGCGGCTGGGTGGTGTCCGGCTCTGCGGAACGCAAGCTGCCAGCCTCCAGCTGCTCGCGCAGCAGGTAGAAGGCTGCCTCCGCGTCGGCGTTGCCGATCGCGGCTGCTCCCTGGCCAAACCAGTACTCAATGCGCTCCTGCAGGTCCAAGCTCACCATCTTCTCCATTCGTTTTTAAGTCTCTGATCGTGACGTGCGGCGGCCCTAGAACATCCGCAGGTCTTCGCCGCGCTGTGGAGCATGCACCAGCAGGCCCAGTTCGCCTGCAAGCAGCTCCAGCTTGCGACGCGTGCCGCTGGTGACCGGCACCATGGGCAGGCGCAGTATCTCGTCACAGCGGCCCAGCAGGTTCAGCACAGCCTTCACCGGAGCCGGGCTGGGCTCCCAGAAGTGCGCCTGCATCAGTTTGTAGAAGTGCCGGTTCACGCGGCGTGCCGTGGGCCAGTCATTCTCCAGCGCCGCCCGCACCATGGAAGCCATCTGCGACGGCACCACGTTGGAGGCGACCGACACCAGACCCGCGCCGCCCAGGGCGAGCACCGGCAGCGCCAGCCCGTCGTCCCCGGCCAGCACTTTGAAGCTGCGCGGAGCCTGCGTCAGCAGCTCGGTAATCTGCGCCAGGTTGCCGCTGCTCTCTTTGATAGCCACGACGTTCTGCAGCTCAGCCAGGCGCAGCACCGTGGCTGGCTCCAGGTTGGCGCCCGTGCGGCCGGGAATGTTGTAGAGCACCACGGGCAGGTCCACCGCCTCGGCGATGGCGCGGAAGTGCTGGTATTGGCCCTCCTGCCCGGGACGATTGTAGTAAGGGTTCGCCGTCAGAATGCCGCTCAGGCCGGGGATGCGGGCCAGTCTGCGTGCCTTCAACACGGCTTCGCGGGTGGCGTTGTGGGTCACTCCGGCGATCACCGGCACGCGTCCGCCGGCGGCGTCCAGCACCACCTCCACCACACGCAGCCACTCGGCCTCGCTCAGCGTGGCGGCCTCGCCCGTCGTGCCGCACGGCACCAGGAACGAGATACCCTGTTCGATCTGCCACTGCACCAGCGCAAACAGCGCCGGCTCATCAAGATTGCCGTCGCCCCGGAAGGGGGTGACCAGCGCTGTACCGCAACCCATCAGTTCCATAACGTACCAAGTCTACCTTGAAGTGCCTGTGTCCTGCGGGATGCGACAGCCTGCGCTGCTTAGACCCACGCTCCGCTGCGCATCAGCGGCTCTGCGGTGCCGTCCGCGCGGATTCCATCCACATCCATCTGGCCGGAGCCGATCATCCAGTCCACGTGAATGAGGCTCGTATTCGCGCCCCTTGCTGCCAGCTCTGCCTCGCTCAGCTTATCGCCGTCCTTCACGCAGGTCGAGTAGGCCTGGCCCAGGGCAATGTGGCTGGCTGCATTCTCGTCAAAGAGCGTATTCCAGAAGAGGATGCCGCTCTGCGCAATCGGCGAGCCGTGCGGCACCAGGGCCACCTCGCCCAAGCGGCGCGCACCGTCGTCGGTCGAGATGAGCCGGTTCAGCGCATCTTCGCCCGCGGTTGCCGTCGCCTCTACAATGCGCCCGGCCTCAAACTTCACTGCGATGTTTTCGATCAGTGTGCCTTGATGCGAAAGCGGCTTGGAGGCGCGCACCACGCCGTCCACGCGATCCTTGTGCGGCGTGGTGAAGCACTCCTCGGTGGGAATGTTGGGCTGGCAATCGACGCCATTGTTTGCGGTGGTGCCGCCGCCTGCCCACAGATGGTCGTCGGCCAGGCCCACGCGCAGGTCCGTCGAGCCGTCGGCAGACTTGAAGTGAAGCGCCGCGTAACGGCGGCTGTTCAGCATCTCGACGCGCTGCTTCAGGCGCGCGCCGTGCTGCTGCCACTCGGCCACCGGGTCATCGACGGCGATGCGTGAAGCGACGAAGATCGCCTCCCACAGCTTCGCCATCGCCACGTCGGTGGGCTCGCTGGGAAAGACCAGCCTTGCCCACTCGGGCGTGGCCGCGGCCACAATCGTCCAGTTGATGTCGTGGCGGGTGATCAGCTCCATGGCTGGCTTGCTCACCTTGGACATGGCCACGTTGGCGCGCGAGACCTTGGCGGGGTCTTGCCCGGCCAGCAGGGCAGGGTTGCTGCCCGCAATGGCCAACCGTGCCGCGCCGTTGCGGAAGGCAGTTGCAACGCCCTCCTGCAGCCAGGCAGGGGCGTAGTCAAAGCTGGCGTCCTGCGCATACTGGTAGCGCGCCAGCACGCTGGGGTCGTCGCTGTAGAGCGTGGTGACCAGCAGGGCGCCTGCCTTGTACGCATGTTCCGTAATCCGGCGAGCCAGCGGCAGCGCGTCCATGGGGGCGCTCATCACCAGTTCCTGCCCGGGTCGCAGCCCCAGGCCCACCTTTACCGCCACCTCAGCCAGGCGGTCCAGCTTCTCCTCAAAGGTCAACGCAGCGTACTTGGTTTGGCTCGTTGCAACAGTGCTCATGGGGGCCCTTTCCTCTGGTTCGGTTAGATCTGGGTGTATACGTCCTGAAAGTCGTAGCAGCCGCTGCGGTGCGCCATCCACTCGGCGGCTCGCACCGCGCCCTCGGCGAAGCCGCGCCGGGAGTATGAGGCGTGCGTCAGCTCCAGCCGGTCTGCGGCGCTCTCTGCCTTCAGCATGTGCAGGCCGGCCTCGTCGCCTACGCGGTGCGAGACGACCTGGACGCCGCTGATTCCCGCACCCTTCTCGACGGCGGCCTTCAGCGTCAGCGCCGTGCCGGAGGGGGAATCCAGCTTGCTGGTGTGGTGCGTCTCCTCAATCGAGAAGGTATAGCCGGCGGCCTTCAGCGCTGCGCCCATCTGCCGTGCCAGCTGCAGCATGACCTGTACGCCGATGGAGTAGTTGGTGCCGTACAGCAGGCCTGCGCCGCGTCGCTCCGCAATGGCACGCATGTCGTGCAGCTTGTCGTACCAGCCCGTCGTGCCGATCACCATTCTGGCTCCGGCTGCCAGGCAGGCGCGCATGTTCTGCACCACGGCCTCCGGAGTGGTGAAGTCGATGACCACGTCAAAGCCGGTGACAAACGGCGCCGTCAGCGCCGCCGCCTCCTTGTTCTCCTTCGCATCCAGCACATACACGCTGTGGCCGCGTTCGGTTGCAACCTCGGCCACCAGCTTGCCTGTCTTGCCTGCACCCAGCACCAGAATCCGCATGGTCGTCTTCCCCTCGTGGTGTCGTACTTTGTTGTGCCGGCCGTTGACCGTTAGTGCGTTACGGCGGGGCGTGCGGCTACATCAAAGATGTTCGGGTCGGGGTTGGCGAAGAAGGCTGCATGCAGGCTCTTCACCGCCTCGTCCACGTCATCCTCGTCGATCATGAAACTCATGTTGATCTCGCTGGCGCCCTGCGAGATCATCCGCACGTTCACATGGCGCACGGCGGCAAATACCTGCGCCGCAATGCCGTGCTGGCCGCGGATATCCTCGCCCACCAGGCAGACCAGGGCCTTGTGGCCCTCCATCTTGACGTCGGCGATCTTCGACAGTTCGGCGCAGATCTCCGGCAGTCGCTGGTTGGAATCCACCGAGACCGAGATGCTTACCTCGCTGGTCGAGACCATGTCGATGATGCACTGATACTTGTCGAAGACGTCGAAGACAGCCTTCAGATAGCCGTGCGACATCAGCATGCGGCTGGCCACAATGTCGATGATGGTCAGCTTCTTCTTTGCTGCGATGCTCTTGAACGGGCTGACGCAGCGGGGCGCAATGGCGGTGATGCGGGTGCCCTCGTTCTCCGGGTTGCGGCTGTTCAGCACCCACACCGGAATGCTCTTCTGCACCGCCGGCAGAATGGTGGCCGGGTGCAGCACCTTCGCGCCAAAGTAGGCCAGCTCTGCGGCCTCTTCAAAGCTGATGGTCTTCACCCGCAGCGCGTCCGGGCAGATGCGCGGATCAGTGGTCATGATGCCGTTGACGTCGGTCCAGATCTCGATGGCTCCGGCATGCAGTCCGCCGCCGACCAGCGCGGCCGTGTAGTCGCTGCCGCCACGGCCCAGCGTGGTGGTAATGCCCTCAGCGGTCGAGCCGATAAAGCCGCCCATCACGGGCGTCTTGCCGGCCTCCACCAGGGGCAGCACCAGCGCAAGCAGCTGCCTCTCGATCGCGTCTTCCTGCGGTGCTGCCTTGCCGTAGTTGGCGTCGGTGATGATGCAGGTGCGCGCATCCACCTGGGTTCCATTCAGGCCGAGTTCGTCGAAGGCCTCCGCCACCATGCGGCTGGAGAGCCGCTCGCCAAAGCTGACCACCAGATCGTTGGTGCGCGGGGTCAGTTCGCCCACGGCGGCAATGCCGCGCAGCAGATCGTCCAGCGCATCGAACTCCTGATCCAGAGCCGTCTGCAGGCGATGCACCCGGTCGCCGGAGACGAGCTCGGCTGCTGTCTCAATGTGCCGGTTGCGCAGCCGGGCCGCAATCGCCAGTGCGCCCGGGCGGTCGCCGCGTCCTGCCGCTGCGGCCGATGCCAGAAGCTGGTCCGTGACCCTGGCCATGGCCGAAACCACAACCACGGCGCGCAGCCCACGGTCGCGCCGTCCCTGCACAATCGATGCCGTGCGGCGCATCGCCTTGGCGTCCTCCACCGAGGTGCCGCCAAACTTCATCACGACGATCGACTCACGCGCTTTGCTCATGCCGACACCGCCGTCTGCTGCACGCGCAGCTTGTCCAGCTTGCCCAGCAGGGCCAGCACCTCAGCATTCAACACCGCGGCACCGGCAGCGCCGCGAATCGTGTTGTGCGACAGCACCACAAACTTCCAGTCCAGCAGGGAGCACTCGCGCAGGCGTCCTACCGTCGCTGCCATGCCACGGCCGCGCATGCGATCCAGACGCGGCTGCGGACGATCCACCGAAGCGTCGTACTCCACCGGCTGGTCCGGCGCCGTCGGCAGGTGCTTATCCACCACAAACTGGCGCAGCGGCGCAAACTCCTGCCATGCAGCCAGAATCTCCTCGCGCGTGGCCTTGGTGCGCAGCTTGATGCTCACACACTCCGTATGGCCATCCTCTACCGGCACGCGGTTGCAGTGGGCGCTCACCTTGGCGTCCAGCATGGCCACGTGGTTGCCTTCCAGCCGACCCAGCAGCTTGCCCACCTCTTCCTGCATCTTCTCTTCTTCGTTCTTGATGAACGGCACGACGTTGCCCAGAATATCCAGCGATGGCACGCCGGGGTATCCGGCACCGCTGATCGCCTGCATGGTGCTGACGAACATGCTTTCAATGCCGAAGCGCTCCTCCAGCGGCTTCAACGCCAGCACCAGGCCAATCGCGCTGCAGTTGGGGTTGGTCACAATGTAGCCGCCGCTCTGCTTGCGCCAGCTCTGCTGGTCGATCAGGGCCAGGTGGTCGGCATTCACCTCGGGAACCACCAGCGGTACATCGGCCACCATGCGGAAGGCACTGGAGTTGGAGATGACCGCGCAGCCAACGGCCGCAAACTTCGGTTCCAGCTCGCGCGCCACATCGGCGTCCAGCGCCGCAAAGATGATGGTCGGCACGGGCACGG
Organism: Acidobacteriota bacterium; assembly: GCA_028872955.1. Classification (GTDB taxonomy): domain Bacteria; phylum Acidobacteriota; class Terriglobia; order Terriglobales; family Acidobacteriaceae; genus Edaphobacter. Next base: position 14,686 of record JAGWNX010000011.1, read on the forward strand.
CCGAGCCCTCCGGCACGTTGGGCTGCAGCACCATCTGGCCGATCTTCTCCGGCAGCGGGGTGTCCAGCTTCCAGCGGCACGCGTCCGCATACGTTTTGCCTGCGCTGCGATCGCTCGCTGCAAGCCACGCAATCTCAAACCAGGGATGATTGCTCAGTAACTGAATAAACCGCTGACCGACCATGCCGGTCGCGCCAAGAATGCCAACCTTACGCCGTTCCATATCCTTCAAGGATAACGCGGGAGCTCCCCCGGCGTCACGGCAGGTTGGGCACACGGCTGCGCCACAAGTACCGGGGCGGAGAAAATTTCCATCCTGCCACAAACGCAGGGGGTCAGTACTCCTGACGCCGGCGGCGTCGACGCCAGCCACCGGAGCTGCCCCAGACCGCCAGCGCTGCGACCAGATGCACCGCAAACCAGGGGCTGATGCCCTGATCCAGATAAATGAGCCACAGCACCAGCACACGTGGCAGCAACAGCGCTACACCCAGCGGGAGCCACCCGTGCAGGTGGAAGGGCAGCAGCACGCCCTGCAGCCAGGCCACGACCAGGGTTACCCTGGGCAGCACCAGCGCAAAGACCAGAAACCAGAGCGGAAGTTGGTGGCCCAGTACCAGCGTGATGGTCATCGCTGCCTCCCAGGGACATCGTTGCGGCAAGGGCCCGACTGCGCTGCTATTTGGCCGTGTAGGAGAAGTCTGCCTGCGTGGTCTGGTGCGGCTTTACCGTGATCTCCATGGTCTGCTCGCCCAGCTTCTCATGCGCGACGGCCAGCACGTAGTGCCCAGCTGGCAGCCCGTCGATGGTGAAGTGCCCGGAACCATCCGTAACGGCAAAGAAAGGGGTATCGGAGACGTTGATGAAGGCTTCCATCCACGGATGATTGTTGCAGCGCACCGGCTCCATCGTCACCGGCTCCTTGTACTGCACCCATTGGGCGGGTCCCCGGGGCGCCTGTGCCAGGTCCGTCGGGGCCTCGCCGGCTAGCACCGGCATGGTGTGGATGTTGTGCATCGTCGGGTCAGAGTTGCGGAACTCCACGGAGTTGCCGCGCATGAGCGCCACCACGTGCGGAGCGTAACGGCAGCCCGTCTGATCCATCACCGTGGGTGCGTTGGAGGTGGAGGGCGCGGTCATCGCCACGGCAGGGCCGCTCTTGATGGACACGTACACATTGGCCAGGCCGCCGTCGTTCACCACGTACTGCTCGGTCAGGTTGGTTCCGGCCATCATGGAGCAGGCGGGGTCCTGGCTCATGTCGATCTTCACCCTGGCCGGCGGCTTGCCGTTGAAGTGTACGGTGCCGGTCAGCGTCCCCAGGGTCGCGGGATCCAGCGGAGCCGTGACCGGCTTGGTCCCGTTGCCCAGCACTGCGCCTTGCCGGATTGCGGGGCTGGTCTTGCACCCTGTTGCTGAAACCAGCAGTGCTGCTGCCAGCGCTGCCGCCGTCCACTTTGCCCGTTGCGTCATCCTTCCTCCGGCTGCCGCGCTGGGCGGTAGCACTTTCACCTTATCGCGTCGCCGCTGCATCCGTCACGAAGCCGCGGGGAGCGCCTCCAGGGCTGCCACGACGGCATCGGCAAACTCCTGCGTGCCGGCCCGTCCGCCGACATCGCCGGTCAGGTGCCGGCCATCGGTGTAGACCGCCTCCAGCGCGGCCTGTACCCGGTCCGCCATCTCGCTCTCGTCCAGATGTCGCAGCATCAGCACCGCACTCTGCAGCAGCGCCGTAGGGTTGGCAAGGTTCTTGCCGGCAATGTCGGGCGCGGAGCCGTGTACGGCCTCAAAGATGGCGCAGGCGTCGCCCAGGTTGGCACCGGGCACCAGACCCAGCCCACCCACGAACGCGCTGCACAGATCGCTCAGGATGTCGCCGTACAGATTCTCCGTCAGCAGAATGTCGTATTGATACGGGTTCATCACCAGCTGCATGCAGGTGTTGTCCACAATGTGCTCGTGGTAGGCGACCTCAGGAAACTCCTCGTGTACCTTGCGGCAGCAGCTCAAAAACAGACCGTCCGAGAGCTTCATGATGTTGGCCTTGTGGATGGCGTGCACCTTCTTGCGGCCATGCTTGCGCGCATAGTTGAAGGCGAACCTGGCGATCCGCGTCGAGCCCTTTTCGGTGATGATCTTAAGCGCCTGCACCACTCCGGGCACCACGACATGCTCCAGTCCGGCGTACAGATCCTCCATGTTCTCGCGAACAATGATCAGGTCCAGCCCCGGATAACGCGTCGCCAGCCCGGGCAGATTCTTCACCGGGCGGAAGTTGGCATACAGCTCAAACTCCTTGCGCAACGTCACATTGATGGAGGCAAAGCCGCCACCCACCGGCGTGGTCACAGGGCCCTTCAGGGCCACACGGGTGCTGGCGATCGAGTCATACAGCTCGCGCGGAATGTAGCTGCCACTCTGCGCAAAGGCCTCCGCCCCGGCGGCAAAGCTGTGCCACGCAAAGGCGACCCCGGTCTGCCGGCCTGCAGCCTCCAGCACCTCCACAACGGCCTTGGTCACCTCAGGCCCAATTCCGTCGCCGGGAATCAGGGTCACAGTATGCGTGCGTCTCGCCGTCATGGTGTCTCCGTTCTGCGCTAGTGTCGCTTTCTGGTGTCCTTGCCGTTCAGCAGCTCTTCCAGCTCCGCCTTGAACTCCCGCACGTCCTTGAAGTCGCGATAGACGCTGGCAAAACGAATGTACGCGACCGTGTCGATCGCCTTCAGCCGGGTCATAATCAGCTCGCCCAGTTCGCTGGTCGAGCGCTCGCGCTCTGGCGAATCCACCACGTAGGCCTCGGTCTCATCGACGATCTGCTCCAGCTTGGCTGCCGGTACCGGGCGCTTCTCGCAGGCATGCAGCAGGCCGCTCAGCACCTTCTGGCGGTCAAACTTCTCGCGCCGGCCATCCTTCTTCACCACCATGTAGGGGATCTCGTCGATCCGTTCGTAGGTCGTAAACCGCTTGTTGCAGCCCTCGCACTCACGACGACGACGGATGGAGTCACCCTCTTTCGTCTCGCGCGAGTCGACCACTCGATCCTGCAGATAACCGCAATAAGGACATCTCATCGGAGTTGATTCTAGCAGTGTGCCGGGTGCGCTGGCCGGGCCGCTGCACCGCCGCTAGTTCCGGTTCGATTCCTTGTCTGACTCTCCGTCCAACTCTTTGCCAGAGACTGCCCCGGATGCGGCTGCACCTGCGGCCTTCAGGTCTACGCCGCCCAACTGGGCCCACAGCAGCCCGGTAGGAATGATGCACAGCGTCATGACCAGCAGCAGCACGCCGCCGCACGCAGTCGCCGTCTCTACCGGCGCACCGTAGAGCGTGTGCATCGCCGTGGCGGTCACGGCGATCTGCGTGAACCAGCCCAGCACCGGTAGCTGCAGCAACGACCCGCCCAGGCTGGCGCCCATCAGCAGCATGGTGCGGGCAAAGCTCAGGCCGGCCAGTTGCGGAGTATCGGCAAAGGCGTGGGCCGACTGCTCGTAGGCAGCGCCGATCATGCTCCACATGGCCAGGGACAACGCCAGTACGGCGGCGACCTCCCGCAGCGAGCGCAGCCCCAGCAGCCCGGCGCGGAAGCTCAAGATCTTCGTGGCGACACTCTCCGCCAGCGGCTGCGACAGCCGGCGCAGCATTGCGCGCAATGCATCTGCCAGGGCACCACCCGCTGCCCGCACCGCCAGTGCAAACAGCGCGAGCGCAGCCGTGGCGCTCAGGCTCACCACACCGGTACGCACAAACAGGGCATGGTGCGGCAGGGTGCGCGGTGTAAACGCCAGCGCGGTGCTGAACAGGATCGCCGCCGCGCCCAGATCAAACATGCGCTCCAGCGTGTACACCGCCACCTGCTCACTCACATCGAGCCCGGTGCGGCGCGCCACCAGGTACGGACGCACCAGATCCGCCAGCCTGCCGAAGAGCGCCACTGCGGTGAAGCCGATGAACTGTGGTCCCAGCAGGTCCAGCGCGCGCACGTCGCGGTTCGACGGCAGCAGAATCTTCCAGCGCCAGCAGCGGAGCAGATAGGTTCCATAGATGAGCGCCATGCCGCCAACGATGTGCAGCGGCTGCACCCCGCGCAGTTCGTGCCAGAAGGTTACCCAGTCAAATTGGATGCGATGGTGCAGCGCCACGACCAGCACCACCAGCAGCGCAGCCAGCACCATGCCAAGCCAGGGAGAGCGGTTAGCTGCCATGCGCCTTCTGCTTGCGCCGGTTGAACTCGCGGATCACCCGTGCCACATACGCCTGGGTCTCGCGATACGGCGGCACACCATGGTAGCGATCGACCGCAGCTGGTCCGGCGTTGTAGGCAGCCAGGGCCAGCGCCAGGTTGTCGTGGTAGCGATCCAGCAGGGCATCCAGATAGGCGGTGCCGCCGGCGATATTCTGCTCCGGCCGAAAGGTATCCTGCACGCCCATCTGCGAGGCGGTGCCGGGCATCAGCTGCATCAGCCCCTGGGCCCCTGCGCGCGAGACGGCACGCACCTGGCCGCCGCTCTCGGCCCGCACGACGCTGGCCAGCAGGTCAGCATCAATGTTGTGGGCTGCGCCAGCACGGGTCAGCAGCTCGTGCAGCTCCGGCTGGGTCAGCGCAGGCTCCGGGCTCGTCTGGGTCAAGTGGGGCTGCGTCACAATGGTCTGCGTCACGGGCGTGTGCGTGCCTGCTGGTTGCGTTGCGGGTGCGCTGCCTGCCGTGGTCGCAGCGGAGGCAGCAACGTCGGCCAGCCAATCCACGCGAACCACGTCGTTGGCGGCCACATCCAGATAGTTCACCGTCGCGCCCGGCAGGTACAGCCGCACGCGGTCGCCGGTGACTTCGCGCCGCACGCAGTCCACCTCGAAGCCATTGCGCAGGGTCACGTGCTCTGCGGCGCGGGCGGTGCAGGGCACTACCGTTGCAACCAGCGCCAGCGTCATCTGCAGCGTTCTCGCAAACGGGCCAGGAAGCGTGCCGGCCAGGGTGGCCACCCGCCCGCGTCTTTGCCCGGTCTGCATCGCTCTGCTCACGCTAAAAGCCTACCATCGCCTGCGTCTGCTTGAGACTCCCACCATCGTGGCGCATCAGCCGCGCAGGGCAGCTTCAATGGCGGCGGCTGCGCCGTCCTCGGCGTGGTGCCCACCCAGCTGCCAGCCGCGCTGCCGGGCCACCAGGTGCAGCGGCTGCGGCGCGTTGGCCATCAGCACCGCGCGACCGGCGATCTGCAGCATGGGCACATCGTTCCAGTTATCGCCAATGGCCAGCACCTCACGCATCGCCACGCCGCATCGCTCGGCCTGCCGCTGCAGCGCCGTGCCCTTGCTGCAACCCGCCGGAAGAATATCCACGATGCTAAGGTTGCGCTCCGGATACTCCGTGCGGTGCAGCGCAATCTCCGCGCCTTCGTGCGCATGCTCCTGCTCGCCGACTCCCACGGCAGAGACGCCAGGGTGCTCCAGCAATCGGGCCTCGGCGCGCCGCATCCGCTCCACGGTGCCGCACAGCATCATCTGGATCGGTTGCTCCGCAGTCAGCGCGAGTTCGATCGGGCGCACATGTGCGATGTAGGGCTCATTGGCCTGCATCCACTTGCCAATGCTTGCGTGCAACTCATCCAGTTGCTCCACCACCAGCGCGCCGCGCGTGTCGTCGCCGTCAGGCCCTACGCGGTCAAAGGTCACCACCAGCGCATTGCGGAACTCCTCCACGTGACCGCACAGCCACTGCGCTGTGCTGCGCTGCATCAGGTTCCGCTCCAGCAACTCCGCACCCAGCGTGCGCGTTACGGTTCCGTTGGAGCTGATCAATGTGTGGCTCTCGCGCAGGCCCAGCCCGCGCAACTGTCGCATGGCATAGCTGTGGCGACGCCCCGTGGCAACCACCAAATGCACCCCGGCGCGCTCTGCCGCCAGCAGCGCGGCGCGGGTGCCCGCGCTCACGGTGCCGTCTGCGCCCAGCAGCGTGCCGTCCATGTCTACCGCAATCATGCGGACGGAACTTCCAGCCACGCGCGCGAGGTTCTCCATAGATCTTCATTCTCTCATCGACAGGCACAGGCCGAGTGCGCACGATACTCTAAGGCCATGCACTCGATTCGACGCGAGATCAGACCCATGCTTCGCCTGGCGCTGCCACTGGTGGCAGCCGAGGTGGGCTGGATGGCGATGGGGATCGTCGACACCATCATGGTGGGCCATCTGCCGAACTCGGCCATCGCGCTGGGCGCTGCTGCGCTGGGTCAGGTCCTTTATCACACGCTGGCCTTCGGGCTTGCCGGTGTGCTGTTCGGCCTGGATACCGTGCTCGCGCAGGCCTTTGGAGGTCGTCGCATCGACGATGCGAATCGCGCGCTGCAACACGGTCTACTGCTCGGTGCGCTGCTCACCGCAGTGCTGATGACGCTGACCGCCTTGCTCCCGCTGGCCTTTCCGCTGCTGCATACGGATCCGCACATCGTTGCGTTGGCCGGGCCGTTCCTCAACGCGCTGAACTGGGGCAGCCCGGTGCTCATCCTGTGGCTGGTGGCACGCCGCTACCTGCAGGCCTTCAACCACGTGCGCTCGATCGCCTTCACGCTCATTTCGTCGAACCTCATCAACGTGCTTTTCAACTGGCTGCTCATCTACGGCCATCACTGGGGGCCGGTGCGGATTCCCGCGTGGGGCGTGGCCGGCTCCGGCTGGTCCACCACGCTCTCGCGCTTCTACCAGGCGGCCTGCATGCTGGGCTTCCTGCTCTACTACGACAGCAAGCACGGCTATGGGCTGCTCAAGACACGCTGGCAGTACCAACGCAGCCGCATGCGGCAACTGCTACGCCTGGGAGCACCCGTGGGCGCGCAGATCTTTGTAGAGATCGCCATCTTCGCCGCCGTTACCGCCATCATCGCAGGCTTTGGAGCGCTGCCCCTGGCCGGCCACCAGATTGCGCTGGACTGCGCGAGCTTCACCTTCATGGTGCCGCTCGGCATCTCGGCGGCGGCGTCTGTCCGCGTGGGCCAGGCCATCGGCCGACGCGACCCGGAGGGCGCACGCGTCGCAGGCTGGGCAGCGCTGCTGCTCTCCAGTCTGTTTATGCTGACCGCCTCGGGGGTCTTCATCGCCATACCGCAGCACATCGCGCGCGGCTTCTCGCCCTCGCCCGCAGTAATCGCGGCCACGGTGCCACTGCTGTTTGTGGTCGCCATCTTCCAGCTCTTTGATGGGCTGCAGATGACGGCGAATGGTGCACTGCGCGGCGCGGGCAACACCAGCGTCGGCCTGATGGTGCATCTGGCGGCCTATTGGCTGGTGGGCCTGCCACTGGGCGCGTGGCTGGGCTTTCGCCGACACCTGGCGGCGGTGGGTCTGTGGAGCGGGCTCTGCGTTGGGCTCATCCTTGCCGGCATCGCACTCACGCTGCTGTGGTATCGCACCACGCTGCGCCTGCAGGCCATCTGCGCCGCACAGCCGGAGCCCTCAGCGCATCGATAGCTCACCACATCCAGGCAGGCTGCAAGGCTAGCCCTCGCGGCTGCGTTCGCTCTCGGCCACGCTGGACTTCACACGGGTCGTGCTGTTTGTGGTCAGGGTGATGGCCGCTGTCAGAATGAGTGCGCCGCCCAGCCATGCGCTGGGTCCCAGGTGCTCGCGCAGTACCAGCACGCCCAGCAGGCTGCCGATCAGCGGCTCCATGTTCAGCAGTACCCCGGCCTGCGAAGCCGGCACCTGAGTCATGCCCCAGTTCCAGAGCAGCGTGGTGGTCGCGGTGCATAGAACGCCGCTGGCCAGCAGGGCGAGCCAGGCACGGCCGCTTACGGTGCTGACCGGCGGCAGGCCGTAGCGTGGCATCACCCACGCGGCCAGCATCGCCGTGCCCAGCAGCGTGCCGTATGCGGTGACCACCACGGGGCTGTGGGTGGCCACCAGGCGCTTGTTCAGCAGTACCCAGAAGAGCGCAATCATCAACGAGAGCACCACCAGCAGGTCGCCGGCCAGTGAAGCCTGGCCGCTGCCTGCGCGAGCCACACCGCCGCTTGCGATCAGCGCCGCCCCACTGGTGGAGCCGGCCAGCGCCAGCCAGCCCAGCGCGTCCATGCGCTCGTGCGCAAACGCTGCAGCCCCCACGGCCAGAATCACCGGCATCGTGCCCACCATCAGCGAAGCGTGGCTCACGGTCGTACGCGAAAGGCCGTAGAACTGCATCAGAAACTGCAGCGGCACACCCAGCAGGGAAGCCATGGCCAGCCAGCGCCACTCCCGCGGGTTCAGTCCCGGACGGTGTGTCACCAGCAGCGGACCCAGCACCAGCATGGCAAACAGAAAGCGGTACAGCACCATGTGCGCAAAGTTCATCTCGCGCAGGGCGATCTTGCCGAAGAAGAAGCCGCATCCCCACAGCGAGCTGGCCAGCGCGCATGCGCCAAAGCCCAGCACCCGATTCTTGTGTTGCGCTGTCATCTTCTTCACTCTCGCACACCTCGCGCTACCATGGTGTGCATGTTGAACTCCTCGGACATGAACCTTCGCAGAGCGGTTCCGGGTGACGAGTACGCGCTCTCCCTGCTCGGCTCCGCAACCTTTCTCGAGGCCTTCGTCGGCTTTCTGCAGGGTGCGGATCTGCTGGCCCACTGCCAGCACCAGCATGCGACGCACATCTATGCGGAGTGGCTGGCTTCAGCGCATGCTCACATTGGCCTGGCTGAGCTGCAGGCCGCGCCCGTCGGCTACGCCGTGCTGTGCCAGCCCGATCTACCCGTTCCGTTGCACGCGGGCGATATGGAGCTCAAGCGGTTCTACGTGCTTCACCGCCTCCAGCGCAGCGGTCTGGGCGCAACGCTCATGAACTGGGCGATTGAACAGTCGCAGGCGAGCGGCGCGGGGCGGCTGCTGCTGGGCGTGAACGCGCAGAACGAAAAGGCCATCAGCTTCTACACCCGCCACGGCTTTTCAAGCGTAGGCACGCGCAGCTTTCGCGTGGGCAACTCGCTAAATCATGACCTGGTGCTGGCGCGCACGCTGTAGTCGCTGTGCCACCGGGGCCGCGTGTGGTCGCTGCCCCGGTGGCGACATGCGCCCCTCCGCTACCAGACGCGGCAACTATTCGCTGGCACCATCGGTGAGCCCTTCTTGCAGCCAAAGGCGGCGGCAAAGTCCGGCTGATTCTGCAGCACGCCGCGCACGCGCAGGTCATCGGGCGAGTGCGGGTCGCTCAGCACCTCGGTCCGCACCAGCTCCGGATGCGCGGTCTCGCAGTAGTTCTGCGCAAACCCCCGGAAGAAGTGCTGGGCCGGGGTGTAGCCGTCCTGCCTGGCTGTCAAATCGACGTGCTGCATGCGCGCACGCTGCATGTAGGCCATAAAGGCGAGGGTAAGGCCGCCATTGTCGGCCGTGTTCTCGCCCAGGGTCAGCTTGCCGTTGAGCTTCACATCATCTACCGCGGTAAAGCTGCTGTACTCGTCCACCAGGCATTGGCCGCGCTGCTCATACTGCTTGGCATCTTCGGCCGTCCACCAGTCGCTCAGGTTGCCCTTGCCGTCGAATTTACGTCCTTCGTCGTCAAAGCCGTGGGTCAGCTCATGCCCAATGATGGAGCCGATGTGGCCGTAGTTCACGGCATCGCTGGCATTCTTGTCATAGAACGCCGGCTGCAGAATTCCGGCCGGGAAGTTGATGTCGTTCATGCTTGGGTCGTAGTACGCATTCACCGTCGGCGGGCTCATCAACCACTCGCCACGATCCACCGGCTTGCCGATCTTGTTCAGCTGGCGATCATTCTCAAACTCGTTGGCTCGCAGCAGGTTGCCCGCCGCGTCCTCCGGCCGCACCTCAAGCGTCGAGTAGTCGCGCCACTTGTCCGGGTAGCCAATCTTGTTCGCTACCAGATGCAGCTTCTGCTTGGCCTGCTGCTTGGTCTCGGCAGACATCCAGTCGCGCGTGTCGATGTCGCGCTCCATCGCGGCTTCAATATCGCCGACCATCTGCAGCATCTTGGCCTTGCTCTCTGCGCTGAAGTACTGCTCGACCCACAGCTTGCCCAGCGCCTCGCCCATGGCAGAGTCAACCCACACGGAGCAGCGCCGATCGCGGCTGCGCGGCTGCTGCGTGCCGTACAGCTTGCGCGCGTTGAAGTCGAAGTTCTCCTCGTCAAATGCCTTGGGCAGCCGCGAGGCCACCGCCGTCAGCAGGTGGTAGCGCATGTAGGCCTGCAGCGTATCCAGGTCGGTCGTGGCAAGCACCTGCGTCAGTACTGGCCAGAACTGGGGCGTCGCGTCGTTCAGTTCCGTCACCTGCGGCGAGTGCACCTCGCGCTCAAAGGCGCCAAACTCAAACCCGGACAGCGTGTGCTCAAACTCCGCCACCGGCTTCAGGTGGTAGGTCTTCTCCGGATCGCGCATATCCGTAATGCTCATAGAGCCTTTGGCGAGCGCCGTCTCCAGGGCCACAACCTTGCTGGCCTGCTGCGCCGCTTTGTCAGCGGGGGTGCCGGCCAGGGTCAGCATCTTGGCGATGTGTGCATCATACTGCTGCAGTAGGGTGCGGTCTTTCTCGCCCGTTCGCAGGTAGTAGTCCTTCTCGGGCAGCCCCAGCCCGCCCTGGCTGATCGAAGCAATCTGCTTGGTCGCATCTTTGAAGTCCTGCTGCTCGCCATAGCCAAAGAAGACGTCCACATTCACGCGCTGCAGTGTGCCAATGACCTTGGCCAGCTGTGCCTTGTCGTGCACGCCATCAATGGCGGCCAGGTAGCTGGCAATGGGGGCCAGGCCACGCTTCTCAATGGTGTCCACGTCCATGCAGGCGTTGTAGTAGTCGCCAATCTTCTGCTCTTCCGGCGTGCGGCCGGTGGTCTTGGCGGCAACGTCCTTCAGAATCTTCGCCAGCGACTGATTGTTGATATTGAAGACTTCGTAGAACGGGTCCATCATCGGCGCATCGGCCGGAATCGGGTGGTTCGCCGCGTACTTGCCACAGGCAAACTTGTAGAAGTCCGTACAAGGGTCCACGGAGGGGTCCATGTCCTTGGCATCAAAGCCCGGGGTGGGCACATACACGGGAGGCAACGGCCTGGTTGCAGTCTGCACTGTGCCGCTCTGGGCCTGTGCCAGTCCTGCCAGCACGGCTGCCGCCATCAGCCCCCACACTCCGCTTGTCTTCCATCTCCAGTGCCCCATTCTGTCTCCTTGTGTCTTTGGCTGATGCCCGGTTACCCGCATTTCTTTTAAACTTGTATCACCTGTGCGGATGCCTCGGCCGTCTGTTGGCGATGTGCGTTGCAGTCGGATGGAAGCGCTGCGCCCCGACGTCGCAGCGTTGCAGGCTTCCGGGTACACTGGCAGCAAAGCTCCTGCCGCAGCATGGTCGTGCTATGCGGCGCAGAGTCTCCCGCCATGATGTTTCGCTCCCCAAGCCGCAGGCTGAAGCACACCGCATGGCTGGCTTGCGCGGCAGGCCTGCTGTGCCTTGCCACACCCGGGGCAGTCGCCGCGCGCGAGCCCTTGCCTGTGCTCAGTATCCCGCTTAGCCAGGTAGGGTTTGAGCCGCAGGTGCCGCAGTATCTGGTCGCGGGCAGCTCACTGGTCACGCTCCACTTTGTTGATTCCACTCACCTGCTGCTCACCTATGCCAGTCATGCTCTGCTCAAGCGCCTTCCCGACGATCCGCCCGACGATCGCGACCACGTAATCTCTGCCCTGCTGCTGGAGCTGCCCAGCGGCAAGGTGCTGGCTCGCACCCAGTGGCGACTGCACGACCACAGCCGCTATCTGTGGGGCCTGGGGCATGGGCAGTTTCTGTTGCGCATCCGCAATTCGCTCTCACTCTTTGCGCCCGTGACCGGGCTGGCAAGCGGCGATGCCTTTGCCCTGCGTAGCTTTCTGCACACCACTCGCACCATTGAGGCTGTCGAACTCTCGCCTGCGGCAGATCTGCTGACGCTGGAGACCTCCGCCCCCGCCGTGCCGTTTCCAGTGGCCGGGCCTCCGCCCCAGCACCCCGACGACTCTGGCATTCTGATCAACTTCTATCGTCTGCTGCCCCCGGCAGAGGATATGCCCTGGGTTCACGCAGCTGTGGCGGGCTCCGTGCAAAGCCACCACCTGCTCAACCTGCCCGTTACCTCCACGGGCTACGTCCACGCCCTGGACCAGGGGCACTCGCGCTGGGCGTTTGACTTCAATAGCTATGCCGGACGCAAGCTGGAGCTGAACCTGTTTGACTCCACCTGTCGCCCGGTACCGCTCTTCGTCTCCGAGGCGGAGTTTATCGCCTTCGGCTGCCGGGGAGACAGCTCCATTGCCATGTTTGGAGCCTTCAATCTGCTGGCCGAGAGCACGTGGCGTGCTTCGATCGACCCGGCCTTCGTCTCGCCCGTACTCGTCACGGTGCCGGCAGCGGGACGCTTTGCGCTCAGCCGCACGCTAGTGGTGGGCGCCGCGGTCAACACGGCCAGCCTCTCCCCGGCCGAGGTGACCAGCCAGACGATTGATGTGTACCAGACCGCCAGCGGGGCCAACCTGCTGCACATCACGGCCGATCCCATTATTCGCGCCGGGCAGAACTTCGACCTGTCGCCCGACGGCCTGCAGTTCGCTGTGCTGCGCAACCAGGCAATTGAGGTTTACCCCCTGCCGTCGCTCTCTGACGCGGATCGCAAGGCCATCGCACGCCTCACCGCAGCGCTTCCGCCTCCGACGCTGCTGCCGGTCAGCTTTGTGGAGCCTGCCTCTGCCGCCCCGCAACCGCCGGAGGCACCACCAGCTCCGCATGTTGCAGCCGTCCAGCCGACCTCCAAACCGCCAGCCCAGCCACCGGCACCCCCGCCCCCTGCTGCCGGCCAGCATGGGGATCCCTCAGCGGTTCCCACCCATGCGCCTCCGCCAGCCGGCGTTCCGGACCCCGCCTTGCCCGCCGACGAAGCCACACCTGCCGAGCCGCGCAAGCCACCCAGTCTGCTGGCACCGGATCCGACGCCGCACTAGCAGCACAGATTCAGACACGCAGTCCTAAACGCATACGCGCAAACGACACACGCACAACGGGCCGGGGAGTGATCCCCAGCCCGTTGTGCGTGTACTTGCAGAGCTTCGGAGAGCTGGCTTAGGCGGCCTTCTGCGGCGCAATGGCCTTCAGGCGCGCATTCAGGCGGCTCTTGTAGCGGCTGGCGGTGTTCTTGTGCAGCACACCCTTCTGCACGCTCTTATCCAGAACGGAGGCCGTGGCGCGATACTGCTCAGTGGCTGCGGCGTGGTCGCCCTTGGCGATCGCCTCACGCAGGCCACGCAGTGAGCTGCGCAGCTTGCTCCGGTTCGCACGATTCACAGCGGTCTTCTGGACGGTCTGACGTGCGCGCTTCAACGACGAAACATGATTTGCCATAAACTCTCTTCTCGATTGCCCGCGGATCGATCACTCGATGTCTGGGGGAATTTGCTTGTGTGGCAGGCCAGGTAGCTGGAAACAGTCACAGCCTCGGATACCGACACATCCGCCTGCCGCACTCCCTGCAAGTCTCAAGTCTACGGAAATGTGCCGCGCAGGTCAATCAAAACCCGCCCGGCAGCTCCTTGCGGGCTTGGCCGCCTGTGAGTCGATGGCAGGCACGCCTGGGCGGAGTTAACTATCCTATTAACAGAGGCTTGCGCCAGCCCGGAGATCCAAAGACGGAGCCCGGTCGATTTTCCCGCTTGACGCCAGCCAGCCGCCGCACTAATCTGTGCCCATCTTCGGACTCGTTGGTACTACCCGCCAACCCGGACGCAGCCCCCAGGTGCACCCCCTGCACCCTCCCTCCCATTCGCGCTTTGAAGCACCCCGCACCATTGCTCAAACCGAGCGCATCCAAACCTTGACTGCAGTCTTCCTGACGGAGGTCAGAGCCTAGTTGACGAAAAAATCGATCGACATCACGCCTGGTATTGAGCCCCTGTATGGGACCCGCGACGAAAACCTCCGTCTGATGGAAGACAAGCTGCACGTCACCATCGATCTTCGTTCCGATGCGATCCACGTCACTGGAGACGTTGCTGCGGTCGATCGAGTCCTGGGCATCTTTGCGGACTTCGACGCTCTGCGCAAGGCTGGTGTCAACCTCCACAACGGCGAGCTGAACGGCATGCTGAAGCTGGTGGTGGCAGACCCCGCCACCACGCTGCGTTCGCTGGTGGAGAGCGGCAAGCAGCGCTCTGCGGGCGTCAAGCGGATGGTGCAGCCGCGCTCCCCAAACCAGCGCAAGTATGTCGAGGCCATTGAGCAGTCGGACATGACCTTTGGCCTGGGCCCGGCCGGCACGGGAAAGACCTACCTGGCCGTCGCCATGGCGGTCTCGGCGCTGGTTGCCAAGCGCGTCAGCCGCATCATCCTGGTGCGCCCGGCGGTGGAAGCAGGCGAACGCCTCGGCTTCCTGCCCGGCTCGCTGCAGGAGAAGGTGGATCCCTATCTGCGTCCGCTCTACGATGCGCTCTACGACCTGCTGGATCCGCAGAAGGTGGACAAGATGCTGGAGTCCAACGTCATCGAGGTGGCTCCCTTGGCCTTCATGCGCGGCCGCACGCTCAACGACGCCTTCATCATCATGGACGAGGCGCAGAACACCACCACCGAGCAGATGAAGATGTTTGTCACTCGCCTGGGCAACAACTCCAAGGCCGTCATCACCGGCGACCTGACCCAGACCGACCTGCCTAACCCGAAGAAGTCCGGTCTGCTGGAGGCGCTGCAGGTACTGGATGGGGTGGAAGGCATCCGGTTCTGCCACTTTGAAGATGTGGATGTCGTCCGTCACCATCTTGTACAGCGCATTGTGCGCGCCTACGACAGCTACGGCCGTGCGCAGCTGCCGTTGCCGATGAGCGACACCGCTGTGCCGGCGACGCCACTGGCGGTGGAGGTCAAACCGACGGCGCCGCCACGTGCTAAGCCGCAGTAAGGCAGCAGGTGCAGACACAAAGTGCGATACCATCATCCACAGAGGGCCTCACGCCCTCTGTGGTCTTTTCCGCTGGATTCAGCCGGTTGCGCAGCGCCCGATGATGACGAACGTCGAACCTCCAAGTAGCAGCTCCAGCCTTCGCCCTGCGTCTGCAGGGGCAGCGTGTTGTGCGTGGCTCCTGTTGCTCTGCGCCAGCGCCTCTGCCCAGATCGTGCCCTCGGCAGCCACGACGACCTCAGCCGCGCCTGCGCACTGGCAGCTGGCGTGGAGTGACGAGTTCAACGGCCCCGACGGCGCACCTCCTGATGCCGCGCACTGGGTCTTTGACCAGGGCGGCGGTGGCTGGGGCAACCAGGAGTTGGAGAGCTACACCCGTCGCACCCAGAACGCGGAGCAGCGCGGTGGCTATCTGGTGCTGACTGCACGCAAAGAAGAGTTCACCGGCAGCGATGGTCGCGCCATGCACTACACCTCGGCACGCCTGCGCACCCAGGGCCTCTTCGCCCAGACCTTTGGCCGGGTGGAGGCACGGATGCAGCTGCCGCTGGGCAAGGGCATCTGGCCCGCCTTCTGGATGCTGGGCAGCAACATCGGGCAGGTAAACTGGCCGGCCTCGGGCGAGATCGACATCATGGAGAACATCGGCGACGCCCACACCGTCTACAGCACCATTCATGGGCCCGGCTATAGCGGTGCCAAGGGCATCTCAGCGCCGTTTCACCTGCCGGCGGACCAGCGGGTCGACAGCGGCTTTCATGTCTATGCCGTGGAGTGGGCCCCAAACGATCTGCGCTTCTTCCTGGACGATCACCTGATCGTTGAGCGTACCCCGGCAGACCTGCCAGCGGGCGCCACCTGGGTCTACAACCGTCCGTTCTTCCTCATCCTCAACGTTGCTGTGGGCGGCGGCTGGCCGGGCAATCCTGACCAGACCACACGCTTCCCGCAGCAGATGCGGATTGACTACGTTCGCGTCTACAACCGTGTTCCCTGAGCGCCGCACCCTCGAGTCCCGTGCATGATTACCATTGAGCCAACCCGCAGCCCCGACCACCACACGGTAGACTCTGCGGCCGCACGCGCCAGTCTGGCGGCGTTTCTGCTGCGTGCGCGCAAGGCTGTGGGCCTGGCCGGGCAGGTGGATGTGTTGCTCACCTCGGATGCTGCTGTCCGCCGATTGAATCGTGCGTTTCGCCGCAAAGACAAGCCGACCGATGTGCTCAGCTTTCCTGCCCCGCCGGAGATCGCCGCCCAGCATGCGGGCGATCTGGCCATCTCGCTGGAGACGGCTGCGCGGCAGGCAGGGCAGTTTGGCCACTCGCTGGCGCTGGAGGTGCGCATCCTGCTGCTGCATGGTCTGCTGCACCTGGCCGGCGAAGATCACGAGACCGACCATGGCGAGATGGCCGCGCGCGAGGCCGAGCTCCGCCACCGCTTTCGCCTGCCCGCCACCCTCATCCAGCGTGCGACTGCGCTGCCAGCGGCAGCCACCCGCCGAGGCCGCCCATGACCTTTGCCTGGTTCCTCTCACTTACCGCGCTGCTGGTGGTGCTCACGCTGGTCGCCTACGTGGACCGCATCTACTCGGAGATGGGCCGCTTTCTGGCGCGCGAGTACCAGGACAACATCGACGCCTGGGAGCAGGTGGTGGAGCCGCGCCTGCGCCTTGGTCGCGAGTCGGTCACGCTCTCAGCCTCGGTACTGCGGCAGGTGGCCATCGCCACGCTTTCGCTGGTCTTTGGCCTGCGGCTGTACACCCAAACGCTGCTGCATCCTGAGCTCGCCCGCATCCCCGCCGTCAGCGAGGTGGTGCGTGCAGCCTTTGAGCTGATTCTGCTCATCCTCATCTTTGATCGCCTTTTGCCGCAGCTGCTGTTTACCCGCACACGCGGCTTGTGGGTGATGCGGGTGCGCTACCTGCTGGAAGGGCTGTTCTACGTCATCCTGCCGGTGACGCTGCTGCTCGGTCTGATGTTCTCCATTGTGGCGCTGGCCGAGCCGGAGGACACGCTTGAAGAGGAGCACCCGTCGGAGGCGATGGATGCACTGTTGGAGGCCGGGGAAGAAGAGGGCATCCTGGAGGAGTCTGACCGCGAACTGGTGCGCTCGGCCGTGGAGTTTGGCGACAAGATCGTCCGCGAGGTGATGACGCCGCGGCCGGAGATCTTCGCTGTGCCCGGCACCCTGACGCTTGCCGAGTTCAACGCGCAGCTGGAGGAGCATGTCTTCTCGCGCGTGCCGGTGTACAGCTCCTCGCTGGACTCCATCACCGGCCTGGCCTTTGCGCACGACCTGCTGCACATTGCGGACACGGAGGCGCGCCATCGCACCGTCGCCGCCATTCAGCGTCCGGTGGCCTTTGTGCCTGAGACCAAGAACGTCGCTGAGTTGCTGCGCGAGATGCAACGCGAGAAGCAGCACCTGCGCATCGTGATTGACGAGTACGGTGGCGTGGCCGGCCTGGTGACCATTGAGGATCTGCTGGAGGCGATTGTGGGCAACATCGCCGATGAGCATGACGATGGTGAGGACGATGCCGCGCCTGTGCCTGAAGCCGACGGTGCCTACCTGCTGCCCGGCACCTTCGAGGTCTCTCGCCTGCGCGAACTGTTTAGCGAGCACGCCCGGCTGTATGCGGAGGAGCCTGCCGCGGCCGAGCCAGGCAAGGTGCCGGAGGCGATGGAGGAAGAGGAGCCTGCACCTCGCGCCGAGTTGCGCGAGGCTCGCGAAGACTCTGTGCCGCCTGCCATCCTTCGCCTGGCGGAGCAGTATGACTCGACGACCATCGGCGGCCTGGTCTCGGAGATTGCCGGCCACATCCCCTTGCCCGGAGAGGTCGTGGAGCAGGATGGCCTGCGGCTCGAAGTGCTGGCCTCGACGGATCGCCGCGTCGAGCGCGTGCGCGTCCGCCTGCTGCCTGGGGAAGAGCATTAGCACGCAGCTCGCTTTCCCACGGTATCTTCGAGCAGCTACGATGGTGGGCGTTGTGATGGATGCCCTTACCGCCGCCCGGCTCTCGCTCGCACCCGCCCGCCGTGTTCTATGGCTGGTGCCCTGTGCGCTGGCTCTGGCTCTGACGGCGCTGCAGGCTCCCGTCCATGCGCAACCCGCACCGCAACGCTTTCACCAGTCGCATCCGGCGATGGGAACCATCTGGACGATTGACCTGTACGCGTCTGACCAGGCAACCGCGCAGCAACAGATGGATGCCGCGTTCGACGAGATCGACCGTATTGAAGATCTGCTGAGCAACTACAAGCCTTCCAGCGAGCTCTCGCGCATCAGCCGCGACGCCGCCAACGGGCCTGTGGTCACGGACCCTGAGACCTTTGGCTTTCTGCAGCGTTCACTCTACTGGAGCCGCGTCTCTGGCGGCGCGTTTGACCTTACGGTTGGCCCGCTCCTGCGCGCCTGGGGCTTCTTCTTTCACCAGGGGCGCGTGCCGGCACCGGCGGAGCTGCAGGCGTTGCGGCCTGCAATCGGCTGGCAGCATATCCAGTTGGATGCTGCGACACGCTCGGTGCTGTTTCGCCACCACCGCCCCATGGAGCTGGACCCCGGCAGCATCGGCAAGGGCTTTGCCATCGACAGCGCGGTGGCGTTGCTGCGCAGCCAGGGCGTCACCTCGGCGTTTCTCTCCGCAGGCGGCAGCACGTTTTACGCCATCGGGACCATTCCCGGCCAGGCAGGCTGGCCTGTGGAGGTGCCAGACCCGCAGCACCCCGGTCGCGTGGCCGCCAGTTTGCTGCTGCGCGATACCTCCATGTCCACCGGGGCCTGCACGCAGAAGTTCTTTATCTATCAGGGGCATCGTTATTGCCACATCTTTGACCCCATCGCCATGCGGCCGGTGGAGGGTGTGCTGCAGAGCACCGTGATCGACCCCAGTGCGACCGACAGTGATGCGCTCTCCACGGTCGTCTTTGTGCTTTCGGCTGCGGCGACGCGGCAGCTGCTGCATACCATGCCCGCGGTGCAGAGCCTCGTCTTCCGCCAGCGCAGTGCAGACGACCCCGACGCCTGTAGTGCGATCCACTGGCGCGGCAACCCCTGTGATCCCCACACCCTCCAAACACCAGGAGCCTATACCCCATGATGGATCGTCGTACGTTCGTGCAGAGTCTCTCAGCCACTGCCATCGCCATCTCCGCCAACGCGCAGTCGCTTACAGGAGCAGATGCTGAGGCTGCCCGCCAGATTGCTCCCACGCAGGATGCCACGCCGCTGCGCGTGGGCGTGCTGGGGCCGGGCAGTCGCGGCAAGGAGCTGGTACGCAGCCTGCTGCGCGTGCCCGGTGTGCGTGTTACGGCAGCGGCGGACGTCTACGCGCCGCGCTTTGCGGAGCTCAACCGCGTGTGCGGCTACGAGGTGCCCAGCCACGCCGACTATCGTGCGCTGCTGGATCGCAAGGACGTGGATGCCGTCCTCGTTGCCACGCCGTTTGGCCTGCATGGGGAGCACGTGCTGGCCGCGTTGCAGGCCGGCAAGCACGTCTATGGCGAGAAGACACTGGCCTTTACGCTTGAGGAGTCGGCGAAGATCGTGCAGGCTGCTGCAGGCACGCAGCGCATCTTCCAGATCGGTCACCAGTACCGCTACTCGCCGTGGATTCGCGCGGCGCTGGCCCGCGTGCAACAGGGCGAGATCGGCGAGGTGACCCACATCATGGGGTACTGGCACCGCAACAATAGCTGGCGCCGCCCGGTGCCGGAGCCCTCGCTGGAGCGGCTCATCAACTGGCGACTCTACAATCAGTGGTCGCTGGGCCTGCTGGCCGAGCTGGGCTCGCACCACATGGACATCGCCAACTGGGTCTTCGGCAGCACGCCTACTGCGGCATTGGCATCGGGCTCCATCTGCAAGTACCACGACGGCCGCGAGACCGACGACAACGTGCAGGCCGTACTCTCCTACTCCGGTGGCCGACGATTTATCTTCTCTTCGGTTACAGATAACGCCATGCAGGGTGACCAGCTCTGGCTCTACGGCAGCAAGGGCTCGCTCAACCTGACGCTGCAAGATGCCACGTTCTTCTATGAGCCACACCGGGCATCGCGTGTCGCGGCTGCGCAGCAAGGGGCGGCGGTTACCAGCGCCTCCTACCAGGCGGCAGGTGAGATGCCCTACCGGGGGCCGGGGCAGCCGGTCCAGGTCACCACGGCGGAGGACCCCACGACGGCTGCCACGCGTGCGTTTGTCTACTGCTGCCGCACCGGCACACGGCCTATTGCTGACGTGCACGTAGGCTATGGCTCGGCGCTCTGCGTCATTCCATCCAACCAGGCACGACTGTTGCGTCGCGAGGTCGAGGTGCCAGCGGCGCTCTAAAGGTAGCTGTTTTTGGGCGTGCAGGCAGCAAAAAGCTCCAGCCTTGAGCTGGAGCTTTTTGCTGCAATTGCAGCACGGTTAGTCGATCGAGATCTTGCGCAGCAGCTTGAAGTCCGAGAGCATCTTGCCGGTGCCCAGCACCACGCTGGCCAGCGGGTCGTCGGCAATCGAGACCGGCAGGCCAGTCTCCTCGCGGATGCGCTTGTCGAGATTTTTGATGAGCGCGCCACCGCCGGTGAGCACGATGCCACGGTCCGAGATATCGGCGGAGAGCTCGGGCGGGGTCCGCTCCAGGGCCACACGGATCGCGTTGATGATGGTCGCAATGCACTCGCTGAGCGCCTCGCGGATCTCGGCATCCTCGATGGTGATGGTCTTGGGCACGCCCTCGATGAGGTTACGGCCCTTCACCTCCATCTGGATCGGCTTGTCCAGCGGGAAGGCTGAGCCGAGCGTCATCTTGATCTGTTCCGCGGTCCGTTCGCCTACCAGCAGGTTGTACTTGCGCTTCAGGTAGGTCATCACAGCCTCGTCCATCTGATTGCCCGCCATGCGCACGGAGCGCGAGTAGACGATGCCTGCCAGCGAGATGACGGCGATATCCGTGGTTCCACCGCCGATATCGACCACCATGTTGCCGCCGGGCTCCGTAATAGGCAGGCCTGCACCGATGGCGGCCACCATGGCCTGCTCCACCAGATGCACCTCAGACGCCTTGGCGCGATAGGCAGAGTCCATGACGGCGCGCTTCTCCACCTGCGTAATCTCGCTGGGCACACCGATCACGATGCGCGGATGCACCATCATCTTGCGGTTGTGCGCCTTCTGGATGAAGTAGTTGAGCATCTTCTCCGTGTGGCGGAAGTCGGCGATCACGCCGTCCTTCATGGGCTTGATGGCGACGATGTTGCCTGGGGTGCGGCCCAGCATCTCCTTGGCCTCTTTGCCCACGGCCTCCACCTCGTTGCTGATCTTGTTGACCGCAATGATGGAGGGCTCGTTGACGATGATGCCCTTGCCATTGGCATACACCAGCGTGTTCGCCGTGCCCAGATCGATGGCCAGATCGCTCGAGAAGAGGCTGAAGAGAGACCGCATGTTGTGAATGCGGGAGTAGCGACTTTGAAAGTTATTCGACGACATGCGCGCGATTCGATCCTGTTCCGATAGATCTGGTGTCCCTACCATTGTACGGCCAAACCCCGGCCTGCCGCCTGCTAACGGGAGACGTCGGCGTGTTGGTGCCTCGCCGTCTCCAGGTCGTAGTCGAAGCGGGGCTTCAGCCGCAGAAAGCGGACCTCATACTGCTCATAGCTTAGCCGCGCTACAAGGTAGGTCACGGTGAAGTTGGTTGCGATGGCTACCACCCCGGCTACGGCCACCGAGTGCAGGCGTTGCTCCAACGCGACGAGAAACGCGATCCAGGCAAAGCCAAACAGCACGTGGTAGATGTAAAAGCCATAGCTGTACTTGCCGAGTCTGCGCAGGGGCGGCAACGAGAACAACCGGCCAGCCATGCTCTCCGCAGGCAGAACCATGCCAATCAGCCCGGCGCTGGCCACCGCCGTCATGGTCAGGCCTGCGGTCAGCAGCAGTGGGGCGTCGTAGGCGGGTGTCACCACGAAGATGTTCAGCACGGCGACCAGCCCGGCCAGGAAGATCCCCTTGCAGCGTGCCTGCCATACGGCAGCGCGCTCACCCCGCAGCAGCAGCGCCAGCACCCCGCCCAGCAGTAACCCGTCCATGCGGAAGGGAAGCGTGCGGATGATCCAGCGTTCGGCCACCACGGGAGAGGCGAGGCAGACCATGCCGATGCGCAGCAGCAGCGCCAGCGCGGAGAGCCCCAGAGCTGTTGCGATCAGCTTCCTGCGATCCCGAATCAGCCAGACCGCGAGCGGCCACAGCAGGTAGAACTGCTCCTCCACGCACAACGACCACAGGTGGCCGATAAAGACGGTCGCTGCGGCGTGCCGTGCGCTGGGCACCTGGTAGAGTGCGAAGTCGTGGTTGGCAAAGAAGTTGCCGATGTAGGCCAGAAAGGTGAGCTGCAGCGGTCGCCACTGGAAGGCAAACACGGGAGTTAACGCCACCAGTAGCGCAGCCAGGAGATAAAAGACCGGGAAGATGCGCAGGCTGCGTCGCGCATAGAAGCGGAAGAAGTAGCGGCTATCGTCCCGCGTGTCGTACAGAATGCCGGTGATGAGAAAGCCGGACAGGACGAAGAAGAGGTCAACTCCAGTCCACAGGTGCCTGCGGACGACGTCGAGCAGTCGCAGCGCCAGACCGCCATGGGCCCCACCGCCGAAGTGATCCAGAAACACCATGGTGACGGCGAGCGCCCGCAGACCGTCCAGGGCGGGAAAGCGGGATAGCATACTGACGGGCTGAAACTGCTTTGCGATTGCGCTCTCCGGGCCGAGGATGCCGCATGAACACCGACTGCAGGCAACGGCGCAACCCGCAGCGGTTGCCGTAAGTCTAACGTAACAAGGAGGCAAGACCAATGATCATCGGTGTTCCCCGCGAGGTGAAGGACCATGAGACACGAGTCGGCGTAACCCCGGCCGGGGTGAGGGCGCTGGTCGAGGCCGGGCACACGGTGCTGGTGGAGCATGACGCGGGCGCACTCTCTGCCATGCCCGACGAGGAGTATCAATCCCACGGCGCAGAGATCGTTGGCTCGGCCTACGATGTGTGGCGGCTGGCCGATATGGTGGTCAAGGTCAAGGAGCCGCTGGAGAAGGAGTTCCGCCACTTTCGCGAGGGGCTGGTCCTGTTCACGTACCTGCATCTTGCCCCGCTGCCGCAGCTTACCCAGTGGCTGCTGGATCGCAAGGTGACGGGCATTGCCTATGAGACAGTGCGCGACCGCAGCGGAGCACTGCCGCTGCTGACGCCCATGAGCGAGGTGGCCGGGCGCATGGCCGTGCAGGTCGGCGCTGCCTATCTTGAGGCGGAGCGTGGCGGTCGCGGTGTGTTGCTGGGTGGCGTGCCGGGCGTGCCCCCGGGCAACGTGTGTGTGCTGGGCGGCGGCATTGTGGGAACCAACGCCGCGAAGGTGGCACTGGGAATGGGCGCCCGCGTTACGCTGCTGGATCTGAACCTGAACCGCCTGCGCGAGCTGGACGACGTCTTCAACGGCCGGCTCTCCACGGTCGCCTCCAACAGCTACAACATCGAGCGCGCGGTGGCAGAGGCTGACCTCGTGATCGGCGGCGTGCTCATTCCCGGTGCGGCTGCGCCCAAGCTGGTAACCCGTGCGATGGTTGCCCGCATGAAGCCCGGCGCGGTGATCGTCGATGTGGCCATTGACCAGGGCGGCTGCATCGAGACCGCACGCCCGACCACCCACAGTGACCCGGCGTTTACCGTGAACGGTGTCGTGCACTACTGCGTGACCAACATGCCGGCTGCCGTGCCGCACACCTCTACGCTGGCGCTGACCCATGCGACGTTTCCATACGTGCTGCGGTTGGCGCAGCTGGGTGCTCGCCAGGCCATCGCGCAGGACACCGGCATCGCCGCCGGGGTCAACACCTTTGCCGGCACGCTGACCCACCCTGCCGTGGCAGCCGCGCAGCAGCGCGAATGGCGTCCGGTGGAGCAGTTGCTGTAACCGTGCGCGCCCCAAAAGTCGCAGAGCCCTGCAGCGGCGGCGGGCCCGGCGGCACGCCTATAATCAGGGCACTGGCTTTCTAGCCGGTCTGTGAGCCTTGTTCGTATGCCCATTCAATCAAACCGGCGCAAGCTCATCATCGCTGCCCTGGGCAGCTCGCTGGTGGTGCTAATTGCGGCCTTGACGGCGCTGCAGGCGTTTACGCTCAACTTTCTGAACCCCGCCACCACCCAGCAGATCTTTGTCTTCACCGGACTTTCCATCCTGGCGTTCATGCTGTTCGTTGCCGTGCTGGTGCTGCTGGTACGCAACGTGCTGAAGCTCTACGCCGACCAGCGCAGCCGTGTGATGGGCACTCGCCTGCGCACGCGCATGCTGTGGGGTGCCGTGCTGGTCAGCCTCATTCCCATCGTGTTTATGTTCGCCTTCAGCTACGGCCTGATGAATCGCGCCGTGGAGCGCTGGTTCTCGCAGCCGGTGACGCAGATGCGCAACGACAGCAACTCCATTGCGCTGGAGCTCTCGCACTTTACGGCGGCCAACGCGCGCGCTGAGGCGGACTCCATTGCCGCCAGTCTGAACGGCGCGCCCAGCGCCGCGCCAGCAACGGAGCGCAACAAGACACATGCGGGCGGCAGCGTTGGCACGGCGTCGCCTGCGTCGCAGACGGCCACCCCGGCAGCAGCCACCGCTGAGCCGGCGGCTGCCCGGCAGGAGCGCGACGCCATTACGGCTATCCTGCGCCAGCACGAGATCACGTTGCAGAACGGATTCGCCATCGTCTTTCATGATCGGCACCCTGTCGCGGCGCTGCACATGCCACACCGCGACGGAGCCACGGCGAAGATCAAGCCCTGGCTGCCGGAGAATGGCAACGACACGGAGGACAACCTGCCCGCTGCGGAGGCGCAGGATGCGCTAAGTGATCCCACGGACGACGCAATTCTTGCGGCGGCCCAGCGCAGCGACGAGCCGGTCTTCTCCATTGGCCAGTCGGACTATGCGCTGGGCACCGCCAGCCTGAAGCCCGGTTATGTGGTTGTGGTGGGCATCCCCATGCCCTTCGGCATGTCTGCCACCATGGCGCGCCTGCGCAGCGCGGCCGATGCCTACTGGGTGGTCTTCCGCAGCCGCAACCAGATTCGCAACCTGTACACGCTGCTGCTGCTCATGATGACCTCTCTGGCGCTGTTCGCCTCGTCGTGGCTGGCGCTGCATCTCTCCAAACAGGTGACGAAGCCGGTTGAGGCACTGGCTGACGCCATGGCTGCCATCGCCGCCGGCGACTACGCGCATCGCGTTGCCGAGAGCGCGACGGAGGAGCTGGGCGAGCTGGTGCACAGCTTCAACCGCATGGCCGCCGACCTGGAGGACAGCCGCCGCGCCGTGGAGCACTCCACCGTGCAGATCTCCGCAGCCAACGCTGCGCTGGAGGCACGCCGTCGCGAGCTGGAGACGATGCTCGAGACCATTCCCAACGGAGTCGCCACGCTGGACCCGCAGCGCCGCATTGTGCTGACCAATCGCGCGCTGAGTGAGATGATGGACCCCGGCGGCGATCGGCCGTTTCTCGGCTGCACCATCGCCGAGGTGTTTCCAGCAGAGGTCAACGAGGTGCTGGAGCGGCTCATCCTGCGCAGCCACCGCATGGGTACGGCCTCGGCAGAGGTGGAGGTGAGCGTGCCGGAGTCCGACCTGCCCACACGCTTCTCCGGCAGCATGAGTCTGCTCATCACGGTGGCTCTGTTGGAGTCGTCGGCGGCGGCGCAACCCGCCACACCGCACGCCCTGCACCGTATCCACCAGGGCTACGTGCTGGTGCTGGAGAATGCGACCGAGCTGCTGCGGGCGCAGAAGCAGTCTGCGTGGAAAGAGGTCGCGCGGCGCGTAGCGCACGAGATCAAGAACCCCCTGACGCCGATCAGCCTGAATGCCGAGCAGATTCGCCGCCACATCGATCGCCTGGCCGCAACTCTCACGCAGCACCACATCGAGTCGCCCTCGACGCCGGTCATCCGTCGCGCGACGGAGGTGATTACCTCGTCGGTCGAGAGCATGCGCTCGCTGGTCGATCAGTTTGGTGCGCTGGCCGAGTTCCCCACCGCGCAGCCACGTCCGGCCGATCTGAATACCATCGTGGAGAACGCGCTCGCCCTCTTTGCCGGACGCATGCAGAGCATTCGCGTGGTGCGCAAACTGGCGCCAGACCTGCCGCTGGTGATGGCCGACCCCGAGGCGCTGAAACGCGCGCTCTCCAATCTCATCGATAACGCTGCGGAGGCCATGCAGCAGAGCCTGTTTCGCGAGTTGCAACTCACGACACGCGTCAGCGAGCGCGGCGTGGTGGAGCTCGCCATTGCCGACACAGGAACGGGCCTGACGGACGAGATGCGCGAGCGCCTGTTCCTGCCCTACTTTTCTACCAAGCAGCGCGGCACCGGACTGGGCCTGGCCATCGCGGCCAAGATCATCCAGGAGCACCAGGGCACGATTCGTGCGGAGAAGAATGAGCCCGCCGGCGCGCGCTTCCTGATCGAGCTGCGCACGGCCTCCGCGCCCGAGCCTGAAGGCGAGGAGGCCGCAACCCCTGCCCGGCATCCTTCGCCGCAGGACTCCGGGTCGCGCCGCGCGACCGACCTGCAACCTGCCGCCGCCTCCCCCGCCAACCTCTCTAACGCCCAGGAAAGATCGCTATGAACCATGTGCTCATCGTCGACGACGAAGCTGAGATTCGCAGTTCGCTGGAGTCCATCCTCAGCGAAGAGGGCTATCTCGTCACTACCGCAGCGACCGCCACCGAGTGTCTGACGCTGCTGCGCGATGCGGCCTATGACGTGGTGCTGCTCGACATCTGGCTGCCCGATCGCGACGGCCTGGATGCGCTCGCGGAGATACGGCAGATCACCGCCGAGAGCCAGCCGGAGGTGGTCATCATCAGCGGCCACGGCACCATTGAGGCAGCTGTGCGCGCCACCAAGCTGGGTGCGTACGACTTCCTGGAGAAGCCGCTCTCGCTGGAGCGAACGCTGATTGTGCTGAACAACGCCATGCGCGCGCGGCAGATGCGCGAGACCAACCTGGAGCTGGCCCGACAGCTTGCCGTCAAAGGCGTCACCGGACAGTCTGTGGCCATGAAGGCGCTACGGCAGCAGATCAAACTGATGGCACCCACCAATGGCCGCGTACTGATCTATGGCGAGTCCGGCACCGGCAAGGAGCTGATCGGCCGCGCCATGCACGCCGAGTCGCTGCGCAAAGATCGCCCCTTCGTGGAGCTGAACTGCGCCGCCATTCCAGAGGACTACATCGAGAGCGAGCTCTTCGGCTATCGTCACGGTGCCATCCCCGGCGGACCGCTGGAGAAGCGCGGCACCTTTGAGCGCGCCGACGGAGGCACGCTCTTTCTGGATGAAGTGGGCGACATGAGCCTGAAGACCCAGGCCAAGGTGCTGCGCGCGCTCGACGAGCAGCGCTTCTACCCAGTGGGCGCATCGCATCCGGTGCATGTGGATGTGCGCGTCATCGCTGCCACCAACAAGGATCTGGAAGAGGAGATCGCGCGCGGCAACTTCCGCGAAGATCTCTTCTACCGGCTCAACGTCATCCCGTTCTTTATGCCGCCGCTGCGTGACCGCAAAGAGGATATTCCGCTGCTGGTGAAGGAGTTCCTGCAGGAGTTCGGCACGCAGTATGGGCGTCCGCACGTGGAGATGACTGAAGATGCGCTGGCCGCACTGCGCCAGTACCACTGGCCGGGCAACGTCCGCGAGTTGCGCAACCTGGTGGAGCGGGTGCTCATCCTGAACCCCAAGACGCAGCGGTTGGAGCGCCGCCACCTGCCCATGCTGGTCTTCCGGGCACCGGGCGCAACCAGTTCGTCGGCGGGCGGCACGGAGCAGTACACCACGCTGCTGGAGGCTCGCGAGGCCTACGAGCGCGACTACATCCTGAAGAAGCTGGACGAGTGCCACGGCAACGTCTCGCGCGCTGCCGAAGCCCTGGGTCTGGAGCGCTCGCATCTCTATCGCAAGATGAAGTCGCTCGGCATCAGCGTGAAGGAGTAGCTCCGGCTACTCGTCCTTGGCCTGTTTCGCGGCCAGGTCCTCCAGCTGCCGGCGCCAGTCAAGCTCTTCTACAAAGCCGCGGCTGCTGCGCCACTCCTCCTGCACTTTGACGAACAGCTCCAGGAAGACGCGCGTGCCCAGCAGGCCTTCAATGTCCTTGCGTGCCGAGCTGCCGATGCGCTTCAGCATCTCGCCGCCCTTGCCGATCAGAATGGCCTTTTGCCCGGTGCGCTCGCAGAAGATTGCTGCCGAGATCTTCGTCACCGGCAGCTTGCCGTCCTTCATCTTCTTCAAAGACGCCGGTTCCTCATAACGCTCAATCACCACGGCCGTGGCGTAGGGCACTTCTTCACCGGTCAGCAGCAGGATCTTCTCGCGAATCAGCTCCGCCACCAGGAACCGCTCCGGCTGGTCGGTCAGCTGATCTTTGGGGAAGTAGCGTTGTCCCTCCGGCAGCACGCCCACAATCTTCTCCAGCAGCAGATCAAGGCCCTGCTGCTTCTTGGCGGAGATCGGCACCACGTCGGCAAAGCTGTGCTGTGCGCTCCAGTGCGCGATGATGGGCAGCAACTCGGTCTTGCGGATCTCGTCAATCTTGTTCAGCACCAGGATTACCGGGCACTCCAGCTTCTGCACCAGCGACAGCACAAACTTGTCCTCTTCGGCGCTCTTGGCCATGCGGCCGGTGGCATGCGTCTCGCCATCTGCACCGGGTTTGGGCAGGCGGTGAGTCACATCCACGATAAAGAGCACCGCGTCGCGGCTCTCCAGCGCGTCGTATACCTCCTGCATCATGCGCCGATCAAGCTGGGTGTCCGGCTTGTGAACTCCCGGCGTATCCACCAGCACCACCTGCGCCGCGGGGTGGCCAGCGACGTCGCGGGACTTCTTTTTGAGCGGCACCTCCAGCACGCCGTGGATGCGGGTCCGGGTCGTCTGCGGCTTATGGGTGACGATGGCCAGCTTCTGCCCCAGCAGGGCGTTCAGCAGCGTGGACTTGCCGGCGTTGGGCCGGCCGAGGATGGAGACAAATCCGGAGCGAAAGGGCATTCCTTCATTATGCGCTGTGCGGTTTTGATCCTATGGCAGGGAAGTACGGGGAATCGTGGATGTAACCGTTAACATGCTCGCGAAAATTCGCTACACTTGCGGCCATGCGATTCGTGCCCCGCCTCACCCGCCTTGTCCCTGTGCTGCTACCACTGCTCGCTGCAGCAACGCTTTCGGCCCAGATCCCTGCCTTCTCACCCGCAACCATCATCCATCCAGACCGCACCGTCACCTTCCGTTACAAGGACAACGCAGCACACTCCGTGCTGCTAGGGCTGGAGGGGCTGCCCAAGCCTGTGCCCATGACCAAAGATGCCGACGGCATCTGGACCTACACCACCCAGCCGCTCGCACCAGAGATCTACGGCTATCACTTTGAGGTGGACGATCAGCCGCGGCTCGATCTCTCCAACGTCCACGTCACGCCCAACCTGGTGAACCTCTCCAACCTGCTGACGGTACCCGGCAACGGACCAGAACCCTGGGACGACCTGAATGTGCCGCACGGCGAGCTGCACCACCACTTCTTTACCACCAGCATTGCCCGTGGCCTGCCGGACAACGCCGACGACTACTACGTGTACACCCCGCCGGGCTACGACGCGCACGCCCGCACCCCCTATCCGGTGCTGTACCTGCTGCATGGCTGGTCCGATGGTGCCGTGGGCTGGTCCGCCGTGGGCCGGGCCAACTTCATCCTCGACAACCTGCTGGCCGCCGGAAAGATCAAGCCCATGGTGGTGGTGATGCCGCTGGGCTACGGCGATACTTCGTTCCTAGACACCTTCTCGGTCTGGCGCGATCCTGCTGCGGTCGATCACAACACCTCGCTCTATACGCGCGTGCTGCTGGATGAGGTGATGCCCCGGGCTGAGGCGGAGTACAACATCTCCCGCGACCGCGAGGGTCGCGCCATCGCCGGCCTCTCCATGGGCGGGCTGGAGAGCCTGACCATCGGTCTGGGCAATACAGACAAGTTTGCCTGGATCGGCGGCTTCAGCTCGGCGATTCACCTGCTGGACTTCAAGACCAGGATGGCGAGCCTGGACCCCGCAACCGCCCGGCTCCACCTGTTGTGGATTGCCTGCGGCACGGACGACACGCTGATCACGCCGAACCGGAAGTTCATCGACTTTCTGAAGGAGAAGAAGATGCCGGTCACGCAGGTTGAGACGCCCGGCCTGCATGTGTGGATGGTGTGGCGCGATAACCTCACCCACTTTGCACCGTTGCTCTTCCAGAAGCCGTAGCGACCCTAACCCGTCAACCTCGCTTTTTTCCACACCCGGCGCGTCTCACCGATAATAGGTGCAGAGCGCATGGATTCCTTCTTTGTACGGTTTCGGAACCAGCTGGTGCTGGTAGCCCTGCTGCTGGCCCAGACCATCGGGCTGGCGGTGCAGGTGCGCCGCCCGGTGGAGCTTGCCACCGGCGACTCACGCTCGGTCTCGCTGATGCGCTACTGGGCGGTCTCCATCATCTGGCCGGTGGCGCGTGTAACCCACGCGCTGGGCCATGCCGTGCGCTATAGCTGGACCAACTATATTGATCTGCGCGATGTGCGGCAGCGTAATCGTGACCTGGAGTACCAGCTGGCGCAGATGCGCATCCAGCAGGCAGCGCTCGCGCAGGACGCCATCCAGGCGCACCGCCTGCAGGCGCTGCTTGCCTTCAAGCAGCACTACATCACCGCCACCGTTCCGGCACAGGTCATCTTTACCAGCGGCTCAGACCTCTCGCGCATCCTGTACCTGGACAAGGGCGCAGCCGACGGCCTGAAGGCTGATCAGCCCGTCATCACGCCCGATGGCATCGTCGGAAAGCTGCGCGACGTCTCCCAGCACACGGCGCAGGTGCTGCTGATCAACGACCAGACCTCTGGCGCGGGTGTGCTGCTTGCCAGCACGCACATTCGCGGCATTCTACGCGGCACCACCACGGGCCACATCGTCATCAACAATCTGACGGCAGACTCGCGCATTCACAACGGCGAGCAGGTGCTCACCTCGGGCGGGGACCAGGTGTACCCGCGCGGGCTGCCGGTGGGCACCATTGAGTCCATCGCCCCAGACCCCGACCACCAGCCCTACACGCTGATTCAGCTGCGGCCTGCCGCCAATCTGTCGCAGCTGGAGGAGGTGCTGGTCATCACCGGCACCTCGTCCGACCTGCCGCTGGCCGCCCAGCAGGACCTGGCCCAGGGCGCAGCCACAGCCCAGGCCCAGCAGCAGGCAGAGGCCACCGCACGCGCCGCGCAGCTGAAGGCGCAGGAGGATGCCAAGACGGCGGCTGAGATCGTCGCCGACCGCCTGCCCAGCCTGCATGACTCCACCGACCCCAACGCCGGTCCAGCGCAACCCATCCTTAGCCCCACAGGCGAGGACCTGAGCGTCAAAGTGCCGCGCCCCTCGCCCACGCTGCATCCGGATCGTTACACCCCGGGCGCGACGCCACCCGCAGCGAGCCTGACGCCGGGACAACCCGTTACGCCGGTAGTACCGCCAGAGGCGGTTGGCCAGCGCCGCCCATCCGCTACCGGTTCGTCGCCGGATGCTCCCCCTCAACCCTAGCCGCTACCACTCAGGACTCCATGGCGACCCGTAGCTACACATCCCGGCGCGAACTCGAAGAGCACAGCTTTCATCCGGCAGTCACCATTCTGGTGCCGTTAGGAGCCATCCTGCTGCAGGCCCTGCTGCCGCGCCCGCTGCCTCGTCTGGCCATTCTCGACCTGCCGCTGATTGTGACGCTCTTCTTTGCGATCTCGCGGCGCTCGCCCATCGGGGGAGCCATCACCGGAGCCTGCATCGGTCTGGTGCAGGATGCGCTGACCGGCCAGCCCATTGGCGTCAACGGCATGGCGAAGACGTTGATCGGCTACGCTGCAGCCAGCATCGGGTTGCAGATCGACGTCGAGAACCTGACCACCCGGGTGCTCATCAACCTGGGCTTCTCGCTGCTCAACAGTCTGCTGGTGTACCTGATCTATCGGCGGCTCATCGGCCAGCCGGAGTTTCACCCCTCGCTGCTACACGAGCTGCTGCGTGCCGTGGTCAACACCGTCGTTGCGGTGCCGATCTTCATCCTGCTGGATAACGCCAAGCGTACCGACTGACACGTCGGCCGCGTGGCCGGCAACAGGTTAAACTGGAGTAGCGCAACACCAGGTGCCCATGGAACACACCCCGCAAACCGAGCTGCAGACCTCGCTGAAGAGCGACGAGAAGCTATCCCCGGTCAAGATGCACCTGGCGCAGTACATCGTTGCCCTGGTGCTGGCGGCCCTGATGGTGGGACTCTGGCGATTGCAGGTGGTGGGTGCGGATGGCTACCGGGTGCTGGCGGAGGCCAATCGTGTGCGCCACGTGCCCGTGCTTGCGCCTCGCGGACGCATCTTTGACCGTGAGGGCCGCCTGCTGGTGGATAACTACCCCTCGGTCTCCTGCTACCTGCTGCGCGAACAGGTCCACGACCTGAGCGCCGACATTCCCCTGATCGCGCAGGGGCTGCACCTGAGCCCTGATCAGATTCAGGCCACCTTGCGCCGCTACCAGTCCGCGCCCAAGTATCAGCCCATCCCGCTCAAACAGGACATCACCCCCGACGAGCAGGCGTTTATTGAGGCGCACCGCAACGAGTTGCCCGAGCTGCAGACGCTGGACGAGCAGCGCCGCCTGTACCCGCGTGATGGCTTCGCCGCCCACCTCATCGGCTACGTCGGCGAGGTCTCGGAGGAGGATCTGAACCAGCCGCGCTTCGCCTTCTATGAGCCCGGCGACGTGGTGGGCAAGTCCGGAGTCGAGGAGACCTACGACGCCATCCTGCGCGGCAAGGATGGCTCGCGCGACGTCATCGTCAACTCCCACGGCAAGGAGGTTGGCGCACTGGGCCAGACGCTCGCCGTGCCCGGACAGGACCTTCGCCTGACCATCGACCTGGACCTGCAGATGGCCGCCGAGCGCGCGCTGGAGGGCAAGACCGGTGCCATTGTGGCCATGGACCCGCACACCGGTGAGATTCTCGCCATGGCCTCGCGACCGACCTTTGATCCGAACCAGTTCGCGGTTCGGCTGAGCCGCAGCTACTGGTCGGGCATCCTGAACAACCCTGACCATCCGCTGCTGAACAAAGCGATCCAGGCGCAGCTGGCGCCGGGCTCCACCTTCAAGATCATCATGTCGGTGGCGGGGCTGCAGGAGAATGTCGCGCAGACGCTGCATGTGCAGTGCAACGGCGGCGCAACCTTCTACGGGCACTTCTACGCCTGCGACCAGCATCATGGGCCGGTCGACATTCACAACGCCATTCCGTACTCCTGCGATACCTACTACTACACGCTGGCGAACCGGCTGGGCATCGATACCATCGCCCGTTATGGGCTGGAGATGGGCCTGGCGCAGAAGACCGGCATCGACCTGCCGGACGAGGCGACCGGCATCATGCCCTCCACCGAGTGGAAGATGAAGACGCAGCATGAGAAGTGGTTTGCCGGTGAGACCATCTCGGTCGGCATCGGCCAGGGTGCCATCGCCGCCACGCCCATCCAGCTGGCGCGCGCGCTCAGTGGCATCGCCTCGGGTGGCGTGCTGCACAGGCCGCATGTCGTCTTTCCTGAGGAGCTGACGCCGGATCAGGTCTCGGCTGTCCATGAGTCCTTCCCCGGCTCCGGCGAGAAGACCATTCCGCTCTCCACCGAGAACTGGCAGACCATTACGGACGGCATGGCCGCTGTGACGATGACCGGAACGGCCGCCGCCGCCCGTCTGGAGGGCATCGACTTTGCCGGCAAGACCGGCACGGCACAGGTCATGAGCCACGACGCGCTGGCCCGCACGGCCAAGGGCCACAACACGCTGCCCAACGCCTGGTTTGTGGGCATGACCCCGCGCCGCAACCCCGATATCGTGGTGGCCGTGCTGTGGGAGCATGGCAACTGGGGCAATAACTCCGCCCGGCTGGCCGCCCAGATTATCGATACCTTTGTCGAGAAGCAGCGCCGCAAGGCCAGCAACCTGCGACTCGCCGAGTCGCCTGCCGCGCCTGTGCCCTCCGGCACGCCGACCGTCCCAGCCACGCCGGCCCTGCCGGTGTCTTCCCCCGCAGGCTCCGGCCAAAAGCCGGCTGCCGAGTAGCCCGGAGGACCTTCCTGATGCTGCGAATCTCCAGCTATCGCGACTTTGACTGGGTGCTGCTGGGCTTTGTCTGTGTCCTCTCGCTGCTCTCGTTTCTTGAGATCAAGTCAGCCACCCTGCACACCAAGTTCCATGGCTTCGAGCAGAAGCAGATCGGCTTCCTGTTGGCCGGTCTGGTGCTCATGTTCCTCATCTCGCTGGTCGACTACCACCGCCTGTTGGACATTGTGCCCTGGGCCTACGGCATCAGCATCTTCTCGCTGGTGGCCGTCAAGCTGGTGGGGCAAAAGGTGCTGGGCGCGCGCCGCTGGATCAATCTGGGCCACGGCATCCACTTTCAGCCCTCCGAGTGGGTGAAGCTGATTCTGATCATCGCGGTGGCGCGATACTTCTGGGGCCTGGCGGGTAAAGAGCTGACCTGGAAGGAGATCGGCAAAGCCATCGCCCTGGTCTGCGTGCCCATGGGACTGGTGTTGCTGCAGCCCGATCTGGGCACCTCGTTGACGTATCTGCCGGTGCTGCTGGCGGGGCTGTTTCTGGGGGGGCTGCGTTTGCGCCAGGCCGGCATCATGCTGCTGGTGCTGGTGTTAGGGGTGGGCGTCGTGTGGAAGAGCGGCAAGCGGCTGAAGCCTTACCAGCAGGCCCGGCTGACCAGCTTCATCAATCCGGATGCGGACCCGCGCGGCTCCGGATACCAGATCCGGCAGTCGCTCATTGCGGTCGGCTCGGGCGGCATCTGGGGCAAGGGGACCAACCAGGGAACCCAGACCCAGGGCGACTTTCTGCCCATTCCCTATACGGACTTCATCTTTGCCGCCTTCTGCGAGGAGCACGGCTTCGTCGGCGCGGTGGGGGTGCTGCTGCTATACTTTCTGATATTGATGCGTTTGATTCAGAACGCTCAAACAGCCGCCGACGTGCCCGGGTCCTTTCTCATCATGGGCGTGGTTGCCGTCATCCTCTTTCAGATTGCCGTCAACATCGGCATGGTCGTCGGTCTGATGCCAGTTACCGGAATCCCGCTTCCGCTCATGAGTTATGGCGGTTCGTCGATTCTGTTCACCTTTCTGGCGCTGGGTATCGTGATGAACGTCCGTATGCGCAGGTTTGTGAACTAGCGGCAAACAAAAGGTTTCAGCCAATCTCCCCCACGTGCAGCGGAATTGGTGCAATACTAGGGGCAACACCTGGCCGGACGTGAGTGCCGACCAGCTGGTGAACACCCGCTCCCCAGGCGCAAGGCGCCGGCAGCGGACTAACAGGTTTTTCAGATCTTCAGAACAAAAGGCCGGCCAGTCAGAGACTCCGTTCCGTTGGCCGGACAGGTTCCAGGGAACTTATGATCGCATCCGGATGGCAAACGGCCCCACCTCAAAGAGCATCTGAGGTCGCTTCGGCCACAAACTCCACATGCCTGTACGCACTGGAAGCATCGCACCGCGTCCCCGATATCCTATGTGTCGCCCCATACGCCTCTTTCGAGAGAGCGTCCGCGGCAGAGTTGTGCCAACATCTCGCACCGGTCATCGATCACGCTGCTTCTTGGTTCCCCCGCCTGTCCGTTCGTACGGTGGGCAACAGCTAGCACTCAGCTAGCCGCTGCCCGGTAGTCTCTGGCTCGCTTGCCGCTTGCCTCTCGCATAGAGAGCAGGCAGAAAGAGCAAAGCCAGAATGTCGAAGGAAATTTACATCTCCAGCACGCCGCACGAGACGCGGCTCGCCATTGTTGAAAGCGAAGCGCTCACCGAGATTTATTACGAGCGCGAGAACGAGTACACGCTCGCCGGGTCCATCTATAACGGTCGCGTCACCCGCGTGCTGCCGGGTATGCAGTCCGCCTTTGTCGATATCGGCCTGGAGCGCGACGCGTTTCTCTACATCACGG
This sequence comes from Acidobacteriota bacterium, assembly GCA_028872955.1. Lineage (GTDB taxonomy): Bacteria > Acidobacteriota > Terriglobia > Terriglobales > Acidobacteriaceae > Edaphobacter. The sequence goes on from JAGWNX010000011.1 coordinate 50,651, forward strand.
ACTTTATGGAAGAGGCCGCGGACTCAGCCGAGTTCGAGTCTGCTGAGGGCCGTGGTTCGCGTGGCGACCGCCGTCCGCGTGGCGAGCGCGGGCAGGGCAGTCAGGGCGAGGAGCCGACGGCCGAGGGATCGCGTCGTCGCGACCGCCGCGACCGCAAGGATCGACCGGCAGAGTCTGGCGTTGAGGCCGGCTCCGCTGAGCCCGGCGATGCCGATGCCGCAGAGACCGCAGGCAGTGACGACGCCCCGATGGGCGAGGGCGCACCGGGTGCCGATGGCAGCCGTCGCTGGCGTGGACGGCGTGGACGTCGCCGCGGGCGCGGAGGCCAGCGTGAGGCTGCAGCCAGCAGCGCCGCCGGAACCGAGCCCCAGACCGCCGATGCCACGACGGACGAGGAAGCCGAGTTTGACCAGGTCCTGACGGCAGGGTCGCCGGACGATCTGGACCGTGATCCTGATCAGGACGAGGAGAGTGGTCTGGAGTTTGAGGCCGCCGCCGAGGCTGACGAGGCCGACGAGCAGCAGAGCGGCGCCGAGGAGCAGGCCAGCTTCGCCCCGCGTCGAGACCGGGATGGCCGCCGCCGTGGCCGTGACCGCGAGAACCGCCGCGACCGTGGCCCGCGTGAGTTGCGCGGCTTTGCCCCCAAGACCGACCTGTACGGCGTTGAGGGTGGCGGCGAGGCCCCCGCAAGTGAGTATGCCGCGCCTGCCGGAGCACCCACTCTGCTGCCCGGTGAGTCGCTGGCCAAGTATCGTCCGCGGGCCGAGGAGCCAGCCGAGAGCCCGGCCGCCCCGGCGCGCCCGGCGAACGTCGTGGTGCCGAAGCCCTCAACGGAGTATGTGATTCAGGGTGCGTGGGATGGTGGCTCCATCCTGCCGGGCGAGAGCCTGTCGCGCCACCGCCGTGGCTCGGCTGCACCTGCCGCAGCCCAGCCTGCGCCCACCCCGGTCGTCCCGGCCCCTGCGGCGGAGCCGGAGCGGACTCCTGCTGCGGAGCCGGAGCCGACTCCTGCTGCTGCGGCGGAGCCAGTCGTAGAACCAGTTGCGGAACCAGTTGCTGAGCCGGCAGCGGCGGTTGAGGTGGTCGAGGCTGCGCCGGTCGCCGAGCCGGCCGAGTACGAGCCCACGGAGGGCTCCGCCTCGTTCCGCATCGACCCCATCTCGCAGAGCGAGTTCCGCCAGAGCGCACCACCCAGCGTTGAGCCTGAACCCGCTGCCGAGCCTGAGCCGACCGTCGTGCCTGAAGCCACTATCGAGCCCGAGCCCGCTGCCGCTGTGGAGCACGATGTGACGACCCTGCAGCCCACCGGCGAACTCCTCTCAGAGCCGGTTGCGGTTGAGCCGGTCGAGGAGTCTGCCGCAGCGGCGCTGGACCCGATCCACCATGAGGAGGCCATCGTCAGCCATCTGGCCCCTGTGGTTGAGACGCTGCACGCCTCCTCCATTGAGGAGCTGGACGATCTGGAGGAGGAGGAGAGCCTTGAGGTCGCAGCCGACCTGGGAACCATGCTGCGCGATATGTCGATCGACGACATTACCAGCGTCTCCGAGGAGGATGACGACGAGGACTTTGAAGAGGAAGACGCCGTTCACGATGGCGAGGAGCTCTTCGACGACGGAGACGAGACGGACGAGAGCGACGAGGACGAGGAGCAGGACGACGCCCAGGGCGGCGAGCCGCTGGAGTTCAACGGCGAGTCGGCCTTCCCGGCACCGCCCACCTCGGACGGCCTGGACTTCATCGCCAATCCGGTATCGCCGTTGCGCGAGGCAGACCGCAGCCGTCGGCGCGATGGCCGTCGCGATGGCCGCAGGGATCGTGGCCGCGGCGACCGCAACGATCGCAGCCGCAGCGGAGAGCGTGACCGCAGCCATGGCCGGGTGAGCCGCGCTTCCATGCAGGTGACCAACCTGCCCGCCATCAGCGACCTGCTGAAGCCGGGGCAGGAGGTGCTGGTACAGATTGCCAAGGAGCCGATTGCCAAGAAGGGTGCGCGCATCACCTCGCACATCGCCTTGCCGGGCCGGTTCCTGGTCTTCATGCCGACGGTCAACCACACCGGTGTCTCGCGCAAGATCGAGTCCGATGGCGAGCGCCGCCGCCTGAAGGAGATTCTGCTGTCGGAGAAGGGCGATGCCTCGGGCGGCTTCATCGTCCGCACCGCCGCCGAGGGGGCCAGCGAAGAGGAGCTGCGCAGCGACCTGCGCTTCCTGCTGAACCTGTGGGCTGACATCAAGCAGCGTTCCGAGGCGTCCAAGTCGCCGGCGCTGATCTACCACGATCTGAACCTAGTCGAGCGGATTCTGCGCGACCAGGTGACGGACAACTTCTCCGCCATCTGGGTGGATACCGAGGACGCCTACGAGCGGGTGCTGCGCTTCCTGCAGCGGTTCCAGCCGTCGCTGATTCGCCGCGTCAAGCTCTATACCAAGGAGACGCCGCTGTTTGAGCAGTTCGGCATCACCGAGGAGATCAACAAGGCGCTGCGCTCCAAGGTCTGGCTCAAGTCCGGCGGCTCGATTGTCATCAACCAGACGGAGGCGCTGGTTGCGATCGACATCAACACGGGCAAGTATGTGGGTAAGACCGCGCGGCTTGAAGACACCATCGTCAAGACGAACCTGGATGCGATTCCGGAGATTGTGCGCCAGATCCGGCTGCGCGACCTGGGCGGCATCATCATCATCGACTTCATCGACATGGATGACCGCAAGAACCGCAACCGCGTGATGGCGGCGCTGGAGGAGGAGCTGAAGAGCGATCGTGCACCGTCCAAGGTGCTCCAGTTCAACGACTTCGGTCTGGTAGCCATCACCCGCAAGCGGGTCAAGCAGTCGCTGGAGCGCACGCTCTCCACGCCTTGCACGGTCTGCGCCGGCACGGGCATGGTCAAGTCGCCCATTACCGTGTGCAACGACATCTACGTCGAGATGCGCAAGATGCAGAAGCACCTGGATCGCGGCGACGTGATGCTGCGCGTACATCCCGAGGTGGTCAAGCAGCTCAAGTCCACCGGCACGCGCTGGTTGCAGGAGATGGAAGACATGGTGGGCAAGACCATTCTGGTCAAGTCGGACCCCAGCCTGCACCCAGAGCAGTTTGACATTCACTAGTGCATCGCCAACCGGGGGCCCCTTGTGCAGAACAGGGTGCCCCCATGTTCATGGCATCGAATTTGCAAACACCAGGCACCGAAATCCCGATAGTTCGCGTCTTATCGGGCAGGAGCAACACAACAAGATCCGCAAAGTCGGGTCCATGTAGCTAAACTTTGACGGACTAGGGAGTCTGACAATTATGATGCGCAATCTTTTGAACTCGAAACAGCCTGTACGCCGCTCGGCCCTTCTCTGCGCTGCGGTGCTCTCTCTGCTGGCGGCAGACGCCGCTACCGGCCGGGCCCAGGCCGCCTCAGCAGCAACCGTGGACTTCAAGGCGGCGCTGGCAGCTCCGCTGGCTCTGGAGAGTTCGTCCAGCTCGTCCAGCGCGGACGCCTCTGCCTCTGCAGCCATTGACCGTGCGAACCTGCTGCGCGAGAGCGCACTGCAGCCGCCACCGCGTCGCAGCTACGGACGCCCGCGCTACAGCGACGGCTCGCACAACGCCGATGGCTCCAAAAAGTACACGTTCGAGCTGGGTGGCGGATTCACCATGCCCGTCTCCATGACCAAGGATGCCCTGACGCCGAACTTTGACCTGCAGTTTGGCTTTGGCCGCAACTTCAGCAGCAAGCTGGGCGTCATCGCGCAGTTTGACTACGACCGCTTCGGCATCCAGACGCCGATTCTGAACAGCCTGCTGACGGTCTACGACAGCCTGGGGGCGACGGACCAGAACGGCAACGCGCTTACCCAGATCGGTGGAACCAGCCACGTGTGGTCCTTGACCTTGAACCCCATCTACAACCTGACCCAGGGCGACAAGTTCGGCACCTACGTGGTGGGTGGCTTCGGCTTCTACCACAAGACTGCCAACTTCTACTATCCGGGAGTCGGCACCTACTGCGACTACTACTACGGCTGCTACCCGGTGCAGTCCAATCAGACGATTGACAAGTACACCAGCAACGCACCGGGCTTCAACGGTGGCGCGGGCTTTACCTACAAGACGTCACGCTTCACGGATATGCGCTTCTTCGCTGAGGTGCGGTATGTGTACGTGGCCAACCAGGCTCGCCCGTACTATGACGGCACCACCGGCACGCCGCTGTCGCCGACGTACTTCAACGTCTTCCCGCAGAACAGCCAGCACACCACCTACCTGCCGGTCACCTTCGGCATCCGGTTCTAGTGGATGGGACAACATCACAACGCAGGCAGGCCCGGCACATCGCCGGGCCTGTTTGCGTTCGAGAGCTGGTTGTCGCCGTAGCTGTCAGAGGATCCAGTGCTGCAGGTGACCCGCCAGCACCAGTCCAGCGGCCGCGCCCGCTGCCGTCAGCAGGCTAAGCAGAATCTGGTGGGCCAGGCCGCGCTGGCGAGCCTCCCAACCGTTCCACCACAGCACGCCAACCAGCGAGACGGCCAGCAGCGCTGCCACGGGTCGCGGACGCACCTCCATCACGGTGCCCAGCAGCGCGGCCACAGCCACGCCAAGCGAAACGCAGAGCAGCCAGAGCAGCGCGTAGGTCCACTGGTAACCGCTGCGCAGCCGGTGCTGTTGCACGGCGAACTGAGGCACTGTGGTGACCAGGCCAAAGGTCGTCAGCATTACCAGCCCGACTGTGACCAGATAGCCCGCAGCCAGCGCCATTCCCAGAAGTACGACTTGAACCACAGCGTTGCGGCCTCGCGGTTGACCTGCAAGGCCGATGGCGGCACTTGCGGAACTGCAACGCAGTCTATCAGCTTCCTCGGGAACTGCGCTCGGCGTCTCGGCGGCGCTAGTCGCTCAAGCCCAGCAGAGTGAAGTAGAGCAGCCCTACGCACACCACATCTGCCAGCAGAGCCAGCCAGCGCGCCCGACCCTTGCCAAAGGCGAGCAGCACCAGCGCCAGCAACCCGGCGATGAGAGCGGCCGGCATGGCACCGGCGATCATGGGCAGCCGGGTCTCCTTCATGTTGGAGGGAAGCTCCAGCACCAGGTAGAACAGTAGCGATGGCAGGGTTGCCCCCCAACCCAGTGCCAGTCCGGTGATAGCCAGCCAGCGGCGCCAGCCGGTTACGGTCAGGTGCTCGTTGCGTCGCAGCAGCAGGTACGTCTGCAACACAAACGGCACCACACTCAGCGCGATTGCCACGCCGAAGAAGAGCGTTTCCTGTCCACCCATTTAGATCCCCACCGGGTACGGCTTTTCGTGCAACTCCTGTCCTGGGTGGGTGTCACGTTCAAACCTGCCCTGCAGCAGGCTCAGCAGG
>JAGWNX010000012.1 GCA_028872955.1 Acidobacteriota bacterium
TGTAGCCCTAGGGCTTGGTGTGGTTGAACAGATTCAGCTTGGTCAGATCGTTGAAGATGACCATGGCCGCAAAGACGATGAGGCAGACGAAGGCGACCTGGTAGAGCCGCTCCTTGAACTCCTGATTCACATCGCGGCGCAGCGCGGACTCGATGAGCAGAAACAGAATCATGCCGCCATCCAGAATCGGCACGGGCAACAGGTTGAAGATGCCGAGGTTCAGGCTGATGTAGCTCATCAGGCCGATCAGCGGCATCCAGCCGGGCATCTCCGCCGCCTGGTGGATCTGGGTGCCGATACCGATGGGGCCGCTGAGCGAGCGCACGGAGACCTGTCGCGTGAACATGCGCTTCAGCACTTCCACAATCAGGTACGAGGCTTTGCGGTTGAACTGCCAGGAGGCGACGATCGCCTTGTTGAGCGGCAGCCTCTCCACCTTCACAGGCGGCTGTACGGGCGTAAAGCCGAGCCGATAGAGCTTGGAGCCATCGCCACTATCCAGCAACTGCGGGGTAATGTGAATGTCCACCTGCTGATTGCCGCGCAGCAGCGTCAGGTTGGCGGGTTTGCCGGCCTGGTCCTGCAGGTAAGCAAGCAGTGCCGGTACGGAGTGGAGCTGCAGACCGTCGATGGTGGCGATCTTATCCTGTGGCTGCAGCCCGGCGTGAGCTGCCGGCGAATTGGGCGTCAGCTCCAGCACCTGCACGGGGGTGTGCTGCATGCGCGGAATCAGGCCAACCTCTTCCAGGGAGAAATCATCGGCTCCGCCCTTGGCCTTCACGAAGAGGTGCGTGTCCGTACGCTGGCCGTCGTGAACAAAGGAGAACGCGACCGTCTGGTTGATGTTCAGCAGCGAGCGAATGGCGACCTGGTCCCAGGTCGGGCTCTCCACGGTGTCAAAGTGGACGATGGTATCGCCGGAGTGGATACCGGCGGCTGCTGCCGGTGTACCGGCTGCAATATAGTCCGTGGTCGCCGGCCCGGAGAGGTACTCCTGCACCTCGTTGTGCAGCATGGAGACGCCGGTCATGAGGCCGAGTGCCAGGATGAAGTTGGCGACCGGGCCAGCCAGTGCGACGGCGATGCGCTGCCAGCGGGGGTGCGCGTTGAACTCACCGGGGTCGCCGGTGGGGGCTTCGCCGGGGTTGTCGCCAGCCATCTTGACGTAGCCGCCAAAGGGCAGGATGGAGAGCCGGTAGTCCGTATCGCCGCGGCGGAAGCCGAAGAGCCGCTTGCCAAAGCCGATCGAGAAGACCTCGACGCGAATGCCGCACAGTTTGGCCACGGCGAAGTGGCCGAACTCGTGGACAAGAACCATGATGCCGAGGACGATGGCGAGTTGCAGGACGGTCGACATAAGAGAGGAGGGGAGACTCCGTTCGGTTAGCTTAGCGCAATGGTACGGGCTGCGTGTCCTGCCGCGATCACACGTTGGGCGCAGGCACGTGCGGCGGCGTCAGCCTCCAGCACTCCTGTAATAGACGCAGGGTGTTGGTCAGGGGTTTGCGCCAGCACTTCTTCGATTGTACGTGGGATGCCCAGGAAGGGAATCTGCCCGGCTAGAAACGCCGCCACGGCCACTTCGTCGGCTGCATTGAGCGCGATGCAGTGGGCACCGCCCTGCTCGGCAGCCTCGTAGGCCAGGCGCAGGCAGGGGAAGCGGTGCAGGTCGGGCGGGGTAAAGTCCAGGTGGCTGAGTGCTGCCAAGTCAAACGTGAGAGGCACTTTATCCTCAACTGGCACGCGCTCCGGGTAGGCCAGCGCGTACAGGATGGGAAGCCGCATGTCGGTCACCGAGATCTGGCCCAGGATGCTGCCGTCCACAAACTCCACCAGCGAGTGCACTGTCGATTGCGGATGGATGGTGACCCGCACCTTGGCTGGCGGCAGGTCAAACAGGCGGCAGGCTTCAATGACCTCCAGCCCCTTGTTCAGCATGGTTGCCGAGTCGATGGTGATGCGCTGTCCCATCACCCAGGTGGGGTGCTTCAGCGCCTGAGCCGGGGTGATGTGCGCAAACTGCTCCAGCGGTGTATTGCGGAACGGGCCGCCCGATGCAGTAAGCCACACCTGGTGCACCTCGCTGGCGCGGCCGCCACGCATGCACTGGTGCACGGCGTTGTGCTCGGAGTCGATGGGGAGCAGGGGAGCGTTGAAGCGTCGCGCTGCGTCGATAATCAGCTCACCGGCGGCGACCAGACACTCCTTGTTGGCCAGGCCGACTGCCTTGCCCGCGCAGACTGCGGCGTAGGTAGCCTCCAGGCCGGCGACGCCAACGATCGCCGAGACGACGAAGTCGACCTCCGGCAGGGTGGCAACATGGATGGTGCCAGCCGTTCCGCTCACGGTCTCGATATCCGTCAGGCCAGCGTCAAACAGGCGGGATGCCAGCGCGGTCGCCAGTTGCTCCGTGGCCATGGAGACGACGCGAGGATGCCAGCGGTGGCACTGCGCAAAGGCCACATCCAGGTTGGTCCCCGCAGCCAGCGAGACCACCTGGTAGCGCTCCGGAAAAGACTCGCAGATCGAGAGGGTGGAGGTGCCGATCGAGCCGGTGGAACCCAGAATTGCAATCTTCTTCACAAGAGATATTTTCGCAGAAGTCAGCCCCTGCTGAGGGCGGGGTAGCGGCGAAATGCGTGATCAGGCCGGCCGGGTGAAGATGGCGCGGCGCACGGCGGCCAACGGAGCGGCGTCCTGGTACTGCACGGTATCGCCCTGCAGGGAGACGCCGAGCTGTCGCCACAGGCCGTCGAAGTCAATCGGCGCAGGTTGCTCGCGCATGGACTGGTAGAGCGTGGTCAGCACGCTGGTGCCGGTGGCGTGGTCGCAGAGCTGCAGGGTGGGCAGGATGTCGCGGTTCAGGGCAATGCTCTGGCCGGAGCCCACCAGCGCGCGCAGCCCTTGCTGCAGCCCGCTGCGATTGCCGGTCTGCCGCCGCAGGGTGACATCGGCAAGCAGGCAGAAGCCTGCACCACCCCAGTAGGTGCGGCCCCAGGTGTGGGTTACGTCCAGACCGCCCTCGCCGGGACGCGGCTGTCCCTTGGGCATGTCCCGCATCATGTCGCGCCATACGGAGGCCTGGTCCAGCTGCCCGGCCTGCACGCGGGCGATCGGCTCCACGTAGACGGCCAGCCCCTCCTCCAGCCAGTGCTGGTCGTCCGGCAAGGAGGGCAGGGCGTAGTGAACCATCTCGTGGGTCATCATCCAGTCGTCCTGCAGCTCTGCCAGGGTGGTCTGTTCGCCCAGTTGAATCCGGGTGAAGGCGGGTACGCCGCCCACGTCGCCCCAGGTAGTGCCGTCAAAGACGCCGTTGCCCGGCGCAGGCTGCACGTAGATGCGCGCCGCGGGAACCGGGTAGGTGCCGTAGTAGGTCACCAGCGCCTCTGCGGCGCGGCGCACCCAGTCCACAATCTCCGGCTGCGGCACGGCCAGTTTGCCGGGGCCGAAGTCCACCTGCAGCGCCGCCGTACCCATGCGGATGTGCGCACTGCCTGCCACGGGCAGACGCCAGGGCGGAACATGGTGCCCATCGGGGCGGGGAAAGCTGGAGTTCTGCGCCGCGCCTCGCAGCGCTGCCGGGAGCGCGATCGCGGTGGCACCAGCCAGGGAGGCGCGTAGAAAGCTGCGGCGGGAGGGGAAGTTCATTGCCTAGTTAGACGGCGTCTGCCGCGGCGAGTTACAGCGAATCTGCGCAAGGGCGGGCTAGAAGCGGCCAAGACCCAGGTAGTCCTTCAGCAACAGGGCGTACCACAGCACCGGCGCGGCCAGCAGCAGGGCATCGATACGGTCCAGAATGCCGCCGTGGCCGGGCAGCATGGTGCCGGAGTCCTTGACGCCGACGCCACGCTTGATGGCCGACTCCAGCAGGTCGCCTATCTGCGCGGCGACGTTCAGCACGACGGCCAGCAGCAGCGACTGCCACACCGGCTCCGTGATGTGCAACGCCGTGTTCCCGCGCGCCGTCAGCTGCTCACTCACCACCAGCACCATGCCTGCCGCCAGTACGCTGCCTGCGATCGAGGCCAGTGAGCCCTCCCACGTCTTGTTCGGAGAGATGCTGGGCGCCAGCTTGCGCCTGCCGAAGTTCTTGCCGATGTAGAGCGCCGCGATATCGCCGCACCAGACGCAGACCATGAGGAAAAGAACCAGCGCCGGGCCGTCCTCCTGCTTCCACAGCAGCGGCACCAGCGTGAGCGGGTAGGCGATATAGATGAGCCCGAAGAGCCCCTGTGCCGTGTCTGGCAGCACTCGATCCAGCGGGATACGGAAGCCGTTCCAGGCGAAGAGCACAAAGGTCAGCGCACTCAGCACGGGCAGTTGCGCCTCCAGGGGCCAGTTGGGCAGCGAGGTGACGAAGAGCAGCGCGGCGCCGGCCAGCATCCACCAGGCCGGCAGTCGGGTGGGGTGGCCGGAGGTGTGGGCGGCATGATTCGCCAGCTGCAGATACTCCCAGATAGCCAGCTCCGCCACCAGTGCGGCGACCAGGGTAATCATCCACAACTGCCCGAAGAAGATGAGCGCGAAGACGAAGGCGATGAGGATGGCGGCAGTGACGATGCGCTTCATGCAGTTTGTACGGGAGACCTCAGGACAGGATTTGGTGGCGGCAGCGATCAGCGGCGCAGCAGCTCGCTGGCAATCTCTTCCACGGGCTGCAGCCCGTCGAAGGTCTCGTCGGTCGCGTTCTGGGTAAGGCCGCCATAGCGGCGGTCCCGGCGCTGGTACTCGGCGATGGCCTCTAGCAGATGCAGACCGTTGAAGTCTGGCCACAGGCGGTCCGTAACCAGGAACTCGGCGTAGGCGATCTGCCAGAGCAGGAAGTTGGAGATGCGCTGCTCGCCCGAGGTGCGGATGACCAGGTCGGGGTCCGGCATGTGCGCGGTGTACAGCGAACGGGTGATCTCACGCTCGTCGATCTGGTCCAGCGCGCCGGAGCCAAGCAAGTCCTCCACGGAGCACTTGCGTGCGTGTGCCTCGGCAGCGAGCTCGGTCAGAATCTTACGCACGGCATCCACAATCTCCGAGCGGGCGCCGTAGTTCAGCGCCAGGGTCAGGGTGGTTCCGGTGTTGCGGGCGGTGGCTTCTGAGGCCCACTGCATGGTCTCCTGCACCTCGGCCGGCAGATCATGCGTGCGGCCGATGTAGGCCATGCGCACGTTGTTGGCGTTCATGCGCTCCACATTGCCAATCAGGTAGCTCTTGAGCAACTTCATCAGGAAGTTGACCTCAGACTTGGGGCGGCGCAGATTGTTCTCGATGGAGAAGGCGTAGAGCGTGATCCAGGGCAGGTTGATGCGCGATGCCGTCTCGACGACGAACTGGACGCTCTCGGCGCCCTTCTGGTGGCCCAGGAAGCGCTTGAGGGCGCGCTTGCCCGCCCAGCGGCCATTGCCGTCCATAATGATGGCAACGTGCTGAGGAATCCGGTTGGGGTCGAGCTGCCCGTAGGCGATCTGTTCTTCCGGCGAGAGCTCGTGGAGACGGCTGGGAGTGGGGGCGCTCAAGACAACCTCGCAGATTTGACGCTAGCACACGGAGATGGGCCGTGCAACGCAAGCAGGAGTCGAGCCGAAGGAAGGGGTGCGGCCTGGCAGCAGGTGCTGCCGTGTACGAGAGCGGAGAGGCGCGGAGACAGAGCCGACTTCGACTGCGTCTCCGCGCACGGAGGGGAAGGAATAGCGCCTGGCTAGGCGGTACGGCGCCGTCCGGCAGCCAGCTCCCGAACGTGGTTCAGGAAGATGGAGCGCTGCAGGGCGTCCAGCTGCGAGGTATAGGCGGCGATCTCGGCCAGGAACGGATCTGCCATCAACACGGCAGTCTCGTCGCGGTGCCGGGTGTTGGCGTCGCGCAGCAGGGCAGAGATCTCCACCTGGAGAGCCTTGGCCAGACGGTCGAGCGACGAGAGGGTCGGCATCGCCTTGCCGTTCTCAATCTTGGAGATATAGGTGCGCGGCACGTTCATCCGGGCCGCCAGCTGACGCTGCGACAGGTTGCGGACGCGGCGCAGATCGCGCACGGCGGTCGCCACCTGAAGGCCTTCCTCCTGCGGTGCCTGCTGGGGAACTAAAGACAGGGGTGCTGGCGCTGGCTCGGGCTCTTCCACCTCGAGCGACTTGTGGCAGCGGCGGCAGAGTGCATTTGCGGTGCGAAACTGCACGAGGCTGCAATTGTCACAGCGCAGGACCTCACGCTGTTCGACGGACGCCATCATGGTTGCCATAGGTTGTATGTAGCGGAGGGATCCAGAGCAAGGTCCCACACACGTCCGATAACGGATCCATGTGATGTGCCTAGAGTGACACCCGGTAACGGATGAGTCAAGAGGAAACCCGTTGATTATTATTGAAATGCCAAGAAAAACCGAAGCCTGAACCAAGGTAGTAACTTACCATCGGCCGGATTTCGTGATTCAGCCGCCCATGGCAGCCGCACGCAGCAGCGGGACGCCGGCCGAGGCCAGCTCGGCGTGGGTTGCCGCAACCGACCCCGGCAGACCGACGGCGCGGGTAGCGTCTTCCATCACGGCCGTGTCAAAGCCCAGCGCCTTGCCATCCAGCGCGGAGTAGCGCACGCAGAAGTCCAGCGCCAGCCCGCACAGGTACAGTCGGCGGATGCCGCGTTCGCGCAGGTATCCGGCCAGGCCGGTGGGGGTGGTGTGGTCGTTCTCGAGAAACGCCGAGTAGGAGTCGATGCCGGTGCGGAAGCCCTTGCGCAGGATCAGCTCCGCATGGGGCAGGTCCAGGGCCGGGTGCAGTGCGGCCCCGCTGGAGCCCTGCAGGCAGTGCTCCGGCCACAGCGTCTGGGGCCCGTAGGGTGCCTGGATCTGCTGGTAGGGCTGGCAGCCAGGGTGCGAGCTGGCAAAGGAGATGTGGCCCGCGGGGTGCCAGTCCTGCGTGAGGATGACGTGCGGGAAGCGTCTGCCCAGGGAGTTGACCAGCGGCACAATCTGGTGGGCACTCTCGACAGCGAGTGCGCCGCCGATGCCGTCGAGGGCGGGGCAGAAGTCGAGCTGCAGGTCGATGACGAGCAGGGCAGCGTCCTGCAACGTGTCCTGATGCGTGCTCTGGAGCGAAGGCCGTGGCGGAGTGGGCATGATGTCTGTGATGGTAGTGGATGTGCCATGCCCGCGGCACGGTGCTGCGCCGGTAGGCGATGATAGAAAGGTGGCGCGTGCAGCGAGTTCGCGCGCAGGAGCGACGGGATGGTGAAGTTGGTTGAGAGTTCGCGGGGGGCCTGGCAGGGTCTGCCGCTGCGCATCTCCTCAGAGGTGAAGGCGGATTACCTGAAGACGCTGGTGGCGGCCGGCTTCCGGCATCTGGATGCCGTGGCATTTGTGGAAGCTGCGGCGCTGCCCCAGATGACCGACTCCGGCGAGGTGTTGGGCTACCTGGATCCGCCCGACGACGTGGAGGTGATTGCGCTGGTGCTGGAGCCCAAAGGCGTGGCCCGCGCGGCGCGGACGGGCGCGGTGCACACGGTCACCTTCCCGTACGCCGTCTCGGCGACGTTCCTGGAGCAGAACCAGCAGCAGACGCCGGAGGAGAGTCTGGAGGCGCTGGAGGCGATCGGCGAGGCGGCGTACAAGGCCGGGCTGGACGTGACGGCGAGCCTGGAGATGGCGTTTGGCAATCCGTTCGGCGAGCCGTGGGAGATCGACGAGGTGGTGGCAGCCTGTGACCTGCTGGTGGATAGCGGGGTGCTGCAGATTACGCTGGTGGACTCCACAGGACAGGCGACACCCAAAGCAATTGCTGACCTGATGCAGGATGTGATGGCCGTGCACGACGAGGTGGAGATAGGGCTGGAGCTGCATGCGCGTCCGGCCGAGGTGGCGGCCAAGATTGCAGCGGCCTACACGGCCGGGTGCCGCCGGTTCAGCAGTTCCATTGGGGCGCTGGGCAGTTGTCGCTATGCTGCCGATGCGATGGTGGGCAAGGTCGCTACGGAGCAGTTGCTGCAGGTGCTGCAGGGCCTGGGTGCGGAGCTGCCCGAGCTGCGTCCGCTGGACGGGCTGGTGCAGGCGGCGAGCGAGATAGGGCGCAGGTTTGGCGCACGCGTGCAGTAGGGCGGCTGGACCGCCTTGGGTAGACTGTTGGGGATGAACGAGCGAATGCGACAGAGCAAGGTGTGTGAGGCGCGCGTACGGGTGCGGTACGCGGAGACAGACCAGATGGGCGTGGTGTACCACGCCAACTACCTGGTGTGGTTTGAGGTAGGGCGGGTTGAGTTCATTCGTCAACTGGGCCTGAGCTATAAGGCGATGGAGCAGGAAGAGGACTGCATGATCGCCGTGGTGGAGGCCAACGCGCGCTATAAGGCTCCGGCCCGCTACGACGATGAGCTGGTGATCGAGACGCGGTTGGAGTCTGCCCGCGGCGTGGTGCTGCGCTTTGGCTACCGCGTGCTGCGCGCGGCCGATGGGCTGCTGCTGTGCGAAGGCGAGACCGTCCACGTGGTGGTGGGGCGGGATATGGGCGTGCGCCGCATGCCGAGCCGGTATGCCGAGCGCTTTGCCGAGTATCTAAGCACGCCTGCGGAGGAGTAGACTCTGCGGCGGAGGAGATGGGATGAGCGATCGCAAGATTGCGCTGGTTACCGGCGCGAATAAGGGAATTGGCCTGGAGACGGCGCGCCAGCTGGCGGCCCTGGGGATGACGGTGCTGCTGGGCTCGCGCGATGCAGCGCGGGGTGAGGCGGCAGCGGCTCCGCTGCGCGCGGCCGGGCTGGACGTGCGGCCCGTGAAGCTGGATGTGACCTCTGCTGCGGATCGGGCGGCGGTGGCGGCACACATCGCCCAGGAGTTTGGTCGGCTGGATGTGCTGGTGAACAACGCGGGTGTCTCGCTGGAGGGAGCAGACTGGACCAACCGCACGAGCACGACGACGGAGGAGGCGCTGCGCGGAACCTTCGAGACCAATCTATTTGCCGTGGTCGCGCTGACGCAGGTTCTGTTGCCGCTGCTGCGGAAGAGCAGCGCTGGTCGCATTGTGAATCTATCGAGCGTGCTGGCCTCCAACACGCTGCACGCCGCGCCGGGCTCTGCCATTGCCAATGCGAAGGCCTTTGCGTACTCCGCCTCCAAGGCCGCGCTGAACACCTTCACCATTCACCTGGCGCACGAGCTGAAGGACACCAGGATCAAGGTGAACTCAGCACACCCGGGCTGGGTGAAGACCGAGATGGGTGGGGCAGGTGCACCGATGGAGGTGAAGCAGGGGGCAGAGACCAGCGTGACGCTGGCCACCTTGCCGGACGACGGCCCGACCGGGGGCTACTTCCATCTGGGCAAGCCGCTGCCCTGGTAGCGTCCCTTCTGAGGGGGAAAGCCTGGCGGGCGCTACTCTGCGCGCGGGGTGGTGGCTACCGGGGTAGGTGCCGTGCGAGCGGCCGGTCGCGTGCCAGAGAGGTCGCGAACCTGGTGCTGCTGCGGCGGCAGTTGCATGGTGCGCCACGCCTTGGCGTACTTCCAGCTGACGTATGCGGAGTGGTACAGGTGGATGAGCAACCCCTCGCGGCCATCCAGAAAGCCCAGCCGGAAGAGGTAGTTCCACACAAAGGTCCAGGCCGGGGAGACGGCCACGTTCCACACAAAGGCGGGGAAGGAACGGCTCGTACGGCCCTTGGAGACCAGAATCTGGGCACCCAGCGTGCTGTAGCGATCCATATGCTCCAGGTAGCTCTCGAGCGTGGGGTACGCATGGTGGATCAGGTCGCAGTCGAGCGTCTCCAGTTCGCCGATGAAGGTGATGGTCTCGTGGACGGGGCGCTCTGCAAAGCGTGCCCCCGGGGCGAAGTTGGCCGTGTTGCGACGGAAGAGGCGGAGCTTGGGGTCCGGGTAGTAGCCGCCGCGCCGGATCCAGCGGCCCAGGAAGAGGTTGCGGCGGCGGATCATGAAGGCATCGGCCTTGGGGTTGGAGGGCAGCAGCAGTCGCAGCTGGGTCTGTAGCTCCGGGGTCAGCTCCTCGTCGGCGTCCAGCGAGAGTACCCAGGTGCCGCTGCACTTCTCAATGGCGGAGTTCTTCTGGGCGGAGAAGCCCTTCCACGGTTCCGAGTAGACGGTAGCGCCGAAGCTCTGCGCGATCTCGACCGTACGATCCGTCGAGCCGGAGTCGACGACGACGATCTCGTCGGCAAAGCGCACGCTGGCCAGCGTACGGGCCAGGTTCTCCTCTTCGTTGAGGGTGATAATGGCGACCGAGAGCATGGGCTGCTGCATGGTGCGAAGGCCCCTTTCCTCACCAGAGCTTCGGCGCGCTTGTCGCCGCGTTGCCGGGTGCGGCGACGGGCTCCGGCGTGCACCTCTGGCACTCCAGAGCATACTCTAGCGGCTGACCTCGGCCGCCGGTATAGCACTTAAGCGTGGTCGGCCGGTGCGGCGCAACCCTTAGCCAAGCTGGATGCCGTCATCCCCGAGATGCTCGCGCAGCAGGCGTTCGGTCAAAGTCTTCAGATCTTCCCCGGTGCGCGGCAGAACAAAGCTGGCGGAGGCCTCCGACCAATCCAGCTTGAAGCTGGTGGAGAGGGCGGAGATCCAGATCTGGCGAACCGGGGTGTTCGGGGTGAGGACGAACTTGCTGGACCCGTCTTCGAAGAGGATGTTCATGACGCCGTTGTTGTCTTCGGTCTCGAAGGCGCCAGAGGCGTCCTCGGCGACGATCAGGGACTGCTTCAGGGCTTCCAGGGCTGCGTCGGAGACGCGGCGAAAGGTGGCTTCATCGATCATGAGAGTAGTGTAGCGGGTTGGCTTTCGCAGGGTGAAAGTTGGTGCTGCGCGGGGTGGGCCGGAGACGTTCCGCAATTCATCCTGCGTGAGTATAATTCCGCCATTGAACCAGGAGGCTCAGGCATGGCAGACACACGGCCAGAAGATCGCAAAGACTTGCCGCAAACCGAGGAGAGTTCGTCCAGCAAGGTCAGCAGGCGCTCCTTTTTGTCGCATCTGGGGGCAGCAGGTGTGGCGGCGACAGCCGCACCGCTGATTGCCACCAAGCCGGCAGTGGCGGCAGTGGAGACCAGTGAGCAGGACGCGGCAGAGGCTGCGGCCAAGGCGGCCGGCAAAGTTGCGGTGACGCTCAAGATCAACGGCAAGCGCACCAGGCTGTGGATTGACCCACGCGCCACGCTGCTGGATGCGCTGCGGGAAGACGCCAACCTAACCGGAACCAAGAAGGGCTGCGACCATGGGCAGTGCGGTGCCTGCACGGTGCATGTGAACGGACGTCGCGTCAACAGCTGCCTGAGCTTCGCGCAGATGCATCAGGACGACGAGATCACCACCATTGAGGGCATCGGTCAGCCGGGCAATTTGCATCCCATGCAGGCTGCGTTTGTGGAGCATGACGGGTACCAGTGCGGCTACTGCACCTCGGGCCAGATTATGTCTGCGGTGGCGCTGCTGAAAGAGCCCTGCGGCCCCGCCGATGCCGATGTGAAGGAGCTGATGAGCGGAAACATCTGCCGCTGCGGCGCCTACCCCAACATTGTGGCTGCCGTGCAACAGGTGCGGATGCGCAGCTAGGTTGGCCAACGGAATAAGATTTGTAACCGGGAGAGATCACAATGGAACTGTTTGAGTACAGCCAGGCGGCGAGCACGGAAGCTGCGGTCAAGAGTGGCAGCGCTACCGGGGCGCGCTTCATCGCGGGCGGTACCACGCTGGTGGACCTAATGAAGCTCGGCGTGGAGACGCCGCAGCGCGTGGTCGACGTCAATAGCCTGGCCGGCAAGGTGCCTGGGATTGATACCGTGGACGTGACGCCGGAGGGCGGTCTGCGCATTGGCGCGCTGGTGCGAAATGCTGACCTGGCGCACCACCAGACGGTGGCCAGCCACTATGCCGTGCTCTCGCAGGCGCTGCTCTCCGGGGCCTCGGCCCAGCTGCGCAATATGGCCACGACGGGTGGCAATCTGCTGCAGCGCACACGGTGCGTGTACTTCCGCGATACGGCATTCCCTTGCAACAAGCGGGAGCCGGGGTCGGGATGTCCGGCGATTGGCGGCGTCAATCGCATGATGGCGATTCTCGGCACCAGCGACCAGTGCATTGCCACCAATCCATCGGATATGAACGTGGCACTCACGGCGCTGGAGGCCACGATTCATATTCAGGGTGCCAAGGGCGAGCGCGCCGTGCCGATCCACGAGTTCTTTCTGTTGCCGGGAACCACGCCGCACAAAGAGAACGTGCTGGAACCGGGCGAGCTGATCACGTTCGTCACCCTGGCCAAGCCCGCAGCGGGCACACGCAGCGTCTACCTGAAGCTGCGCGACCGCGCGTCGTACGAGTTTGCGCTCAGCTCTGCCGCTGTGGTGGCGCAGGTGGAGGGCAAGCGGTTGAAGAACGTCCGCATTGCCATGGGCGGCGTGGGCACACGGCCGTGGCGCATGGTGGAGGCGGAGCACGTGCTGGAGGGCCACGAGGTAGAGGACGGCAACCTGCGCAAGGCTGCCGAGGCCGCACTGCGCGCCGCCAAACCACAGAGTGAGAACGGCTTCAAGGTGGAGCTGGCGAAGCGCTGTCTTGTCCACGCAGTGAAGCAGCTTGTCGAACTGGCGTAACAGAGCGATTGGAGTGAGGTGAGAGCCATGGCAGGTGTTGCTGAGACCGCAATGGAGTCTGTGATTGGCAAGCCGGTACCGCGCGTGGATGGACCGCTGAAGGTAAGCGGCACGGCGAGGTACACCAGTGATCACAACCTGGAGGGCATGCTGTACGCCGTGCCGGTATGCGCGACGATTGCGAAGGGCCGCATCCGCAGCCTGAATGTGGCAGCGGCGGAGTCTGTGCGTGGCGTGAAGGCGGTGTATCACCGCGAGAATATTGGCAAGGTATTCCGCACTGCGCCTGCTATGGGCTTCTCGTTGATGAGCGATGAGCGGCGTCCGCCATTTGAAGATGACGTAATCCGCTACTGGGGCCAGTATGTTGCAGTGGTCGTGGCGGAGACCTTCCAGCAGGCGCAAGCCGGCGCGGCGGCCGTGCAGGTGAGCTACGACGCGGAGCCGCACGACGTGAGCACTGAGCTGGCCCTGCCCGCAGGGGAGTCGCTGCGCGAGGAGTCCAAGCGTGGCGATGTCGCGGCGGCCTTTGCTTCCGCACCGGTGAAGATCGACGCAACCTACGTGACACCGGCCGAGACGCATAACCCGATTGAGCTGCACGCCAGTGTAGCCGCGTGGGACGGCCAGAGCTTTACGCTGTACGAGACCTCGCAGGCGGTGTGGAACCAGCGTGAGGTGCTGGCGCAGATGCTGGGCGTGCCGCTGGACAATGTACGCGTCATCTCGCGCTTTCTGGGCTCCGGCTTTGGCGGCAAGCTGTGGCCGTGGCCGCACAGTGTGCTGGCGGCGGTGGCGGCACGCAAGCTGAATCGGCCGGTCAAGCTGGTGGTCTCGCGCAGGATGATGTTTCAGAACGTCGGCCATCGCCCACTGACGCAGCAGCGCGTGCGCGTGAGTGCGAAGGCCGATGGCACGCTGCTCTCGCTGGATCACGAGGCGCTGAACCACACGGCGATTCTTGATGATTTCTCCGAAGGCTGCGGTGAGGCGACCGGCTACCTGTACAGTGTGCCCAACGTGCGTATTGCCAGTGCGCTGGTGCGCCGCAACGTAGGCAGTGCCACGGCGATGCGTGGCCCGGGCGCAGTGCCGGGGCTGTATGCGACGGAGTCCGCAATGGACGAGCTGGCGGTGGCGCTGAAGATGGATCCGGTGGCGCTGCGGCTGAAGAATGAGCCCAAGCTCGATGAGAGCCTGGGGCTGCCGTTCTCCTCGCGGCACATGGTGGAGTGCCTGCAGGTTGGCGCGGAGAAGTTTGGCTGGGCACGGCGCACGCCGCAGGTCGGCTCCATGAAAGCCGACGGCAAGACGCTGGGCTGGGGCGTGGCTGTGGCCTCGTGGATTGCTGCGCGGTTTGACTGCGAGGCCAAGGTGGAGCTGCGTGCCGACGGCTCCGCACGCGTGGCTTGCGGAACGCAGGACGTTGGGACCGGCACCTACACTGTGCTCGCGCAGGTGGTAGCGGACAAGGCCGGTGTGCCGCTGGACCGCGTGGAGGTAGTGCTGGGCGATACCACGCTGCCGCCGGGACCCATCTCCGGCGGTTCGATGGTTACGTCGTCCATGATTCCCGCCGTGGGCGATGCCACGCGGCAGGCGATCGAGACGGTGTTGCTGGCCGCGACCAGCAGCAAGACCGGGCCGTTTGCCGGCAAGAAGCGTGGCGAGGTGGAGTTCGCGAACGGCCGCGTGCAGTTGAAGGGGGATGCGTCCAGCGGAGTCGGCTTCGGCGAGGTGCTCGCGGCGCAGAATCTTTCGGTAGCGACGGGCAGTGGTAAGTCCGGCGCAACCTTCGGAGCCAAGCCAACTGTCTCGCAGCACTCGTTTGGCGCGCAGTTTGTAGAGGTGACGTGGCAGCCGGAGATTGCACGTCTGCGCGTCAGCCGCGTGGTGACGGTGATTGATGCCGGGCGGGTGCTGAACCTGCGCGCCGGACGGAACCAGATTGAGGGTGCCGTGATGATGGGCGTCGGTATGGCGATGTTCGAGCAGACCGAGTATGACCACAAGACCGGCGCTACCATCAACAACAGCCTGGCCGACTACCTGATGACGACCCATGCGGATGCACCCAGCGTGGACGTCACCTTCCTGGACTACCCCGACCTGACGCTGAACGAGTACGGCGCGCGCGGCATCGGCGAGATCGGGCTGGCTGGTGTGGCCCCGGCCATTACGGCTGCGGTGTACCACGCGACCGGGGTCCGCGTGCGTCGGCTGCCCATCCGTATCGAAGACCTGCTGGCTAACCAGAAGCTGGCGTAAGCATCTGCCAGCAAGCGCAAGGGCCACACGGAACTCCGTGTGGCCCTTGTTTCCTGCAGCTGCAGGATGCCTGGTTAGAAGGGGATATCGTCGTCGGTGATGCCGGCGTCGGCGTAGTCTGGCGCGCTGGCGGCAGAGCCCGCGCTGGAGGCGGAGGAGCTGGAGCGGGAGTAGCCGCCGCCGCTGCTGCCCTCAGAGCGTCCGCCCAGCAGCGAGAGCTCATTCACCAGAATCTCGGTGCGGTAGCGCTTCTGGCCGCTCTCCTTGTCATCCCAGGAGCGGGTCTGAATCTTGCCCTCGACGAAGATCTGCGTGCCCTTTTTCACATAGTCGCGGACGATCTCTGCCGTGCGGGCAAAGGCGACGAGGTTGTGCCACTCGGTCTTGTCTGCCCAGTTGCCCTGCGCGTCCTTCTGGCGGTCGGCGGTGGCCAGGGTGAAGGTGGCAACCTGCATGCCGCCGGGAGTCGCGCGGATCTCAGGATCCTTGCCTACGTTGCCGAGAAGGAAGACTTTGTTGACGCCTTTTGCCATGGTGAGTGCTCCAGTGTGCTCAGGAAAAATCTGAGGCTTGAGGATAGCAGATGCAGCGCGGTGGAAGGGGGCTACCGGGCAGGCTCAGCGCCGCTTGTCTACCCAGACCTTCATGAGCGCCAGCACCAGGGTGAAGAAGCCGGTGGGCAGGCATCCCATGGCCAGCATGAGCGCCAGCCAGCCGGAGTTGGTGTGTGGCCCCTGATGCCCGATGCCGCCTAGCAAGGTGGAGACCGTGAGCGCGGACAAGGCTCCGGTGCCGAAGATGATCAGGCCGGTGCGGAGAAGCGTGCGTGTGTCTTGCTGCAGGGGTGGCATCGGAGCTTGCTTGAGACCTCAGGTGCGAACAGGGTTGGGATCGGGCTAGCGAATGGCGGCCTGCATCACGTAGACGATGACTCCCGTGATCGAGACATACAGCCAGATGGGAAACGTGTAGCGCGCCAGACGGGCATGCCCGGTAAAGCGCTCCGTAAGCGACAGGAAGAAGGTAATCAGGATGACGGGCAGCGCGATGATGCTGAGCAGCACGTGCGAGAGCAGCAGCTTCCAGTAGAAGGGCCACCAGGGACTGAGGCGGTTGAAGTGCGTCTCCCCGTGCAGCGTGAAGTTGGTGAGGTAGGAGACGAGGAAGATGGAAGAGAAGAAGAACGCGGCAAACATCGACGCCCGATGCAGTTTGATGCGGCGGGAGCGGATGTGGCGATAGCCCTCGATCAGGGCGAAGGTGGAGAGGCCGTTGAGCACGGCGTTCAGCAGCGGCAGCGAGCGCAGATGCGTGCCCCCAACGTCGGACGGTGCGTGGAAGTAGACCAGGTAGCAGATCAGCGCGCTGGCCAGCGCCGAGACAACGATGATTCCGGCGATGACCGAGACAGGCGTGCGTACGGGATTGTCCTGCAGGGGGGCTGGGCTGGCGATTGGCATTAGAAGAAGAGACGTCCTTTGGCGTCAAGCATCATGGCTGCGAGCAGCAGCGGGAGGTACAGCACCGAGATGCGGAGCAAGTCGCGGGTGTAGCGGCGCGAGGTCTCCGCTGCGGGGTCACGCAGAATGCGGGTGAAGCGGAGCGTGTATCCCAGATACACCAGGCCCAGCACCAGCGCGACTGCGGCGTACAGGTAGCCGGTGGTGCCTAGCGCGGTGGGCCAAAGGCTGACCGGCACCATGAGCAGGGCGTAGAAGAGCGACTGCGCCACGGTGGAGCGAGCGGCCCAGGTAATGGGCTCCTGCGTGGTACTCAGGCGGATGCCGGCATCCGCGTAGTCGCTGCGGTAGAGCCAGCCGATCGCCATGAAGTGAGGAAACTGCCACACAAAGATGATGGCGAACAGTGCCACGGCGGGCCACTCGATGAGGCCGCGCACAGCCGTCCATCCAATGAGCGGCGGCAGGGCCCCGGGGAATGCGCCGATGAAGGTGTTGAGCGGCGTAAAACGCTTGAGCGGCGTGTAAATGCCCACGTAGCCGACGGCGGTCAACAGCGTGAGCGTGCCGGTCAGCAGGTTGGTGACGTAGGAGAGGTAGAGCGTGCCCAGCACCACAGTCAGGAAGCCCATGGCCAGTCCGTGGCCCAGGGAGATGCGGCCTGCAGCCATGGGGCGGGTGGCGGTGCGGCGCATCAGCAGGTCGGTGCGGCGCTCCAGCGCCTGGTTCAGCGCACTGGAACCAGCGGTGACCAGTGTGATGCCAAGCAGCGCCTGCACCAGGCCGAGGTGAAAGGGGCTGATGCCGCTGCGCAGGCTGCCGAGATAAAAGCCCGCAGCAGCCGTGATGATGACCATGCTGGAGACACGCACCTTGAACAAGGTGGCATAGTCTGCCAGCAGAGAGGGCGAAGCCGCCGCGGCTGTTGCGGTGATCTGGCCCGAGGTTGTTGCCGATTGCGCCACGCTCTTAGTCTATCGCGCCGCAGGCGCAACGGTAGGTGGCGGGCCAGACTGGTTGAGCGTGGACTTTAAACAGCCTTGCGGTTGAAGCTGGTCTTTTTGGTGCCAGCAAAGGCATTCTTCGCCTTCACGGTAGCGTTGGTTGCACCAGCGTGGGCCAGGTTGCCGGCCTTCGCCTGTGCGGCCTTCTCGCGGGCGGCCTGCAGCTTTTGTGCCTTGGGGCCGAGTCCGCCGATCTTCACGTTGCCCGATTTCGGAATGAAGTTGCTCATAGCCAAATTCTCTCACGGTCTGCAGCCTGTGCAGGGCTAGGGTCTGGGACGTAACTGCGCCAGCAATGCCTCCGCCGTGGGTTGGGTGTTCAGCACCTCAGCGGCGATGTACCAGGCACGTCGCAGTTGGGTAATGCCGTAGCGAATCACGGCCAGCTCCTCGGTGGCGTGGGCGTCGGTGTTGACCACTACGCGACAGCCGTGCTGCCGGGCCAGGCGCAGGTGCAGTTCGCTCAGGTCGGCGCGTGCCGGGTGGGCGTTGTGCTCCACGGCCACGCCCAGCCGGGCTGCGGCCGCAAGCACGACGTCCATATCCAGGGCGATGGGCTCGCGCTTCAGGACCAGTCGGCCGGTCGGATGTCCCAGCACGCGAACGTAGGGGTTCTCGAGCGCGCGCAGCACGCGGGCGGTGGTCTCCTCGCGCGACTGGGTAAAGTGCGAGTGCACGCTGGCGATCACGATGTCCATGGCGGCCAGAGTAGAGTCGGCCAGGTCGAGCGTGCCGTCGGCGAGGATATCCACTTCGATGCCGGAGAGCACAGTGATGCGTCCGTGATACTCGCGCTGCAGCTCGGCGTTAGTCTGCCGGATGCGTTCGACGTGGGCCAGCGCGCGTGCATCGTCCAGGCCATTGGTCATGGCCAGGGCTTTGGAGTGGTCGGTGATGGCGATGTAGCGCAGCCCGCGCGCCATGGCAGCCTCGGCCATCTGCCGGATGCTGTCGCGGCCATCGGTGGCACTGGTGTGCATGTGCAGGTCGCCAACGATCTGCTGCTCGGTAATGAGGTCGGGCAGCGTGTGGTTGGCTGCGGCCTCAATCTCGCCGGCGTTTTCGCGCAACTCGGGCGGAATCCAGTCCAGCCCCAGCGCGTTGTAGATTGCTTCCTCAGACTCTGCGGCGACCACGCTGTTGTCGTCCAGCCGGGCCAGGGCATACTCGCTGAGCGTGTAGCCCATCTTCAGCGCGCGCTGGCGTAGCGTGACGTTGTGGTGCTTGGAGCCGGTGAAGTACTGCAGCGCCGCTCCGTAGCTGGCTCGTGGCAGCAGCCGCACGTCAACCTGCAGGTTGTTCTCCAGCGTGAAGGAGACCTTGTTCTGCCCGCGGGCCAGCAGCTTATGAATCAGCGGCAGGGAGGCGACATGCTCCACGGCGGCGGCAACCACGGCCGGTTCGCAGGCCGGGCCGGTGACCAGCAGATCCAGGTCGCCGCAGGTCTCGCGGCCGCGTCGCAGCGAGCCCGCCGGGGTGATGGTCTCAATGCCGGGAAACGCGCGGATGAGGGCCGCGATGCGGTCGGCGAACTCCTGCGCCACATCGATGCGGAAGCGGCCTGAGTTACGCCGGTAGTCCTCAATGCCTTTCAGCAGCTTGGCGGTGAACTTCTCGCCCAGCCGAGGCAGATCGTTGAGTTTGCCGGCGCGGGCTGCGGCCTCCAGCTCGTCGATGTTGGTCACCTGCAGGGCCGACCACAGCAGCGCGACGGTCTTGGGGCCCATACCGGGCAGTTGCAGCAGCTCCAGCATGGTGGGCTTGTATTTGGCCAGCAGCTCATCGCGCAGCGGCATGGAGCCGGTAGCCACAATGTCGCGCAGGTTGGCGGCCATGCCTTTGCCAATGCCCGGGATCTCGAGCAGGGCCTTGGCGTCAGCGTCTGGCCCGGCCAGCGTGGCAAGCTGGGTGGTCTGCTGCTCTACGGCCTCGGCGGCGCGGCGGTAGGAGCGGATGCGGAAGGGGTCGCCTGCGTCAATCTCCAGCAGCGCAGCGGTCTCTTCCAGCAGGCGAGCGATCGTAGAGTTATCGATAGACATACGAGCAAGACATCCCTGCAGACCGGTCAATGGTCAACGTCCGGTGGTGCTGTTGGCGGGACGTGCTCCTAGTATGCCTTGAGAGAGGGGTAGCCTGCCGTGCGGAGGCAGGGATGCCTGCGCGAGGTCACCGCGATCGGTGGGCAGGTACGGCAGGCACCCTGAGCAATGGGGAGGGAAGCAGCGTTGCACTGAGACGGACAGTTACGAAGACTGCCAGTTACGGGGACTGACGATTAGGGCGAGGCAGCGACGAGCCCTGGAGCTACAGGGCTTCCTTGATGCGCTGCACCTGATCGGCCTGCGGACCCTTCTCTCCCTGGATCACGTCGAACTCGACCATGTCGCCTTCCTTCAGCGTCTTGTAGCCCTCAAACTGAATGGAACTGTAATGCACAAAGACATCGGGGCCCTCATCACGGCCCAGAAAGCCGTAGCCCTTTGCGTTGTTGAACCACTTCACTGTCCCTTTGTACTGAGCCATTCGACGTTCTCCTCGTACGCACCTTCGCCACGCCTCAAACGAAGCTGCGGAGGCGAGATAGACGTGAGATAGCAGTCGGGTGGTGACAGGTTGCCTGAGGGGCTGTGGAAACCAGGGAGAAAAATCCTGCGGGTCTGCGAGTCGGTGGGAGGGGTCTACAGGCTTCCCGCCCGCCGTGCGGCGTCGAGCAGAGAGATGCCAATCAGCGTCTTGCCGTCGTGGATCTTCTTGGCCGCGATCAGCCCAAGTACCTGCGAGAGCGGCATGCGCACAATCTCAATGGCTTCATCGTCCTCGGGCTGGGCCACCCCGGCGCGGATGTCGCGGGCCAGGTAGATCTGCATGTACTCGCCAAGAAAGCCCGGGCTGGCGAAGTACTTGGCCAGAAAGGTCCAGCGGCGGGCGCGGTAGCCGGTCTCCTCGATCATCTCGCGCTTGGCTGCGGCCAGCGGTGCCTCGCCGGGCTCAATGCGGCCGGCGGGCAGTTCCAGCAGGTACTGGCCAGCGGCGTGACGGTACTGCCGCTCCAGAATGACGTCAGGGTCAGCCGGGTTGAGGGACTCGTCGATGGCGAGGATGACGACCGAGCCGTTGTGGCGGATGACGTCGCGGACGTTGCGATGCCCGTTCGGCTCGATCACCGTGTCGGTAAACACGGAGAAGACCTTGCCCTTGTAGGCGACCTTGCTGCTGACCAGCTTCGCCTTGCTGGTTGCCTTGGCGCGGGCCTGCCTGGGCTTCGGCTGGGGGGCTGGCTTGGTCGCGGGCCTGGCTGCAGGCCGGGTGGAGCGGGCTGAGGGCTTCTTCACGTTCACGGGCATGGATTAACGGTACCATCCGGTGGGGGTTTCCTGCATCGGTGGGCGGGTGCGGGGCATCCAAAACGAGACAACTCTTTGTAAGCTAAGAGGCGGCCCGGGTTCGCCAGGAACGCGGTGCCGAAGCGAGGGGCGCGGGGCATGGCCTCCGCAGTCTGCAAGCAGCTATGAGGTCAGGTCGCAGGAATGAGCGCAACATGTTTCCCCATTACGGTGTTGCCCCACGTCTCGCGTCTGTATCGCGAGTACCTGGCCATGAGCGAGAGCGCCGCTGAGGCTCCGCTGCGGCAGTGGTATAGTGCGGAACCGACTGGCGATGCGTGGATGCACGCTCCGGTGACTGCGGTGGATCGGACCCGCCTGGCGGAGGCACTGCACGCGCAAAGCCTGGCGCTGGGGGCAGGGCCAGCAGCGCTGGCCAACATTGAGCAGCTGCGGCACGGAGCGCGCGCGGTGGTGACCGGGCAGCAGGTTGGGCTGCTGGGCGGACCGCTGCTGACGCTGCTGAAGGCCGCCACCGCTGTGGCCCGCGCACGCGAGGCCACGGCCAGCACAGGCATGGCGCATGTTCCGGTCTTCTGGCTGGCGACAGAGGACCACGACCTCGCAGAGGTGAACCAGATCAGCCTGCCGGGCAGAAGCGAGCTGCAAACGCTGCGCGCGCAGCTGCAGGCAGCGACAGCGGTACCCGTCGGCGGAGTGGCCCTGGGTCCGGAGATCGAGGGCGTGCTGGCTGAGGCGGAGGAGCTGCTGGGCTACGCCCCGGTGTGCGAACTGCTGCGAGCCTGTTACGCGCCGCAGCCGGGCTACACGCCTACGCTGGGCAGCGCCTTCGGTCGGCTGATGGCGACCCTGTTTGCCGCGCATGGGCTGATCGTCCTGGACGCATCAGCGCGCGAGTTTCACGCGCTGGGGGCGAGCACCCTGGCCTTCGCAATCGAGCATGCCGACCAGTTGGAGACCGCGCTGCTGGAGCGTAGTCAGCAGTTGCAGCGCGAGGGCTACCATGCGCAGGTGCTGGTGGCGCCCGGGCACAGCCTGCTGTTCCTGATCGATCCGCAGACCGGGGAGCGTCATGCCCTGCGGCGGACGCAAGGGGGTGGCTGGAAGGCCGCAGGCAAGCCATACACCTCGGCCGAGCTGCTGGCGATTCTGGCGGCAGAGCCCGAACGCATCAGCCCGAACGCCCTGCTGCGTCCGGTCTTCCAGGATACGATTCTGCCCGTAGCGGCTTACATTGGTGGCCCGGCGGAGATTGCATACTTCGCCCAGAGCGCCGTGGTCTACCAGGCTGTCCTGGGCCGGTGTACGCCGGTGCTTCCGCGCCTGAGCGCCACCCTGGTGGAGCCCGCGATCGCCGCTGTCATGGCTCGGCACGAGGTTAGCCTGCCCGACGTGATGGCTACCACCAGCGACCTGGCCCAGAGGCTGGGCGCGCGCGCTATGCCGATTGCAGGCAAACGCAAGCTGGCCGCCGCCGGGAACGCGCTGGACGCCGAGCTGACGGCATTGACAGAGTACCTGGCTGCGATGGACGAGAGCCTGGGCCGCTCGGCCGTGATTGCCGGCAATAAGATGCGTTACCAGATGAATCGTCTGCGGCGTATGGCGGCGACCTTTGAGCTGCAGAAGGAGGCCAGCCTGGGCAAGCACGCCGCAGCGCTGACCCTGCACCTGTACCCGGAGGGGCATCCGCAGGAGCGCGCCACGGCGGGCGTGTGGTTTGTCGCCCGCTACGGCGAGGGGCTGGTGGACCGTCTGGTGGAGGCCGCGGAGAACAAGTGTCCGGGGCATCTGGCCATCACACTCTAGCAAGGCGGCCGGTCGCTTTAGAATGGGGGCGAAGGAGTTCCCATGGGACTGCGTGACGAACCGTTTGAGGTGCTCTGTCCGGAGTGTGGCGGCATGTTGACCGTCGATCCGGTGAGCCGTGCCGTGATTGCCCACAAGGCCGCCCCCCGTAAAAAGATGTTTGAGGACTTTGGCGAGGCCGCCCGCGCCCTGCGCGAGGCCAGCGAGCGCCGCGACTCCATCTTTGCGCAAAGTGTGGAGGCGCAGAAGAACAAGGATGACGTGCTGGCCAAGAAGTTTGCCGAGGCGGTAAAGAAAGCGAAGGAGACGCCGCTGACGGAGCGACCGCTGCGCGACTTCGACCTGGAGTAGCCCTTGGCGTCGCCAGCGCACGCGCAGGCGGCGGACGATAGACTGGTAGTATGCCACCGATTTTGAATGCGCAGGCGCTCACCAAGGCCTTTGGCGCGACGCCCCTGTTTGAAGAGATCAGCTTTACCGTCGACGAAGGCGACCGCATCGGCCTGATTGGGCCAAACGGCGTGGGCAAGAGCACATTGCTGAAGGTGCTGGCCGGCGAAGAGGACGCGGACGCAGGCGATGTGG
This sequence comes from Acidobacteriota bacterium, assembly GCA_028872955.1. Classification (GTDB taxonomy): domain Bacteria; phylum Acidobacteriota; class Terriglobia; order Terriglobales; family Acidobacteriaceae; genus Edaphobacter. The sequence continues at coordinate 23,032 of JAGWNX010000012.1, forward strand.
CCGTGCGCAAACGTGCGCGGGTGGGCTACGTCCGGCAGCAAAGTGCGTTCGCACCCGGTGCCTCAGTCCGCCAGGTGCTGGAGCAGGCGATGGCGGCGGCAGGCGTGCCGGAGGCGGAGCGCGAGGGTCGGCTGCGCGCCATGGTCGGACGCACTGGCTTTCCAGACATGGATGCCGATGCCTCGAAGCTGAGCGGAGGCTGGAGCAAGCGGCTGGCGATTGCCGAGGCGCTGGTGGGCCACGTAGACGTGCTGCTGCTGGATGAGCCAACCAACCACCTGGACCTGGCCGGCATTGTGTGGCTGGAAGAGCTGCTGCTGCAGGCGGAGTTTGCCGTGGTGCTGGTAAGCCATGACCGCTACTTTCTGGAGAACGTTGCCACCGAGATTGTGGAACTGAACCGCGTCTATGCCGATGGGCTGCTGCGCGTGCGCGGGAGCTACTCGAAGTTTCTGGAGGGCCGCGAGCAGTATCTGGAGACGCAGGCACGGCTGCAGGAGTCGCTGAAGAACCGCGTGCGGACTGAGGTCGAGTGGCTGCGTCGCGGACCCAAGGCGCGCACCACCAAGTCCAAGGCGCGCATTGACAGCGCACATGAGTTGATTGGCCAGCTGAAAGAGGTGACCGCACGCAGTCAGACGGCAACCGCAGGCATCGAGTTTGCTGCGACCGAGCGCCAGACCAAGCGGCTGGTGGAGTTTGACCAGGTGCAGTGCGTGCTGGGCGAGCGCACTCTGTTTGAGGGGCTCAACTTTGTCATCACCAACGGCATGCGCGTCGGCCTGGTGGGGCCGAATGGCAGCGGCAAGACCAGCCTGCTGCGGCTGTTGCGCGAGGAGCTGCAACCGACTGCGGGTGCGATTCGCAAGGCGGCCGGGCTTTGCACGGTCTACTTCAGCCAGACCCGCGAGCTGCCGCTGGGAGTGACGCTGCGGCGGGCGCTGGCGCCAGACTCAGACTCCGTGGTGTACCAGGGACGCGTGGTGCATGTGGCGAGCTACGCGGCGAAGTTCCTGTTTACAGGCGAGCAGTTGAACCAGCCAGTTGAGCGACTGAGCGGTGGGGAGCGCGCCCGCGTACTGATCGCGCGCCTGATGCTGGAACCTGCCGACCTGCTGCTGCTGGACGAGCCGACGAACGACCTGGACATCGCCACCCTAGAGATTCTGGAGGACAGCCTGCTGGAGTACACCGGCGCGCTGGTGCTGGTGACGCACGATCGCTACATGCTGGACAAGGTCTCCACAACCGTGCTGGGACTGGATGGCAAGGGCAGCGCAGCGGTATTTGCCGACTACAGCCAGTGGGAGCAGTGGCAGGTGGCGCAGGAGCGCGGCGCGCAACCGAAAGAGCGCGCGGCCGAGGCGACGACGCCGGAAGACAAGCCGCAGCCGGAGCCCGGTGCAACCTCACCTGCAGCCACGCCGAAGAAGAAGCTCTCGTACCTGGAGGCGCGGGAGTACGCCGGCATTGAGGCCGCCGTGGAAGCGGCAGACGCACGTGTGCGGGCGGCGCAGCAGCGCGTGTCCGAGCCCGCCGTCGCGATTGACGCCGCGCAGTTGACGGCAGCACTGGCTGAGCTGGAGGCCGCCGAGGCCGAGGCCAACCGGTTGCTGGAGCGTTGGGCTGAGCTGACGGAGAAGGCGGGCTAAGACCACGCTGCAGGAAACGTAACGATCGCAGGCACAAAAGCCCGGGCATCGCAGGGATGCCACGGGCTTTTTGGCGCCGGGAGGTAGGGCTCTGGTTGCCGCTGCCAGCGCTTAGCGCAGATGATCGCGCAGGAATGCGAGCGTGCGGCCCATGGCGTCTGCTGCAGCGGTTGCGTCGTAGCTGGCACGAGCGTCGCAGTTGAAGCCGTGATCTGCGTTGTAGGTAAAGAGCGGCGCACCAGGCACAGCGTTGCGCACCGCCTCCCACACATCGGAGCCGATGTGCTGGTCACGCTCGCCGAAGTGGTACATCGAGGGGGCTTTGGGCTTCTCCTCCAGATAAAACTGGATGCCGCCGCCGTAGTAGGAGACGCTGGCGTCGACGTTGAGGCGCGCATTGGCCAGAAAGGCCAGTGTGCCGCCCCAGCAGAAGCCCACCACGCCTACCTTGGTGATGCCGGGCTGGGCGCGCAGCCATTGCACTGCCGCGTCGATGTCCGCGATGGTGTTCTTCTGGTCGAGCGCGGTGACGTAGCCAAAGCCCTGGCGGCTGGTGGTGGCGTTGTACTCCAACTCGATGCCAGGTTGAATGCGGTCGAACAGGGCAGGGGCGATGGCCAGAAAGCCCTCTGCCGCAAAGCGGTCAACCACGCGGCGGATGTGTGGATTGACGCCGAAGATCTCTTGAACAATGACGACTCCGGCGGTCGCGGGCAGCGAAGGCTCTGCGACGTAGGCGCTGGGCTGAAAGCCCCCGGCGGAGGTTAGCGTGATGGTGCGGCTCATGCAGTGGTCATCCTTGTGGCTGGCGTGCTGGTTGAAAAGCAGGGCGTGCTACGGCTGGAAGGGTTCATCTGCCGACGGACCATAGAGGCCCGGAACCGGGATGTCGTTGAGGCGCAGATACACGCTCAGTTGGGCGCGATGGTGGATGAGGTGGTTGAGGAACATGGTGCGGTAGAGGGCAGCCCGCGGAGCACGCGCAATGACACGCTCGCCAAAGCGGATGGTCCAGATGGTCATCAGCGATGCGTCGTCGGCCTCAACCAGCGTCTGGCGTGCCTTGGCGGCGAGTTGGTCAAAGGTCTCCAGCATGTGCTCCTGCGTGGTGTAGGTCATGTCAGGAAACTGGAACGTGGCGAGGTCCATCTCGGGCGTGGTCAGGATGCCGAGGGCAAAGCCGGGCAGTGTGGCCACGTGCATGGCCAGTTTGCCAAGCGGCATGGACTTCGGGTGGCAGGTGTAGCTGGCCTCGTTCGCCGGCACACGCTCCAGCAAGGTGCGGGTGCTGCGCATCTCGTGGTCGTAGTCAAACAGCAGGACTTCTGCGATGGTCATGATGATCTCTCCGTGGCGTGGCGGTTACAGGCCGGTGACGTTGTAGCCGCAGTCAACAAAGGTGATCTCGCCGGTAATGCCGGAGGCGAGTGGCGAGGCGAGGAAGACGGCCGTGTTGCCTACCTCAAGCTGATCCACATTGCGGTGCAGCGGCGCGCGCTCCTCCACCGCATTCAGAATCTTGGTGAAGTCACCGATACCGCGGGCGGCCAGGGTCTTGATGGGACCGGCCGAGATGGCGTTGACGCGAATGCCCTTGCTGCCGAGCGAGGCGGCGAGGTAGCGCACCGTGGCCTCCAGCGCGGCCTTGGCTACGCCCATCACGTTGTAGTTGGGGAAGACCTTGGTGGAGCCGTAGTAGGTCAGAGTCAGGATGGAGCCACCCTCCGTCATCAGCGGAGCAGCACCACGAGCCAGAGCGATCAGCGAGTAGGCGCTGATGTCGTGGGCGATGCGGAAGTCCTCGCGTGTGGTGAACAGGAAGTCGTTCTTGATGGCATCGGCCGGGGCAAAAGCCACCGAGTGCACGACGATATCGAGCTTGCCGTAGGCGATCTTCAACTGCTCAAAGACGGTCTCGATCTCGGCGTCGTTGGAGACATCGCACTGGAAGATCTGTGCGTCGCGCAGCTCTGGGATGAGGCTCTCTGCCTCTTTCTTGAGCCGCTCGTTCTGATAGCAGATGGCCAGGCGCGCGCCGGCCTCGTTGAGCTTCTGGGCGATGGCCCAGGCGATGCTGCGCTTATTGGCCAGTCCGAAGACGACGGCGACTTTTCCGGTGAGGTCGATCATGGTGCGAGGTATCCTCCGATGCTGAACGCAAGGGTAAGGATATCAGCACGGGCAACAACGGAGCATGACTTCGTGGGGTGGCCGGGGAGGCGGCCTTTCGCTGCGGTCTGCTGCCGGACTTATGGCGTAGAGGTCAGGTAGGGAACGGCAGCGGCGGACGAAGCGTCAGTCCGGGCTGCGGCTTGCGGCAGCGGGGTGGGTGCGGCAACGGGCACCGCATCCTGGGATTGCAGCTCCGGGTCATGCAGCACCACGCGGCTCTGGTCACGTCCCTCACGCTTGGCCTTGTACAGAGCTTTGTCGGCCCTGCGGAGCAGGGTGACGGTGCTGTCGCCGGCTACGGCCTGCGTGATGCCGCAGCTTATGCTGACCGCCGTCGAGCCGATGGTGATGCCGTGAATGATCCGCTCCAGCCGATTGCACACCAGCTGGCAGTGCTTCCAGTTGGTCTGCGGCAGCACCAGCAGGAACTCGTCTCCACCGTAGCGGGCCAGGCGGTCGTAGGCGCGCAGCCGCGAGGCGATCGCTGCCGAGACCTGGCGCAGGGCGGCGTCGCCACCGGCGTGTCCGTGCTGGTCGTTGATGGATTTGAACCGGTCGATATCGATAAAGGCTACGGAGAGCGGATTGCCGCTGCGCTCGGCGCGCTTCAGCTCCTGGGCCAGCAGGTCATCGATGCCCCGGCGGTTGAGTGCGCCGGTGAGTGGATCCTGCAGGGACTCGTCCTTGGTGATGCTGAGCAGCTCGCTCGCGAGCATGAAGAGCGCAAAGAGCCCGAGGATGAAGATGAAGCAGGCATCCCCCACCAGCATGCCCGTTACCACCAGGTTGTGCTGCATCAGTTCGTTGGGGGCATGCACTGCCAGAATGCCGATGGTGCGCATCAGGCTTAGCCCTGCGTAGCTCAGCATGACGTTGCCAAACGCGCGCGCGACGGTGCCCGGCCGGGACGAGCGGAGAAGCTCCGCCGCAATCAGGCTACGGAGCAGGCACGACGTGATGCCAACCACGACGACGCGTGCCGCCAGACTGTTGTGGGCAAAGGTGAAGGTCGCGACCAGGCCGGTGGAGATGGCCGAGCTGAGCAACGCGATCAGCAAAGGACCCTGGCGTCGGTAGCCAAAGAAGCGTTGGATGCCCAGCAGGAAGAAGATCATACTGAGGTAAACCAGCGCATTGGCCAGCACGATGGAAAGCAGAGCGGGAATGGAACCCCTCGCCACAAACAGCGCACATGCGACCGTGACGGACCCGTAACTGGCCGCGACATCACGCGTCGCACGCAGCCGGGGCGCGTAGTTTCGCATGGAGACGAAGGCAACGGTAAAGAGCGCCGCCATCACAAGGTCAGCGCCCAGCACTGTCCGATTGTCAATCCACTGCAGCATCGGCACCCACTCTCGCTTGCACTTGTCATGCTAACCAGAATGTCGCCCGAGCGGGCAGTCGATCACGCACAACTTTTGTGTTAAATCAATGCGATGTCGGTGGTTAATGCGTCAGCCAGGTGTACTGTTCGTCGGTCAGCGGCACGACCGAGAGCCGGAACTGGCGGAATAGGATTGACCCCTGAAAGACGCCGGCGGCGCGAATCGCCTCCAGCGGCTTGGGCGTCTTCAGGCGTTTGACCGGCTGGATGCGCACGATGGGGTTCTTCGGATCGGTCGCATCCACGGACACGACGCGTGCCGTGCCGACGGCCTGCTTGCCCACGTTGGAGTGATAGATCACCAGCTTCTCGCCCTTCTTCATGCCACGCAGGTACAGCAGAGCCTGGTTGTTGGCGATGCCGTCCCACACGGTCTCGCCGTCGCGCTCAAGGTCATCAAAGGAGTATTTGTCAGGTTCGGTCTTCAGCAGAAAGGCCATACCAGCATCGTGCAACAGGCAACGCGAATGGGCAAGCCGCAGGGCGGTCAGCCACCCAGGTCCAGCAGCTTGACCTCTGGCAGGGGCTGGCCCAGGAAGTGGGAGCCCAGCCGCTGAAACTTCTCCACGGAGTCGGTCGCGTAGAAGCTGCAGACGGGGGCCGCATCGTGGGGAGCCGCGGCGAAGCCAAGCGCTGCCACCACAGACGCCGTGGCCTGCGCGGTGGCGTCGGCGGAGTCGATGATGGTCATAGGATGGTGCAGCGCCTGCAGCGTGCGTTGCAGCAGCGGCTTCAGCAGCGGGTAATGGGTGCAGCCCAGCAGCAGGGTGCTGGCGGAGGGTGCCTCGGCCAGTGCCTCGGCCAGGTAGATCCGCAGCACCTCGGCGGTTACGGGATGATCGATCCAACCCTCTTCCGCAAGGGGCACCAGCAGGGGGCAGGCCTTCTCCGTAGCGGCAATGCCCATCGCCCGCAGGCTGTCGGCGTAGGCATGGGACTGCACCGTGGCCGAAGTGGCGAGGACCAGCACCTGCGGCTGGCTGGCCTTGGTCGAGCCCGGCAGCGAAGCCTGCGCGGCCTCTGTCCCGGGCTGAATCACGCCGATGACCGGAATCGGCAGCGCGGCGCGAATCTCCGGCAGCGCCAGGGCCGAGGCTGTGTTGCAGGCGATCACCAGCAGGTCTGCCCCTTGCTGGTGCAGGAAGCGCGCGCTCTCCACCGCGTAACGGGCGATGGTCTGGCGCGATTTGGAGCCGTAGGGCAGACGCGCGGTATCGCCCACGTACACGTAGTGGGCGCCGGGGATGAGAGGCAGCAGCGCACGCAGAACGGTCAATCCGCCGAAGCCGGAGTCAAAGACGCCGATGGTAGGGGTGCGGGCACTCTGCTGGGGCATGGGCTGGGTCATCTGCTGGGGCATCTGCTGAGTCATCGGGCGGCGTCCTGCGGACTGGCGTTGGGCAGTGCCGGGGCGTAGGCCGTGTCCACCGCGGGATAGGTTCGGGTCAGGCTGATGTGCCCGGCCAGGGTATCGTGTGGCTGGCCATCCACCAGGAAGCGTACCCGCGCAATCTGGGGCGAGGCTGCATGCAGGGTGCCCACAATGGACTGCAAGGTGAGGTCCTCGCTCTGCACCCCTGAGGGGTGATGCAGCACAAACGAGCTGCGCAGATTGACGACCGCCAGCAGCGGTGTGGTGTCGCTCACCGCCGAGGCTGCCTGCAGGGGAGACTGCGGCTGGTCGTTATCCATGGCGCTGAGCGGAATCAGGAAGACGTCGATGACGGCGGGCTCAGCCGGCAGCACATGGGCCGAGGTGGGCAGCGCGTACTCTGCCAGCAGCGCCTGCAGAATGTTGCGCAGGCGAAGGGGCTGGTCCTGCGGCAGGGCCAGGGTGCGCTGGGTGGGGGTGATGGAGTCGTCGACGTCCGAGGCGAGCTCCAGGGTCACCTCCTCTGGTCGGGTGGTGCTGGCAGGGGCGGCGATGGGCGTGGCATCGGCCAGCGCGGTCAGCTTTTTACGCGCCTCGCTGCACCCCCGCACCAGAAACAGCGACATGCCGGTAATGCAGACCAGTAACAGCCAGAAGACGATGCGTTGGTAGCGCGGAATCATGGCGTCGCTCCGCGTGGTGCAGTGGCGTCGCCCTGCGGCTCTGGCCGGGCTGGGGCGGCTGGATGGGGCCGTGGCTTCGCGGGCTGGTGGTCGTCACCGGACTGCGCCTGGTGGAACCGCCGCAGACCCGCCGCAACGGCGCGCGCCAGCTGCAACTGGTAGGTCGCATCGTCCGGCTGGCGCGGATCGGCTCCGCGCAGCGGCGCAACCTCCAGCAGCACGGCCGGGCAGGTCAGATTATCCAGCGGCGGCACCAGCGTGCGGCCCAGCAGCACCGGCAGCTGCCCCTGCAGCAGAGCCTCGCCCAGTTCGTTCGCCAGGGCGCGGCTTCGCTCCACGTAGCCTGCTTGCGCGGTATCCCAGGGGGCGGGTAGCCCGGGAGTGGTGGGGGCGGCTGCGTCCAGGGTGCTGGTGGCCAGGTGCACTCCGCTGCCCGCCGCCGTGACATGCAGCACCAGGCAGGCTGCAGCCTGTGCGTGGTTGGCTAGTCCGGCCCGCTGGTCGAGGGGCAGGGTGGTGTTCACCGGCAGCTCGGCGTCGCGCGAGCTGAGCACGGTAAAGCCCGCCTGGGCGAGCGCTGGCCGCAGTGCCGCAGCCAGCGCCAGGGTGGCAGTCTTCTCGTCCAACTGGTCGCTGATGCGTGCGCCGGGGTCTGCGCCACCGTGTGCGGGGTCCAGAAAGACCACCGGCCGGGGTGCCGGGGCTGCTTGCGGCTGAGCAGCGGCAAGCGCGCCCCACAGGGCGACACAGGGGATTACGCAGAGTCTGGCGGTTCGGAGTGCGTTCACGGCGATAGAAGCTTGCCTGTCGATTGTACCGGGCAATCCCTGGCGGGGGTGTGGCCGAGCAAAAGGGGGTGAGAGTCAGCCTCTCACCCCCTGTGCAAGTCGCAAGACGTGCCGCAGGTTAGTCCAGCGCGTAGATCGCCAGGCCGCTCAACAGCTTCGGGTAGAAGTCGGTCGACTTCTGCGGCATCACTTCGCGCGCAAACGAGACATCCTTCAACTGGTCCAGCGTCACCGGCTTGATGAGGAAGGCGATCTCAGCCTGGCCGCTGTGCACCAGTCCGATGGCCTCCGAGGCCTCGCGAATGAAGTGCACGTTGCCCAGCTTGGTGATGGTCTCCTGGCTGAGTCCCAGGATCTGGTCGAGCAGCAGTTTGTGCAGTTGCACCACGTCCAGCTGCGCCTGGCGATGCGGCAGATCTGCCAGCGCCTTGGCCACCGCCTCAGGCTTTGCCGTCAGCAGGTGGTTGCCGTCGCGGGTCACCACCAGGAAGGCTGTGCCGTGCGCGACGTTGAGCGGCTCCAGATCAGCCGTGACCAGCGGCTCGATGTTGAAGAACTCTTCGGCGCGGCTCAGAAAGGCCTCCGTGCTGAAGTTCTGCAGGCCATGCACCACGCGGTGGGTGGGCAGAATGGTGATGCCGGGTGCCTCCATGTTGACGAAGGTCATCATCATAGCCGCCTCAGGAAACGGCGGTGCAGGCAGGCTGCCGGGGCCCAGCTTTTCGTCCTCATCCAGGGGCTGGTTCAGCGGTAGCTTGAGCTGGGCAGAGCGCTCCTTGGCGTAGGCCACGGAGGTCTCGTAGCGGTGGTGTCCGTCGGCGATGATCAACTTCTTGTCGGCCATCGCGGTCGTAATCAGGTTGATCAGGTGCGGGTCGGTCAACTTCCACACCCGATGCACGACGCCGTACTCATCCGTAATGGAGAGGTCTGCCTGCGGTGCCGAGGCTCCCTGGCCAAAGATCAGCTTCTCAGCCGTGAAGGCGGGGTCAGAGTAGAGCATGTAGATCTGTTCGCAGTAGGCGCGGGTGGCCTTGAAGAGAGCGAGCCGGTCCGATTTATGCTTGGGGAAGGTCTGCTCGTGACGGTAGACCACCTGCTCCTCGTAGTCGTACAGATGCCCCAGGGCGATGAAGCCGCGACGCTCGCGCACCTCTGCCGTGTGCGGCACGGTGTAGGTCTGGGAGTAGCCATAGAGCGCGGGCTTATCCTCTTCCACCAGAATGACCTCTTTGCGCCAGTTGTTCAGGTACTCTGCGGCGCGCGTGTAGACGTTGTGCTGGTCTGGCACGTCAAAGGTGTCGTCAGGCTGGTGCTTGCCCAGAATGATGCGGATGAGGTTGTACGGGCTGGTCTCGTAGTAGTGCTGCTGCATGGCCGGGGAGATCTTGTCGTACGGTTGCGTGACGACGTCTTCCATTTTGACGCGGTTGGTGTTGTAGCGAAGTGCGCGGAAGGGATAGATACGGGCCATGCGAGGTGATGTCTCCGGAAGATAGGAATCTCCTACGATTGTACCGGCCAGCAGGCCCTGCAGGGGTTGCGGCCGGGTAAAGACGGGGGGGCTGGCCTGCGGGAGTCGGTACCGGGCCGGTTTTGTGCCTTCCCGGAAGGATGAAGCTGGATTGTTGGCCTCACCGAGGGCTTCAGGGCCAGGGGGTTTTGACGAAGGTCGTCCGGGTGTAAGCTGCGATCACAGAGTTTTGGGCTCCGCGCAGGGGTCGGCCTGGCGCAACAGGGCCAGGCTGGCCTGGACGAAACGGAGACACCACGAGGAGAACGATGCCGCGCTGCCAGACAGGATGGAGACAGGCCACGGGCTGCCAGTCCGTCGTAACGGCTCTCTGCCTGCTGGCCCTGGTGCTGGCCGGTGCGCGTTGTACCCTGCTGGCGCAGGAGAATCCCTTGGACCGCGCCCAGACCCCCACCGCACCACCTGCCCCGAAGACACCGGAAGAGACCAGGCCCGTTCTGGAAGGTGGAGACAATGTGGCCCGGCAGGCGACCTCCCGGCGGGATGCACGCATCCGCGTGGATGTGAACCTGGTGCTGGTGCCCATGACGGTGACGGACCCGATGAACCGGTTGGTGACGGGGCTGGAAAAGGAGAACTTCCAAATCTTCGATAACAACATCCCGCAGAAGATCAAGAGCTTCTCTACCGACGATGCGCCGCTGACCATTGGGATTGTCTTTGACCTGAGCGGCAGCATGAACTCCAAGTTCATGCGGGCGCGCAAGGCGTTGAGCGAGTTTCTGCGTACCTGCAATCCGCAGGATGAGTTCTTCGTGGTCGGCTTCAACGATCGCCCGGCGGTGATTGTGGACTACACCTCGGATGTCGATGATGTTGAGGCGCGCATGGTGATGCTGAAGCCGGAGAACCGCACTGCGCTGATCGATGCGGTCTACCTGGGCGTGAACAAACTGCGCGATGCCAAGTACGAGCGCAAGGCGCTGCTCATCATCAGCGACGGTGGCGACAACCGCAGTCGCTATACGGAGAATGAGCTGCGCCGCTCCGTACGCGAGAGCGATGTGCAGATCTACTCCATCGGCATCTTTGACCAGTACGCGCCGACGGAGGAAGAGCAGCTGGGACCGATTCTGCTGACCGACATCTCCGAGATGACCGGTGGCCGGTTGTTTCGCGTGATGGATATGAACGACCTGCAGGACATTGCCACGCGCGTGAGCGCCGAGCTGCGCAACGAGTACGTGATTGGCTATGCGCCCTCAGAAGTGAAGAAGGACGGCAACTGGCGTAAATTGAAGGTACGACTGTTGCCGCCAGCGGGCCTGCCTCCGCTGACGGTCCATAACCGCCAGGGGTACTATGCACCGTCGCAGTGAACGAAGAAGAAGCGCCCGTGCGATGGGTCTGGCGCTGCTGCTGGCTTTGGCAGTGCCGCTGGCCGGGGGCCTGCGCGTCTACGCCCAGCAGGCGCCGCCAGCCGCAGGCGGAGTCACCATTGGGCCGCTGCTGGTGGATCACGATCCTGTCGCCTCGCCTGACCCTGATCCGCCTGCCGGTGCGCCTGGCGCAGAGGCCGGCATGTCGGCTCAGCAGATTGCCCGCGAGCATGGCAAGTACACCCTGCGCGAAGATGCCTACGAGGTGCGGCTGAACGCCGCCGTACTCGATGGCAGTGGCCGCTCCATCCAGACCCTGGACAAGGATGCGTTTCGCATCTACGAGGATGGCGTGCTGCAGACGATCTCCTCGTTTCGCCATGAGGATCTGCCCGTCTCGCTCGGCATTCTGATCGACAGCTCGGGCTCGATGTACGACAAGCGTGTTGCCGTTGAGGATGCTTCGCTGGACCTGGTCAAGCTCTCCAATCCGGCCGATGAGGCCTTTGTGGTCGACTTCTCCTGGGAGGCCTTCATCGACCAGGACTTTACCAACGACATTGAGAAGTTGAAGCAGGGCCTCAGCTACATCAAGAGCAGCGGCGGCACGGCGATGTATGACGCCATGGTGGCCAGCGCGGACTACCTCTCGAAGAACGCCAAGCATCCCAAGCAGGTGCTGCTCATCATTACCGATGGCGAAGACAACGCCTCCACCGCAACGCTGGAGCAGGCGATACGACGTATTCAGGATATGGACGGCCCGGTGATCTACTGCGTAGGTCTGCTGTTTGGCGATGACGTCGATAAGGCCGAGGCGCGGCATGCGCGACGCGTGCTGGAGACGCTGGCCGACCAGACCGGCGGCGTGGCCTACTTCCCACGATCGGTCAAAGAAGTGGACTCGATTGCGGCGCAGGTAGCGCAGGACATCCGCACCCAGTACACGCTGACGTACCACTCCACGCGCTCGCCTGCGCTGGGTGGCTACCGGCAGGTGCATGTGGAGGCCAAGTCGCGCGAGTTTGGGCGCCTGACCGTGCGTACCCGTACCGGTTACTTTCCCCATCTCAACTCCGGCAACGGCGGCAGCGCGGCAGGGCAGGTGAGTCCGGCGTTGAACGATGCCGCTCGCCGCCCGCAGTAGCAACGGAAGTTTCCGCACAGGCAATAGGGGAGCCCTGGCATGCAGAACCCAAAGCACGGCTTTGCAACGCGCGCCATCCACGACGGGCAGCAGCCCGATGCGCAGACTGGCGCAGTCAACGTACCCATCTATCTGACCTCCACCTACCAGCAGGAGGAGATCGGCAAGCACAAGGGCCACGAGTATGCGCGGCTGACCAACCCGACGCGCGATGCGCTGGAGGTTAGCCTGTGCTCCCTGGAGGGCGGCACCAGCGCCCACTGCTTTGCCAGCGGCATGGCAGCGCTTACCGCCCTGTGCACCATGATGCGGGCCGGGGACCACGTCGTCTGCTCGGACAATGTGTACGGCGGCACCTCGCGGCTGTTCAATCAGGTGCTCAGCGGCTACGGCATCGCGTTTACCTATGTCGATACCAGCGACCCGGCGAACGTGGCGCGCGCCCTGCGTCCAGAGACCCGGCTGGTTCATATTGAGACGCCGACAAACCCGATGATGACCCTCACCGACATTGCAGCAGTGGCCGAGGTGTGTCACGCCAGCGGGGTAGAGCTGAGCGTGGACAACACCTTTCTGTCGCCCTACCTGCAACAGCCCATCGCACTTGGGGCAGACATCGTGATGCACTCGACGACCAAGTTCCTGAACGGGCACTCGGACGGTCTGGGCGGCGTGCTGGTAGGAACCCGGCCAGAGCACGCAGAGCGCTTCCGCTACGTGCAGAAGTGCACCGGCGGAATTCTGTCGCCGTTTGAGAGTTATCTGCTGCTGCGCGGCGTCAAGACTCTGGCCGTACGCATGCGCCAGCACGACGCCAACGGCCGCGTGGTGGCGGAGTTTCTGCGCAGGCACCCCAGGGTGAGGCAGGTCTACTACCCGGGCCTTGCTGAGCATCCGCAGCATGCGCTTGCCCTGCGCCAGCAGACCGGCTTCGGCTCCATGATTACGATCGAGACGGGCTCGCGGGAGAACGCCAACGCGCTGGTGCGGCGGTTGCGGCTCGCCGTGCTGGCGGAGTCGCTGGGCGGCGTAGAGACGCTGGTGTGCCACCCGGCCACCATGACCCACGCGGCACTGGGTGCTGAGGGCCGGGCGCGGCTCGGCATCACGGATGGCCTGCTGCGCCTGTCGGTCGGGATCGAAGACGTGGCGGATATCCTTGCCGACCTGGACCAGGCGCTGGCCGGCATGCCGTAAACGCGGCACTGCCGCCGGGCTGGTGGCAGCGGCGGCGGCAGTCGCTTGCAGCGTGGTTACTTGGGCGTCGTGGTGGGGGTTGGCCGGGTCGGGTTGAAGCGGGCGGCCAGCACCGGTGTGGAGACCGCATCGCTCGCGTTGGCAGTCTTCGCTACCTCCACGGCAAACACGTAGCTGGGGCCAAACATGTTGCTGGTAAAGAAGACCAGCTTCTTATCTGGCGAGAAGCGCACGTTCGGTTCCAGCCGGTAGTTGTGGTGGGCCATGTTGACCAGGTGCTCCGCGTGGAAGACGCCTGGCTGCCAGAAGTCAGGGCTGTTGAGCGCGCCGGTGGTGCCTTTGATCGGCTCCGGGTGGAAGAGCTCAATCCACTCGCCATCGGGTGCCTTGGCCACCTGGCCGGGGTCGCCACCATCGCCGGTAAACAGGTCAAGATCCTGGGTCAGGTTGAAGTGTATGGACCACTCGTTGCGTTGCATGTGGTAGGCCGTGCGCTTGCCCGTTGCCAGGTCGTAGCCGGCCAGGAAGAAGTCCTCGCCCTTGGGGTACTGCCAGTCGTACCAGATGGTCTGGCCGTCCAGGCCCCAGAACTCGTGTCCGGCGATCTCCATCTGCATGGTGCGCTTGTGGATGAGCGTGTTATGCGTGCCATCGGTATGGATCATCCAGATACGATCCACCTTCTGCCAGGGGCCTTCGTGGCAGTACATCAGCAGCGTGGGGTCAGAGGGCGAGAAGAGCAGGTGATTGACCCAGTCCGTCGAGTGCAGCAGTTCGGTGATCTTGCCGGTCTGCAGGTTGATGGTGAACAGCACCAGCGGGATGCGTGCAGCAAGCCGCGCCTCCATCATCTGGCCCTTGTTCTCTGCCTGCACCAGGAAGCCCGGCTGCGTGGGGGGGCGCGTGCTGTTGACTGCGGCGGCATGGTCTGCCGGGGTGACTGGCGCGTTGCGGCCGAACTCCCGGTCGGCATCGGCAGCGTTCTCCATGTAGGTGCCGGCGGCCAGCGTCTCATCCGCGTTGACGGTCGCAATGGTGGCGCGGGGTGGCAGGGCGACCAGCCGGGTAATGGCTCCGGTGATGAGGTCGGCTTTGTACACCACGGAGACGTGCGTGGCAGGGTCGTTCTGGGTGTAGAAGACGCTGTTGCTCTTGTGGCCGACGACGACCGTGTGGACCGCATTGCGGAAGTAAGCCGGCGTGCCCGGCTGTGCGTTTTCAGGCCGCGGCGGGTTCGCCACCAGCAGACGCGTCTTCCGGGTGGCCAGGTCGAGTGTGTGAATCCCGTCCGGAGCGTTGTAGACCATCAGCTTGCCGTCGGGCGAGTAGGCGTTGATGTTGAAGTAGAAGGCTGATGAGCCCGGCTCAGAGGTCAACCGATACACGCGGTGGCCGGTGTCCTGGTCAACCCAGGTGGTGGGCAGACTGGCAGATTGCGCCAGCATAGTGGTGCCCGCCAGTGAGGCCGTGAGCACTGCAGCAAGGATTGGCAGACGGAAAGAAGGCATGGGAGGGAGGCTCCGGAGAGAGGTGGCGGCTTGAATTGGACGTACCACTTGCCGCGTGAGTGTTATACATGGTTTCGGATGCGAATGGGAAATTGTTTCTCTTCCTAATCCGACTGAATTCTTCCGCCGCGCGGGTGATGTTTCGCTAAAAATTGCATCCAATAGCTTTAGAGGAAAGGAGCCAGCATGAAACTCCGAGGAAGGACGGCGGCCCTGGCGCTGCTGACCGTGGTGGTATTTGCCGGGGGCCAGAGAGCGATCGCGCAGATCGGTCTCTACGGTGGCCTTACCGGAGCGAAGCCGGCGGCCGCGAATACGGCGTGGATGTTTGGACCGTCTGCGGGAGTGTACTTCAACCGGGGCTACGGCGTGGTGGCGGCTGGCCCGGACGTGCGCGGGGCCTTTCTGAGTCGGGGAGATACGACCGGAAGCGGCTCCAGCGAGAGCCTGAAGACGCTTTTGCTTGGTTATCGCCTGGCTGTGACCCCGCATGTGCTGCCGTTCAAGCCCTATGGCGAGGTGCTGGGTGGCCTGGGCTCGCTGACGGCCGGGCAGGGAGCGGCACGGACGACCGGTCTGCATCCGGCGTATGGCTTCGCTGTGGGCCTCGACTGGACGATCCTGCCGCGCCTTGACCTGCGCGCGCTGGAGTTTGCCGACGAGCGATTTACGGGCAATGCGGGGGCATTTTCTGAGCAGATCCTGACCACGGGCGTGGTGTTGCGACTGCCCTGAACGGTTGCCAGAGGCAGATTTTCGCTTAAAATAGAGGGATGAGCGAAACAACCGAACAGTCTTCCCACGTGTCGAAGTACACGCGGAACAACCCCTATGTGTCCACCGTAACGGTCAACGAGCTGCTGACAGCGCCGGAGTCTGAGAAAGAGACGCGCCACATTGAGCTCTCGCTGGAGCCGGGCATGACGTATACGCCGGGGGATGCGGTCGGCATTTTGCCCGAGAATCGTCGGCAGGCTGTGGACGAGGTGCTGGCGGCGCTGCCGTTTACTGGCGATGAGCGGGTGCTGGACCACTATAAGGTCGAGATTGGCCTGGAAGAGGCACTGCGCACACGGCTGCACATCGGCAAGTTGACGCGCTCCAGCATTAATCAGCTGGCCAAGCTTGCGCCTGACCACGCAGGTCTGAAGGAGTTGGCCGGACCAGAGAACAAGGAAAAGGCCGAGGACTACTGCTGGGGCCGTGAGTTTGTCGATCTGATGACGGACTTTCCGGGCACTATCGCCGAGCCGCAACAGCTCTTCCAGGTGCTGGCCCGTCTGACGCCGCGGATGTACTCCATCGCATCCAGCCAGGCCGTCCATACGGATAACGTGCAGACCACGGTGCGCGTGGTGCGGTATGACTCGCACGGTCGCAGCCGCCAGGGAGTAGCGAGCGGCCAGCTCGGAGACCGTTCGCCGGTGGGGACGCAACTGCCCATCTTCCTGCACTCCAACCAGAACTTTCGCCTGCCTGAGGACAACAGCCTGCCCGCCATCATGATTGGGCCGGGCACGGGCATCGCGCCCTTCCGGGCCTTTCTGGAAGAGCGTCAGGCTGCCGGTCACCCGGGCAAGAACTGGCTGTTCTTTGGCGAGCAGCGCGCCAAGTCAGACTTCCTGTATCGCGAGCAGCTGGAGCAGATGCACAAGGGTGGCGTGTTGACGAATCTGCATACGGCGTTCTCGCGCGACCAGGCCGCCAAGGTGTACGTGCAGGATCGTATGCGGGAGAATGCAGACGAGCTGTTCGCTTGGCTGGAGGAGGGTGCGTACTTCTACGTCTGCGGCGACGCCTCGCGCATGGCCAAGGACGTGGAGACGGCTCTGCTGGAGGCGATTGCCAAGGGGCTGCAGGGCACGCCGGAGCAGGCCAACGAGTACCTGGCTGCCATGAAGAAGCAGAAGCGCTACCAGCGCGACGTGTACTAGAGCTAAGTCCGCTCCGCCAAGAGAACGAGGCTGCAGCCGGGCGTCCGATCGATGCCTGCGCTGCAGCCTCTTTGGCTTGGTACCGCCGCTTTGCCTAGCGCGGCACGTGGCGTCTGATGGAGACCGGGGTAGCGGTGAGGTGGTGGTGACCGGCATGGAAGTGGGCCGGCACGACCGGGGTTGCGAACTGGTCACCGACGCTGGCGGCTTCGTGGAAGTCAGGCAGGGACTCGGCGGCTACGGACTGGGGGCGCTGCTGGCTGCGGCCGGTGACCAGGCCTGCGGCGAGTGCGAGAACAAAGGCAAAGATGTAGAGACGGACCATGGAGTGGGGACCTCCGAAGTGAAGCTTGCCTGCTGGGTACATCGGCAAGTCTAGGAGGGCCTTAATGGAACGGATATGCAACAGAAGCTCCATGGCTATACAACTTTTGGGTATTGGAGGCGTACCGGGGAGGCAGGGTGCTCCGCTGGGGGTATTAGCAAAGGAGTACTGGGCGCAGCGCCCTGCCAGGATTTGGGGTGGCGATTCCGCTCAGACGCGGAAGTTATCTGCCCGCCAGTTCCGGATCGCCTGTTTGATGGCCTTCTGGTCCAGAGACTCGTTGAGGGTGCGGGCGACGAGTGCAGGAATCTCTTCGTCCGAGGCGAAGCGCAGCCCCACGAGTTGCGCCTCAGTGAGCTTGTGGATCTGGGCGCGCTCGTCCGCAGGCAGCAGCGCACTCAGCCGCATCCGCTCCTCCAGCCGGATGACGCGGTCCTGCACCCTGAGCGCGTAGAGGCGCGTCTTGAAGGTGACGACCAGCAGCCCCAGCGACAGGATCACGTTCCACAGGTGCAGACGGGCTGCCGTGGGCCAGGAGTGGATGGTAATCACGACGGAGACGATGACGTTGATGAGCAGAATCAGTGCGGCGAAGAAGTGAAAGGGTGGATCGAACCGGGCGTGATTCTTGTAGCTTTGTGGCGCAGGCATGGGCTTCCTTTCAGCGCATGGCACAGGTAGGGTGGCGAATCGATGGGATGATACATGGCCCGAGCTGCGCTGCGATACCGCAGGTGCGCGCCAGGCGCATGCCGGGTTAGGCTGGTTGCATGGCAAGCAAGCGGCGGATTGGCGTACATGTAGGAACGGCCGGCGGCAGCTGGACCGCGGTGGACCGGGCAGTAGCGGCCGGGGCAGATACTTTTCAGATCTTTACCGCCAGTCCGCGCATGTGGAAGGCCGCGCCAGTGAAGGCCGAAGACGCGGCCAGGATGCGTGCGGCCCGTGCCGCGCAGGATGTTAGCCCTGGCGTGGTGCATGCCAGCTACCTGATCAACGTATGCAGCCAGACAGAGAGCGTTCGGCAGAACTCCGTGGGTGCGTTTCGCGGCGAGGTGGAGCGTGCGATGGCGCTGGGCATGGAGTATCTGGTGCTGCACCCCGGCAGCTGGAAGGGACTGACCCGCGACGAGGGGCTGCGGCTGGCAGCAGAGTCCATCACCCGAGCCGTGGATGGCATCGACTTTGCAGGCAAGGACTTTCACATCCTGATTGAGAACACGGCTGGAGCGGAGTTCAGCCTGGGCGGCAAGCTGGAGCAGGTGGCCGAGCTGGTGGAGTGCCTGAAGCCCAGCGCGCCGGTTGCGGTTTGCCTGGATACGTGCCATCTGCACGTCTCCGGCTACGACATTGTGACCGAAGACGGCTACGCCGAGACCATGATGCTGGTGCGGGATACGGTTGGCCTGGACGCGGTGCGGGTGTGGCACTGTAACGACGCCAAGGCTCCGCTGGGCAGCAAGCTGGACCGCCATGAGCACATTGGCGAGGGAACCATCGGGGCAGAGGCGTTCCGGCGGTTGCTGCATGACGCGCGGTTTGCGCATGCGGCGTTCATTGCAGAGACGCCAGTGGATGCACCGGGCGACGAGGCGCGCAATGTAGGTGTGTTGCGCACGCTGGCGGCGGGATAAATCGTGTTGCGCGTCGTGAGGACAGGGGTTTCTTTACAATAGAATCCTATGGCCGAGATGCAGACGAACGAGACAGAGCGGCAGGTGCGCTACAGCCCTGCAGAGATTGAACCGAAGTGGCAGGCCGTGTGGGATGCGGACGCGGCGCTGTACGCTGCGGAGCCGCACGAGACGGGCAAGCCCAAGTACTACTGCATTGAGATGCTGCCCTACCCAAGCGGCAAGCTGCACATGGGGCACGTCCGCAACTACGCTATTGGCGATGCACTGGCGCGCCACATGTGGATGCGTGGCTATAACGTGCTGCACCCCATGGGCTGGGACGCCTTTGGCCTGCCGGCCGAGAACGCCGCGCTGAAGAACAACACACCCCCGCGTGAGTGGACCCTGGCCAACATTGCCGCCATGCGCCAGCAGATGCGTCGCATGGGCCTGAGCTACGACTGGGCCACGGAGGTGACCACCTGCCTGCCGGAGTACTACCGCTGGAACCAGTGGTTCTTTCTGAAGATGTATGAGCAGGGCCTGGCCTATCGCAAAAACAGCAAGGTGAACTGGTGCCCGGAGTGCGCCACCGTGCTGGCTAACGAGCAGGTGGTGAACGGCTGCTGCTGGCGGCACGAGGACACGATCGTGGAGCAGCGCGATCTGACCCAGTGGTTCCTGCGCATTACCAGGTATGCGGACGAGCTGTTGCAGGGGCTGGACAAGCTGGAGGGCTGGCCAGAGAAGGTCCGCACCATGCAGCGCAACTGGATTGGCCGCAGCGAGGGCACCAACGTCGACTTTGCCGAAGCCAAGAGCGGGGCCAAGATTACGGTGTTCACCACGCGCGTGGATACGATCTACGGTGCCACCAGCGTACAGCTGGCGCCGGAGCACGTCGTAGCCAAGGCCTTTGCCGCAGAAGATGCGGCACTGGCTGAAAAGATCGCCGAACTGTTGGAGCAGCAAAAGCAGGCACGCGAAGCCGGCGACGTGGGCGCGATCGAGAAGCATGGCGTTGACACGGGACGATTTGCCATTAACCCCTACACGGGCGAGCAGGTGCCCATCTGGGTGGCCAACTACATTCTTGCGGACTACGGCACGGGCGCGATTATGAGCGTGCCCGCGCACGACGAGCGCGACTGGGAGTTTGCGAAGAAGTACGGCCTGGCTTTAAAGCGCGTGATTGTGCCTGAAGAGGTTACAGAACTGCCGGACCT
This sequence comes from Acidobacteriota bacterium, assembly GCA_028872955.1. Lineage (GTDB taxonomy): Bacteria > Acidobacteriota > Terriglobia > Terriglobales > Acidobacteriaceae > Edaphobacter. Next base: position 42,892 of record JAGWNX010000012.1, read on the forward strand.
GCCCTATGTGGAAGAAGACAAGTCGGTACTGGTGGAGTCTGGCGCGTACAGCGGGTTGAGCTGTGCCGAGGCGCAGCGGCAGATGCAGGCGCTGGCGCTGGAGAAACAATTTGGCACTGCGACGGTTACTTTCCGCCTGAAGGACTGGGGCGTGAGCCGCCAGCGCTACTGGGGTACGCCTATCCCCATGGTCTATTGTGCGTGCTCGGGCGAGGAGCCTATCCCGGTGCCGGCGGAGCAACTGCCGGTGCTGCTGCCGGAGCAGATCGAGATCACGCAGCAGGGCGGCTCGCCGCTGGGCCGCGTGCCCGAGTTTGTGCAGACCACCTGCCCGCGATGCGGCGGTCCGGCACGGCGCGAGACCGACACGATGGACACCTTCGTCGACTCGAGCTGGTACTTCTACCGCTACACGGACGCGCACAACAGCAGTGCGCCGTTTGCCAGCGACAAGGCGAACTACTGGTTCCCGATTGACCAGTACATCGGCGGTGTGGAGCACGCGATCCTCCACCTGATCTACTCGCGCTTCTGGACCAAGGTGATGCGTGATATCCCTTCAGGTGACGGCGGCCTGATCCGCAACAGTGAGCCTGCGGAGCGGCTGTTTACGCAGGGCATGGTGATCAAGGACGGCGCGAAGATGTCGAAGTCCAAGGGCAACGTGGTCTCGCCCGACGACATGATTGCGCGCTATGGCGCCGACGCCACGCGCATGTATGCGCTGTTTGCCGCGCCGCCGGACCGCGACCTGGAGTGGCAGGAAGAGGGCGTGGCCGGAGTCAGCCGCTTTCTAGGCAAGGTCTACCGCCTCACCACCAAATATGCGGCGGTGCGCGGATCGGCTGAGGCTGGTGCGGGGAACGGCGCGGGGCTGAAACTGCTGCGCACGCTGCACCAGACGATTGCGAAGATTACGCACGACTTTGGTGGACGCTGGCACTTCAACACCTCCATCTCGGCCATCATGATTCTGGTGAACGAGATCGCGGCTCATGAGGCTGCGCTGGACTCCGGCGAGGTGCCGCCGGCGGTGGTGGCTCAGCTGTTTCGCGGGCTCACCCAGCTGCTGGCTCCGTTTGCGCCGTTCCTGGCACAGGAACTGTGGGCGCAGACGGGAGGCGAGGGTGCGGTCTTCCGTGCAGCGTGGCCAGCGGTCGATGAAGCTCTGGCCCGCGAAGATGAGCTTGAGATTCCCGTGCAGGCGAACGGCAAGCTGGTGACGGTGATCAAGGTAGCGGCGGACAGTGACCAGGCAGCGGTGCAGGCCGCGGCGCTGGCAGATGCACGTGTGGCGGCGCGCGTGGCTGGCAAGACTGTGGCCAAGGTGATCGTGGTGCCGGGCAAGCTGGTGAATCTGGTGATCAAGTAGGCAGGCAGGAAGGGTGCAGATGGTAGAGGCAGTTGGTCAGGCGGGAGCCCGTGCCGGTGGCACGGAGTCCTTGGTTCACACACTCTCTCGCTGCGCCAAGCGGCCCTCGCTGCTGGCCATCGAGATTGGCTGGCGCTGGGTGTGCGGCGTGCCCACCCTGCTGCTGGTCTGGCGCACCTGGCAGCGCACGCTGGCCGCGCACACGGGTGGCACCATGGACCTGGGCCGGCTGGGGCTGGACCGCGCCCTGTTGAACGACCCGGTGGGTGCGGCTGCGGCAGATCCGCTGGGCGTCTCCACCAAGGTCAGCCAGGCGCTGGGGGTGCTGCTGCCCGACCTGTTGCATGCGGCCAGTTGGATGGTGCCGGCGCTGCTGGCACTGTGGATTGTGGGCGGAGCGCTGGGCAGGACGCTGTTGCTGCGGCGCATGGACTCGTCGCTGCATGCGCGTCCAGGTGCGTTGCTGGTGTTACAGACGGTGCGCTCTGCCGCACTGGGGGCCAGCCTGCTGGTGTGGGTTGCCTGCGTTCGCTGGGCGGCTGCGATTGGGGTACGCGGGCCGATTGCGGCAGGGCAGGAGCCCAACCTGGTGCTGTACTTTGCGGTGCTAATCGTCAGCTCCCTGACGGTGTTTACGCTGTGGGCGGCCATCAGCTGGTGGTTCTCCATTGCACCGTTGCTGGCCATGCTGCACAATGCAGGCCCGTGGCGCAGCCTGCGAGCCGCGCTGGGGTTGAAGCACCTGAAGGGCAAGCTGGTCGAGGTCAACCTGGTGCTGGGAATTGTCAAGATTGCCCTGTTGGTGCTGGCCATGGTCTTCTCTGCGACTCCGCTGCCCTTTCAGGCAGAGATTACCGCTGCGTTTCTGGCCCAGTGGTGGGCCGTAGTCACGGTGTTCTACCTGGTGGGCTCGGACTACTTTCACGTGGTGCGGCTGATGGCCTACCTGGGGCTTTGGCGCGCCACGGAAGCCGGTGACGGCAGCGCAGTGTAGGCCGCCGGGTGTGGAGAAATGGGCCACCCGTGCCCGTTTACACTAGAGGTGTGGATACCTCAACCATCGTCATCCTGGACTTCGGTTCGCAGTACACGCAGCTGATTGCGCGTCGCATCCGCGAGTTCAACGTCTTCTCTGTCGTTCTGCCTTGTACGGTCTCGCTGGACGAGGTGCGCAGGCTGAATCCGAAAGGTGTGATTCTTTCGGGCGGGCCGTCGTCGGTGTACGACGCCACGGCACCTAAGGCCGACCCGGCCGTGCTGGCCATGGGCCTGCCGCTGTTGGGCATCTGCTACGGGCTGCAGTTCATCGTGCATCACCTGGGCGGCAAGGTGGAGCCTGCGCCCGCGCGGGAGTACGGCCACGCACCTGTGGAGGTGGTTGCGGAGAGCGCCCTGTTTACAGGCCTGCCGCAGACGATGAACGTCTGGATGTCGCATGGCGACGAGGCGAAGACACTGCCCGAGGGCTTTCGGCTTACGGCGCGCACGGCCAATGCCGTCTCTGGCATTGCCGACGAGCAGCGCCGCATCTGGGCCGTGCAGTTTCACCCCGAGGTGGCGCACACGCCGCAGGGCATGGAGCTGCTCAAGAACTTTGTCGTGGGCATCTGCGGGGCCCAGCCGGACTGGACGCCAGAGCACTTTATTCAGACCACGGTGGAGCGCATTCGTCAGCAGGTGGGCACGGGCCATGCCATCTGCGGGCTAAGCGGCGGCGTGGACTCCAGCGTGGCGGCGGTCCTGGTAGCACGGGCGATTGGCGATCGGCTGACCTGCATCTTTGTAAACAACGGCGTGCTGCGCAAGGACGAGTTCCTGAAGGTACAGACCACGATGCGCGAGCAACTGGGCCTCAACGTCGTCGCCGTGGATGCGAGCGAGCGCTTTCTGGCGAAGCTGGCGGGTGTGACCGACCCGGAGAAGAAGCGCAAGGCGATTGGCAACGAGTTCATTGCGGTGTTTGACGATGAGGCGAAGAAGATCTTCGAGGCCGAACAGAGCGCCGGGGAAGAGGTTGCCTGGCTGGTGCAGGGCACGCTCTACCCCGACGTCATCGAGTCCTCCAGCGTGCACGGCCCCTCGCACACCATCAAGAGCCACCACAACGTGGGCGGCCTGCCGGAGAACATGAAGCTCAAACTGATTGAGCCGTTGCGCGACCTGTTCAAGGATGAGGTACGCCGCATTGGCCGCGACCTGGGCATGCCGGCCGAGGTGCTGGAGCGCCAGCCCTTCCCGGGGCCGGGGCTGGCCGTGCGCATCCTGGGCGAAGTGACTGCGGAGCGCGTCGCGATTCTGCAGGAGGCAGACCAGATTGTCGTGGATGAGATCAAGAAGGCAGGGCTGTACCGCAAGGTGTGGCAGAGCTTTGCCGTGCTGCTGCCGGTCAAGAGCGTGGGCGTGATGGGCGACCAGCGCACCTACGCCAACACCTGCGCCATCCGCGCGGTGGAGAGCGAGGACGGCATGACGGCCGATTGGGCGCCGCTTCCGTATGACGTGCTGCGCACCATCTCCAGCCGCATCGTCAGCGAGGTGCGGGGCATCAACCGCGTGGTCTACGACATCACCTCCAAGCCACCGGGAACGATCGAGTGGGAGTAAGCCGCTAGGGCTGGGCTCGTCCAGGCGCAGGCTGCATGGCGGGCGACTGCCGGGCCACCGTCTGCACCACGATGCGGGTGTCGCGCGGGAAGCTCACCGTCTTGCCGCGCGCGATCCAGCGGTAGTACACCGCGACTGCCGCGCCATAGTAACCGATACCAGCGGCTGCGGCGGGGGCGCCACCAGCCGCTGCCACGACCGTGCCCAACAGTCCCAGTCCGGCGGCACCGCCTGCGGCGTCCTTGCCGGTCTGGCTGGCAGCGCCGTGGCGATCCTGATCGAGCGGACGGCTGGCCAGCGCGGCCAGGAAGAGCGGCAGGCTCAGCTTGTCCTGGGGCGGCTGCTTGACCTGTCCCTCTGAGGTGAGGGCCAGCGCCTGGGCGGAGTCCGCACCGACCAGCGTGGTCTCGACGTTGCGCGGTGCGGCCTGCGGAATCTCCAACTGGCGAAAGCTGAAGTTGAGCGTGCCTGCGCGACCAAAGCGCCGTGCGCGGCTGGCCCGCGTGATGGCACCGACGAGCGTCGCGCCCTGCGGGATGGCGATGCTGTGGTCAGGGTTGTAGACCGGCTCGACGACGGTGGCGAGGATGGGCTCGCCCTGGTGCGAGCTCTCTGAGCTGAGCGAGGTGCTCAGGTAGGCCTGGATGACCCAGGCACCGTCCGGGGCAGTTGGCGCAGTGACCGCTGTTGCAGGCTCCCAGAAGTGATGGCGACGAGCAGGCGCGGGCGGAGTCGCCTGGCTGGCGATGCAGCAGGGAAGGGTGACCGGGGCGGTGGTCTCCACGGTCCAGCTGGTGCCTTTCTCAAGCCGCTCCGGGTGGTAGGGCAGCTCGCCGTAGAGCACCTGCTGCAGCCGGTCGAGTCTGCCCGGAGCAAGGAAGAACGCCGCATCGGAGCGCACCAGGTCGAGCCCGGCGCGAAGCTCCTGCCGCAGGAAGCCACCCTGCCGGTGCGCCGGGGCAACGGCCCGGAAGATGGGCGCGCCGTCGGTTGCGTCGGCGGAGGCGAATTCGATCGCCGTGCTATCTGGCAGCACAAACTGGTGAAAGCGCACCACCGGGGTGTGGAACGGGGTGAAGTCGCCACCCAGCTCTGCGCGGATGCGGCGGGGGTGGTTGGCGTGCAGGCTGACGATCTCGCCCCGCACCACCGTTCCCTGGGGCAGCACGAGCTGGTTGTTGGCGTAGACCGGATAGACCAGCGTCGCGCGCAGCGGCTCCCCGACGCGTACCGGCTGGTGCTGCGACAGTTGCACCACCAGCGGGCTCTGTGCGGGCAGCGTGGTTGGTGTTGGGGTCTGCGCTGGCAGAGCGGCGGCCAGAAGCCCGAAGAGTGCGAGAGCCGTACCGGTGTCGAGCATCGTCAGCAGAAGCCCTCAGTGCGCAGGAGTTGGAGAAGGGGCTGCGTGGGTCGTGGCTGCAGGCGGTGGCGGCGCCTTGTGGAAGTCCATGTCCAGGTCGAGGGTGCCGGCCTCAGGATCCTCCGCAAGCTGGAAGGTGGCGGCCATCCCGGTAAGCGACTTGCGAGCTCCGTCGTTCTTCAGATAGGCATCGATGGCGTTGGCGTCGTAGATCTGCCCGGGACGAACAGGGAAGGTGGCGTTCAGCTCCTGCTGCTGCTCGGGCGAAAGTCCGTGGCACTGGAAGGTGTGCAGGTGGTACTGTACGCCCGGCTGCACGGCAAAGTCGAAGGTCACCGTGTGCCGGGCGGAGTCCAGAGTGGGCACCGGGTCGATGCTGACATCCATGTAGCCCTGGCCGCGGTAGGCGGTGTCCAGAACCGTGGTCGCCTGGCTGACGGCTGCCTGCGTGGCAATATCGCCGGGGTGCAGCGCAGCCGCGGTTACAAACGCCTGCGTGCTGAGCACGGCGGAGCCTGCCCAGTGCACTGCGGCCACCCGGTACAGAGTGCCTTCATCCAGGGTCACATCGGCATCGACCTGGTAGGGTGGCGTGGCGGTGACGTGGCGCTCCAGGCGGGTGATGGTCGCGGCCTGGTATCCGGCGGCACGATAGACCTGCAGGATGCGGCTCTGCAGGCTGGCCGAGGTGATGCCCTCGTTGTAGGGCTTATCCAGCAGATCGCTTGTGACCTGCTGCAGCTGCGCCGCAAAGGCCGCCGAGTCACCATGCAGCGTCACGCTGTGCAGCGTCATAGTGGGTGACTCCATGCGGAAGGCAGCGATGCGCCAGGGTTGACCCGGGTAGGGGGCAATCAGCTCTGATACGACTGTGGCGTGAATGCCGCGCTGCTGCAACAGTTGCTGAAGCGCGTCCTGCAGCGCCTGCTGGGGTGGGCCAGCCTCAGGCAAGGCCCCCTGGTAGAGCGGCAGGCGACTGGTCAATGCGCGCCGCAGCTCCTCCGGCTGCCACCAGACGAAGTTCTCCAGACTGACGCGCAGAAAGCCGGCAGGGTCCTCCGGCTTCAAGGTGAAGACGACTTCCAGCGCCGGCGCAGTGCCGGTGAACTCTGCCTCGACATTGGCAAAGTAGCCTGAGTTGACGAGCCTGTCCGCCGCAGCGGCCAGTCCTTTCTGGGTGATCTGCTCGCCTGGATGCAGCCCGGAGAGCTGTTGCAGCGCAGAAGCTGCGTAGGCAGGCGCGCCACGAAAGTCGAGGCTGTGGATGGTGTCCGGAGGGCGAGTCGTGGGTGGCTTCGCTGTGGCCTGCCTGGCGGAGGATTGCTTGGCGGAGGATTGCTTGGCTGAGGGTTGCTGGCCGTGGGCAGGCGCACCCAGGGCCGGCAACAGGCACAGCGCGAGACGGCACCAGCACAAAGGGCGCATGGGAGAAGTATCCCACGCGCCCCGGATGGCTTACAACGATGAAAAACTGAGGCTTAGGCGCCCAGCTTCGGCTTCCAGGAGCTGGCGGCCTTCAGAGCATTGTTCACGTTGTTGATGTTCTCGACGCCGGTGCTCTCCAGCCACTCGCGGAAGGCGTTTGCGCCCTGCTTGGCGTAGATGGCGATGCCGTCCTTCCAGGTGGCGCGACCGCAGAGTACACCGTTGAACTTGGTGCCCGACTCGGCAGCCAGTTCCAGGGTCTCGATGAACACGGGGTTCGACACGCCCGCCGAGAGGTAGATGAACGGCTTGTGCGTCATCGCCTCGGCATCGCGGAAGTGCTGCAGGGCCTCGGCGCGGGTGTAGGCCTTCTCACCCTTGAAGGCCTTGGTGCCCTCAACGTACGACATCTCGATGGGAACCTCGACCTTGAGCACGTCCACGTTGTAGCGGGCCTTGCCAAACTCTGCCATGGAGCCGGAGACGATAGCCGGCTTCTTCTTGGCGTAGGCCAGCGACTTCTCGTCCCCGCCCTCGTGGTCATAGCCGACGAACTCGAGGAAGAAGGGGATGTCGTGCGCCAGGCACTCGTCGCCGATGCGCTCGACCCATGCGTGCTTCAGGTCGTTGATCTCGGTCTTCTCAAACGGGGTGTAGTAGAGCAGGATCTTGATGCAGTCGGCACCGGCTTCCTTCAGGCGGCGAACGCTCCACACGTCAAGCAGGTCGGGCAGGCGACCGGGGGTGGTGGCGTCGTAGCCGGTCTTCTCGTAGGCCAACAGCAGGCCCTTGCCGTTGCGGTGCTTGGATGCGGGCAGACCAAACTCGGGGTCGAGCAGGATGGCCGAGGCGTGACGGGTCAACACGTCCGTGACCAGCGTCTTGAACTCCTCGAGGTCGTGACCCGTAACGGCCGAACCACGCTCCTTGGCGAGCGACTTCTGCAGGGAGCCGCGCTGGTCCATGGCGGCTGCGGCGATGATGCCATTGCTATCGGATACTGCGTTGAGGCCGGCGAGTTTGCCTGGGGTCAACTTCGACATTGCTATTGTTCTCCTGAAAGCTGCTTCAGATCGTTTGAAGTAGGGGTTTTGTGCCTTGAGTAGTTTACACAAGGGTGTTGCCGGCGGCGGTGTGAAATGCGCTGGCTCCAAGGGAGAAACAGTCTCTCATTCGGAACCCGCTGTTTGCCCGAAAACCAGCCTAAACGCTGGTCTCGAGCGCGGCGCGTTGCAACGTCAGCAGCTCGCGGATGCCCGCCTCGGCGAGGTCCAGCATGGCGTTGAGCTGGGCGCGGGAGTAGCTCTCCTTCTCGGCAGTGGCCTGCGTCTCCACCAGGCCGCCATCGGCCAGCATCACGACGTTCATGTCCACGGTGGCGCGGGAGTCCTCCTCGTAGCAGAGGTCGAGCAGGGTGTGGCCATCGACGATACCGACGCTGGTGGCGGCGATCATCTGCCGCAGGGGCGAGGCCTTGAGGGTGCCGGCGGCGACCAGCTTGTTGAGCGCCAGCGCCAGTGCGACACAGGCGCCCGTGATGGCTGCGGTGCGCGTTCCGCCATCGGCCTGCAGGACGTCGCAGTCCAATATGATGGTGCGCTCGCCCAGGGCCTTCATGTCTACGACCGAGCGCAGCGAGCGGCCGATGAGGCGTTGAATCTCGTGCGTGCGTCCGCCGACCTTGCCGCGCTCCGCCTCGCGGGGCGAGCGGGTGAGCGTGGCGCGAGGCAGCATGCCGTACTCGGCCGTGACCCAGCCGCGGCCGGAGTTGCGCATCCAGCCGGGGACGCCGGTCTCGACGGAGGCGTTACACAGGACGCGCGTATTGCCGCACTCCATCAGGACAGATCCCTCGGGCGTGATGACAAAGCCGGGCGTGATGCGGGTTGGCCGCAGGGCGTGGGCGGCGCGATCGCCGGGACGAAAGAGAGAGGTGGCTTCAGACATAGGCTTGATTATAGAGAGCCGCTCCGGGAGGCAGCGGAGAGGTCGCAGGCGGAGCCGGGTTCCAAATTGGGACGCCTTACGATATTTTTTCGCCCACGCCAGGTTACTTTCGTTTCAGAATGGGAGCTGCGCAACGGTCTCAACGTTTTAAGCGCATTGGAACGTGGCTGGATGAGGACGGACTAAGCAATCGGGTTCCACTTTGGCATGCGACGTGACCTAGAGGTCAGGTCCAGTGTCGTGAAGCCCTGGAGACAGACCGGAGAAGGAGACACCATGCGAGCCATGCAGAGCAGGACGGGCGCAGGGAGTGGTGAAGGAAGCACGGCAGGGCGGCAGCAGTTTGCCGCGTTGTGGCGGATGAGCGAGCAGGGGTTGCCAGCGCAGGTGGCCACTACGGCGCTGGCTACGGAGTGGCGGCCGGCGGATCGGGGCGCAGGCGATCGGGCTCACAGGGATAGCCCGGCGGGGCAGCACCTGCCCGGCGATCTCCCCGTGGAGGCGCAGCGAGCAGAGAGCCCGACGGATCCACTGGCCCGGCAGGCATGCAGCCTGCTGGTGGCGCTGCGGATGTACTCTGAGCTGCTGGTTCAGCTGGACCTGAGTGAGCAGGAGCGTCTGGCCTATGCCGCGCGGCTGAAGGAGCTTGCCCGGCAGAGCTGGATGCTGGTGGACCATATTGTGCTGGGCATCGAGGAGCCGCTGGCCGGCCGGGGCACTGCTCCCGGGTCCGACGAGGGCGGTCTGTGCGAAGAAGAGCCCTCGGCCCGTTGGAGCACTCCGGTTGCGTCGGATGCATGGCCGGGGGGCTGGAACGCAGAGCGTGTTGCGCGGCAGGATGCTGGCTGGGAGACAGAGGCGGAGGCCAGGTCGCTGCGGGGCGCCATGTTGCTGGCGCGTCGTCCGGCAGAGGCGGACGGACAGGCAGCGATGGACCGCTTGTGGGATCTGCAGGTGTCTCCGCCGGCCGATCTGGGCTGGCCGCCGCGCGTCGCGCCGCGCCGAGAGGAGAGCGATCCTTGCAGGATTCCGGGAGCAGGAGGGTGGGTTGCATGTTGAGTCTTGAAGGGACAGAGCAGGTGGCGGAGGCAGCCATTTCGGCCTCCGAACCGCGGTCGAGTGCGACTGCGGCGTGGACTGGGGCTCCAGGGAGCTCTTTTGTACCAGCGCTGCAGCTGCTGGTGGTAGATGACGATGCCGCAGTGCGGCGCACGTGCGTCGAGATCTCCAGCTCCCGGGGCTGCGTGGTGCAGGAGGCTGCAGGCCTGCAGGAGGCGAGGGAGGTGCTGCGCTGCCACAAGGTGGATCTGTTGCTGCTGGACCTGCGCCTGCCGGGGGGCTCTGGCCTGTCGCTGCTGGAGGAGGTGCGGGCGCAGCATCCGGATACGTTTGTGGTGGTGATGACGGCCTTTGCCACCGTCAGCTCCGCAGTCGAGGCCATGCGTATCGGCGCCGGGGACTACCTGACCAAGCCATTTGCGATGGAGGAGCTGGTCGCCGTGCTGGAGCGCGGCGCGCGCCGCGTGGCATTCCAGGTAGAGAGCCGCCGGCTGCGTGAGCGGCTGCGTACGACGCGCGGCATGGGCCCGCTGGTGGGGCAGGTGCCGGAGATGCAGAAGCTGTACCGCATGCTCTCCAAGGTGGCGTTCACCTCGCATCCGGTGCTCATCACGGGGGAGGCGGGCACGGGCAAGGAGCTGGTGGGCAGGGCGATGCACGACAGCGGACCAAACCCCGCGCGGCCGTTTGTGGTGTTGGACTGCAGCCATACGAGCGGGAGTGTGGAGCTGTTGGAGGGCGAGCTGTTCGGCGTGGAATCTGGCGGCACGTTGCAGCCCCGGCAGGGACTGTTGAGTGCGCCCTCGGGCGGCACAGTGTATTTGGATGAGGTGGGCGATCTGCCGCATGAGCTGCAGACCAGGCTGCTGCGTGCCTTGCAGGAGAAGACGGTGCGGCCGGTTGGAAGCTCGCAGGTGATGCCGCTGACGGCACGCGTGCTGGCCGCCAGCAGCCGCGATCTGAACGGCCTGGTGGAGCGTGGGCAGTTTCGCAAAGACCTGTACTTTCGCCTGAACATCGTGCATCTGCACCTTCCCGCGCTGCGGGAGAGGAAGGCGGACATCGGACTGCTGGCCATGCACTTTCTGGAGAGGCTGGATGTGGAGTCGGGTGGCGAGCGTTCGCGGCGGCGCAGCTTCTCCAGCGAGACCCTGGCGTTGATGCAGGAGTATGAGTGGCCGGGCAATGTGCGCGAGCTGGAGCAGGCGATCGAACGGGCCTGTGCGCTGAGCAGTGGCCCGGTGGTCCATCTGAATGATCTGCCGACGCAGTTGCAGGAGTACCGCAGGCAACGCATCCAGCAGCCGTATGCGGCAGCGCAGCCGGAGGAGCCAGCGCTGGACAGGCTATTGGATACGGACGCGGGCGGCAGGGCGATGGCGCGGCCGCGGATCGTCTCCATTGCGGCCATGGAGCGCGAGGCGATTCTAGGTACGATTCAGCAGCTGAAGGGCGACAAGTTGATGGCCGCGCGTCTGTTGGGTATTGGCAAGACGACGCTGTATCGCAAGCTGAAGGAGTATGGATTGATGGAGGCGGAGACGGGCGGCGCCAGGCCGCACTAGATGGCACCGGCGCCGTGCTTTGGTATGCTGGGCTCATCGGAAGCCCGCTGAAGCTGGCACCGAGAGAGGACGAGCCAATGCCGGATGTAAAGATTATCGTGAAGCCGAACGGTCCCCTGCGCGTTGAGGGTGCGTTTGAACTGGTGGACGCGGAAGGCAATGCATGGGACCTGACGGGCAAGCCGGCTGTGTCGCTGTGCCGTTGTGGAGCCAGCGCCAACCGCCCCTTTTGCGACGGGTCGCACCGCACGGCGGAGTTTACCTGTGCCGCCAGCCCTAAGGTCGGCTAGCTCCAGCCTGCGAGTTCGGGGGACGTGGTGCATGCCGCGTCCCTCGTTTCCTTTTGGGAGGATGCTTCTTCCCGGAACGAAGAGCCGCCTGCTCCCTGCAGGCAGGTGAGTGCTGGAGTGACTGGAACTTTGATGCGTAGCCTGCGGTGGGTGTGGTTAGGGGTCCTTCTGGCTGCGGCGCTTGCCGCAGGTGCGGATGCGCACGCTGTGATGGTGACCCGCTACACACGTAGCTCGGCCATGGTGACGGCGCGTGATGGGGTGCAGTTGCACATCGTCATCCTACGGCCGGAGGGATCCGAGGTCTCGGGTCCGCCCCTGCCCTTTCTGATGGAGCGCACCCCGTACGGAATCGACGGTGTGGACACGGAGGGCATCCAAGGCAGCAAGCCTGAACTGGTGGCGAGCGGATACATCTTCGTCTTCTGCGATATCCGTGGCCGCTACCGCTCGGGCGGCAAGTTTGTCATGAATCGGCCGATTGTGCCGCACCGCAGCAGCAAGGACATTGATGAGACCACGGACACCTACGACACCATTGCGTGGCTGTTGCGCAATGTGCCGAACAACAACGGGCGCGTGGGCGTCTACGGC
>JAGWNX010000013.1 GCA_028872955.1 Acidobacteriota bacterium
ACTCCACCAGGCCGTAGCCAATCAACCCGGCGACCACGGCGATACTGAAGTTGGAGCGGGTAAACACATCGCGCAGCGCCCACACCCACCCATGGGTCTGCCCCAGACCCGTGCGGTCAAACTCGCCCATCAGCAGGTTGGAGTAGAACAGAAAGATGATGAACCAGACCTCCACCACGGCCCGCCAGATTGTCTTCTTCATCGCTCTCCTCTAGTTTGCGGTGGCACTGCGACCCAGTGCCAGCTCGTCAACGATCTGCCTTGCTGCGGCGCGTGCCTCCTGCTCCTGATCCACCGGAAAGCTGATCGCACCCACCCGAGCGTGGCCACCACCGCCATACCGCTCGCACATGGCCGCCAGGTTGATGAGTTCACTCGCCGGCCGCGGAGTCCACGGATTGGTGCCTACCGATACCTTGACGCGGAAGCTCGACTTGCTGAGGCCCACGTTGTAGGTCGCCTCGGGATGCAGGTAGTACGGAATGAACTTGTTGTAGCCCTCCGTGGGCTGGTCCGTGATGTCGAACGTGATGACGCCCTGCTGCACAGTGGCGCGGTCGCGGATAAGCTGCAGCGCGGCCCAGTGGCGCTCCATCAGCGGCCCTAGCTGCTGCTGCACAAACTCCTGCTCCAGCACCTGCTGCAGCGGCATCTCCGTCAGCAGCGGTATGAGCCGTCGCCCCAGCGCGGGGTCAGTCGCACTCTCGATCACCGCGGTCAGCTTCATCGCCGGAGCGGCCATCTCGACCGCTGCGCTGGCACTCTCGTACTTCGCTCCGTCCACAATGTTGGCCCAGTAGATCAGCTCTTCGAGCGGCCGGGTGTCCATGCCAAACCGTTCCCGGGCGACATCGGCAATCAAGCCGGTGCAACTGGTGTAGCTGGCGTCGTAGAACCGGCGCAACGACTGGGAACCATCGGCCTGCCCACGACGGAAATCCGCCTCGTCCTCTGGCGTCATGAAGGCGCTCAGGTGGTGATCAAACCACCACGTGATCCGTGGCGAAGCAAGGTATTTGAAGTCCACAATGGCGTTTTCGCCGTCGCCCAGGTCAGCCTCGTCAAACAAGGCCCCGGCGCGATGCACCAGACCCTGATAGCTGTACTGGCTGGCCGTGCGAATGCACTCGCGATGAAAACGCGTAAACAGAGACGCCGAGCAGGCGCCGTCAAAGCACTTGTCGTGGTAGAAAACCTTGCAATCCAAGCGGAAGTCCTCATTCCCAACATACCATTCGGCAGCCCGTACACTAGGGGCATGACGCGCGACCGCTTCTCCATGCTCCTGCTTCCGGCCGTCGCCCTCATCGCAGTGCTGCCGCTGGTGGTGCATGGCTGCTCCTGCGGGCACGACTTTGACTTCCACCTGCTCAACTGGCTGGAGGCAGCGCGCCAGTTCCGGCATGGCAATCTGTACCCGCAGTGGGCCTTCTCCGCAGCGTGGAACGCGGGCGAGCCGCGCTTCGTCTTCTACCCGCCAGCCTCGTGGACTCTGGGTGCGCTGCTGGGCACGCTCTTTGGCTTTGCCGCAGCGCCGGTGCTGTACACGTGGCTGGTGCTTACCGCGGCCGGAGTCGCCATGTACCACCTGGCCCGCGGCTTGGTTGCGTCCACACCCGCGCTGGTTGCAGCAGTGCTCTACGCGGTCAATCCATACATGCTGTTCACGGCGCTGGAGCGGACCGCTTACGCCGAGTTGCTGGCGGCCGCGCTGCTACCGCTGCTGCTGGCCGGCATCCTGCGCCCACAGCTCAGCCTGCCGCGCCTCGCCATGCCGCTGGCTGCGCTGTGGCTATGCAATGTGCCGGCAGCCATCATCGGCTCCTACGGGCTGGCCCTGCTGGCGATGAGCAGACTGGCATTCCCCGGGCTGGCACTGTCGCAGCAGAACGTCGCTGCGCCATCCACCTGCTCCGTCCAGCCGACCTGGGTGCGCGACCGTGTGCCGCAGGCATCCCGGCTGGTGGAGGCAGCACGCGGTGTACTTGCCACCCTGCTTGGCCTGGGCCTGGCTGCCTTCTACCTCCTCCCCGCCATCCGCGAACAGCGCTTCGTACAGATCCACATGGCCACGCTGCCGGGCATGCGCGTACAGGACAACTTCCTCTTCCAGCGCACGGGCAACACCCCAGACCAGCTCCTGCACGACCAGGTGCTGCACACCGCCTCCGCAATCGCCGTTGGCCTGCTCGCCGTCACGGCAGCGTTGCTGTGGCTGGCGTGGCATCGTGTCGAAAGTCCCGCCGCGCCGCACCCACAGCAGCCTCTGCCGCGCGCGCAGCGACCTCTGCTGGCTTCGCTCGCGCTGGTTACGGCCGTCGTAGCGCTGCTGCTCACTCCGCTCTCGCTGCCGCTGTGGCAGCATCTACCCAGGCTTGGCCTGTTGCAGTTCCCCTGGCGACTCCTGTGCCTGCAGGCCAGCGTTGCCGGACTGGCGCTGGCGCTGGTGTTGCAGTCCGTCCGGCTCAGCAGGCTTCGCGCCACCGTGGGCGCATTGCTGCTGGCTACACTGCTCGCCTGGTCTGGCTACCGCAGCTTCCACCAGCCCTGCGACGACGAGGATACCGTCGCCGCGCAACTTGCCGCCTTTCGCCAGCGCACCGGCAGCGAGCCCACGGACGAGTACACGCCCGTAGCCGCAGACAACGACGCGCTCGCCGCCACCAACCCCGGCTACTGGCTGGCCGCCTCTGCCGGCCAACCCGCACCCGCGGGACAGCCTGCGGCACCGGCACCGCTGCACCTGACCGTGGCGCCAGATTCACCGTGCTGGCTCATCCTGAATCTGCGCGCCTATCCGGCATGGCGTGTACTGCGCAACGGCCAGCCGGTCACGGTCTCCCCCACCGCACGCCCCGACGGTCTGCTGGCACTGCCTCTGCCAGCGGGGCGCAGCCACCTCGACATCGAGTACACGGAGCTACCGGGCCATCGCCTGGGCGCGTGGGTCTCGCTGCTCTCGCTCTGCCTGCTGGCTGCACTCTGCTGGCCCAGCCGCAGGCGGCGCAACGCCTGATTTATCATCGAAAGCTGATGACTTCCTCTGTCAAAGACCTTCTCACCGCCGGCATGCAGCTTGCCGATGCTGCGCTGGAGCGGCTGCTGCCCTCACCCGACACCCAGCCGCACTCCATCCACCGCGCCATGCGGCACAGCACCTTCGCCGGAGGCAAGCGCCTGCGTCCCATTCTGTGCATGGAGGCTGCGCGCATGGTCGCCGGGACAGGCGAGCTGCCCGCCGGCGTGGCCGACCTGGGAGCCGCCCTCGAGATGGTGCACACCTACTCGCTCATCCACGACGACCTGCCCGCGCTGGACAACGACGACCTGCGCCGCGGCAAACCAACCTGCCACGTCGTCTTTGGCGAGGCCATCGCAATTCTAGCCGGCGACGCGCTGCAGACGCTCGCCTTCCAGACCATCGCCGCTCTGCCCGCGCCGCCTGCCACCACGGTCGCAATCCTGCGTGAGATTGCACTGGCCATCGGCACCGGCGTCGGTGTGCACTCAACCCTGCCTCCGGGCATGATCGGCGGCCAGGTGGTCGATATCGAGTCCGAAGGGATCGCCCCGACTGCGGAACTGGTGGAGTCCATCCACCGCGCCAAGACCGGCGCTCTCATTACCACCAGCATCGTCTCGGGCGGTCTGTATGGCGCGGCCGGACGTGAGACCGCAGACACCCACGCCCGGCTCCGCACCTTCGGCGAAGACGCGGGCCTCGCCTTTCAGATCATCGACGACGTACTGGACATGACGCAGTCCTCCGAGGAGCTGGGCAAGACCGCCGGCAAAGACACGGCCAGCATCAAGGCCACTTGGCCTGCGGTCTTCGGCATCGAGCGCTCCATCCGCGACGCCGACCAACTCATCGCCAGCGCCTTTGCTGCGCTGGAGCCCTTCGGCACCGCCGCCGATCCGCTCAAGGCCCTTGCGCAGTATCTGGTCGAGCGCAAGCACTAGCGAGCCGCATGTGAGCCACGCCTACTACACAGCCGAGTCTGGTGTCCGGGCCGCCCTTCGCGACTGCTTTGACCCCACGCTGCCATGCAACATCGTGGATCTCGGCCTGGTGCGCGGCCTGATCGTGACGCTGGATGCGGACGCCCCGGGTGCCGGTATCCCAGGCGTGCCACAGCGTCACATGGTCGCGCTCACCGTAACGCTCACCAACCAATCCGAGGAGGCTGAGGCCCAGCTACGCGCACAGATCGCCAACCGCCTGGCCGGGCTGGAGTTTGTCAGCCGCGTTGAGGTCCGCTTCGACCACACCGAGCCCTGGACTCCGCTGCAGATTACCCCCGCCGGGCGCCGCCTGCTAGGGCTGGACGGCAACCCCACCCTGGTGCAGATCCGGTGAGCACCTCCAGGTCACGCAAGCGCGGCACTCTGCCCGAGCCGGCACCCGCCATCCATCCCTTTGACCTGGCCCACGGCGTCGAGACCAGCGGGCTGATCCCGGCGCGCGAGCTGAACACCGGCCACCCGCACGACGCGCACATTACGGCGTACTACGGCGTCGCGCCCAGTATTCTGCGTACGCTGGTCGAGCACTGGCAAGCCACCAACCCACCGCACCCCATCCACGAGTACACGCTGATCGACTACGGCGCCGGAAAGGGCCGCGCCATGCTGGTGGCCAGCGAGCTGGGCTTTCGCCGCGTGCTGGGCATTGAGCTGAATCCAGACCTGGCCACCATTGCGGCACAGAACATTCGCCTGTGGACGAAGGCCCACGCCAGCGACCCTACCGCGCCTGCGCTGGCACCGCTGGAACTGCTGCAGCAGGACGCCCTGACCGTGCCGCTGCCCGAGGGCCCGTGCGTCGCATTTCTCTTCCACCCGTTTGAGGCACCCGTGCTGCGCAAACTGCTGCGCCACGTTGAGACGCAGATCGGACGCCGCGGCGGCAGCGCAACCGCCGCGCTCGATGTGCTCTACGTCAACTCGGAGTGCCGCGCCGTGCTGGAGAAAAGCCCCGCCTTTGAGCGGCTCTTCCTGGGCCCCGTCGCCATGTCGCCAGAGGACCACGCCGCCGACCTGGCCGCCATCGCCACGCAGCAGGAGTATGGCTCCACCGGAGACGAAGAGTGTGCCATCTATCGCTACACAGGCCGCGTCTTTCACGGCGATCTGCCCGGCCGTCTGCGCTAGGCGTCGTACTCCTCCAGCGGCCGCCGGGCACTGGCGATGATCTTCTCTGCCAGCGCCTGCGGCACCAGGTCATAGTGATCCATCTCCATGCGGTGGCTGCCGCGCCCCTGAGTGATGGAGGTAAGCGTTGTGCCGTAGCTCAACATCTCCGCCAGCGGCACCTCGGCCCGCACCAGCGTTCCACCACCATCCATCCGCTCCATGCCCTGCACGCGTCCGCGGCGTCCGTTCAGGTCACTCATCACCGCCCCGGCAAACTCATCCGGGGTCTCGATCTCCACGCGCATCACGGGCTCCAGCAGTGCGGGCTTCGCGCTCTCCATGCACTTGCGAAAGGCGAGGCGCCCTGCCATCTTGAACGCCATCTCGCTGGAGTCCACATCATGGAAGCTTCCATCCAGCAGCGTCACGCGAAAGTCCGTCACCGGATACCCGGCCAGGTAGCCGCGCATGGCAGACTCCTGCACGCCGCGCTCCACCGCCGGAATATACTGCCGCGGAATCGCGCCGCCAAAGATCTGGTTGACGAACTCAAT
This sequence comes from Acidobacteriota bacterium, assembly GCA_028872955.1. Lineage (GTDB taxonomy): Bacteria > Acidobacteriota > Terriglobia > Terriglobales > Acidobacteriaceae > Edaphobacter. Next base: position 5,691 of record JAGWNX010000013.1, read on the forward strand.
GCCGCTGCCGCGCACCAGCGGCTCCAGGCGCAGGGTGCAGTCGCCAAACTGGCCATGCCCACCGGTCTGCTTCTTGTGGCGGCCCTGCGCTTCGACGCGTCCGCGAATCGTCTCGCGATACGGCACCTTCGGCGCCTTCAGGGTCACCTCGGCGTGGTAGCGGCGCTTCAGCCTGGAGACCAGCGACTCAATATGCGGCTGGCCCGCACCGGCCACCAGAAACTCGTTCGTCTGCGCGTCGCGGTAGAAGCGCACCATCGGATCCTCTTCCATCAGCTTGTGCAGCGCGGGTGCCAGTTTGTCCTCGTCGTTGCGGGTCCGGGGCTCAATCGCATAGGTCATTGCGGGCTCGGGCACGCTCATCGGCTCCAGAAAGATCTCGTGCCCGCGCGCGCCCAGCGTATCTCCCGTCAGGGTCACCCGCAGCTTGGCTACCACGCCCAGGTCTCCGGCGTGCAGTTCGGTCACCTCCACCGGCTTGCGCCCCTGCATGATGGAGAGATGCGCCATCCGCTCCAGTTCGCCGCGTGAGAAGCTCTGCACCGTGGCATCGTTCTTCAGCGATCCGCTGACGACCTTGAAGAAAGAGATGCGCCCGGCGAAGGGATCCACCATCGTCTTGTAGACGTAGAGCGCCAGCGGCTCGCCATCTTCCATGCGGCGCATCACCATCTCCACCTGGTCCTCGGCCTCCGCTGAGCCGTTGGCCCTTGCGGGCTGCACCGCGCGCACTGCAATCGGCTGGCGCTCCACCGGACACGGCGCATATACCTTGACGAAGTCCAGCAGATGATCGGTGCCGATGTTGCGCAATCCGCTGACAAACAGCACCGGGAAGATGCGGTCTTCGCGGATCGCCTCGTGCAGCGCGCTGATCAGGTGCTGCTCTGGAATCGTGGACTCGGCGAAGAACTCCTCCATCAGCTCGTCTTTGCCCTCAGCCACCAGCTCGACCAGCGCCTCGTGTGCGGCCTGCACCTCAGCACGCAGGTCAGCGGGGATTGCAGCGATGCTGCCCACGCCATCGCTATCCGGCCGGTAGACGAAGGCCTCCATGGTCACCAGGTCCACCACACCGCGAAAGCCGGCTGCATCAAAGATGGGCCACTGCACCGGCACCACCTGTCTGCCCCAGCGCACGCGCATGGACTCCAGCACACGCTCCCAGCCCTCGCGCCCTGCGGCCACTACCTTCGCGTGATCCATCTGGTTCAGCACCAGCATGCGCGGCATATCCATCTCGCCCGCGTAGCGCCACACGCGCTCGGTCACGCTCTCCACCCCGGCGGCGGCGTTCACCACCACCACGGCAGCCTCCACAGGCAACAGGGCGGCGCGTGCTTCATGCACAAACATGTGAAAGCCCGGCGTATCCACCAGGTTCACCTTCACGCCGCTCCACTCGGCAAAGGCCACGGCGTTGGCCATGGTGGTGTGGCGGGCAACGTCCTCCTCATCGTAGGCCGTTACCGCAGAGCCATCTTCCACCCGCCCCTGCACCAGCGTCATGTGCGCGGCTTGCAGCATGGCAGCTACCAGAGTCGTCTTGCCACTGTGCGCATGGCCCACCAGGGCGACGTTGCGCAGCTCACTTCCTGCGTAGCACTTCATAGCAGCGGTCCTCCCTTCTCCCTGCCTTGCATCGGCATGCGTGCCCGGGGCAGGACGACAGCTGTCTTCGCCAGCACCTGCCCACCTCCGCCAGATGACCCTCTGTCGAAGTGGCAGACATTCTAGTACCGGAAGACCATGAGTGGCCGCAGAATATTTTCAGGCTCGGGAATCGGGCACGCGCCACCGCACCAGCAGGCCGCGCTCGTCGCCCTCGCCGTGCTCCATGGCGATCTCGCCGTCGGCCAGTTTGACCACGCTCTCAAAGCGCTCGCCCCACTCCACCAGCACCAGCGCTCGCGGCTCGGCCAGCATCTCCTCCAGGCCCAGCACGGCGATCTGCTGCTCCGTCTCCAGGCGATAGAGATCCAGATGAAACAGGTGCACGCGCTCGTTTTCATACTCATGCACCAGGGTGAAGGTCGGGCTGGTCACATCTTCTTCATAGGCCGCGCCCAGCGCCTGGGCAATGCCTTTCACCAGCGTCGTCTTGCCGGCGCCTACCTCGCCGCGCAGAATCACCAGCATGGGCGGCGTTAAGATCTCTGCCAGCTTCTCCCCCAGCGCCAGCGTTCCGGCCACAGATCGCGTCTTGAAGCGCTTCTCGCGCACCACTCTGCTCACACTTGCCTCCCCTGCACACCACACAACCAGGTCAATCCATCGGCATCCCGCACTCGGTAGCGGAACGCGTCCGACAAGCGGGCAATGCCATCGGTGGCCAGCAGGCAGTGCTCGTCCGTGCCATCGCGCACGCACAGGTCCGCCGCCAGCCCGTGCAGGTAGACCGCCGCCTCGACGGCCCGGGCGGCGTCCTGCGCGCCATACTGCGCCAGCAGGGCAGCCACCATGCCCGTCAGCACATCACCGCTGCCACCCTTGGCCATCGCGGGATTACCCGAGGTGTTCACCGCCACAGTGCCATCCGGATGCGCCACCAGAGTGCGCCAGCCCTTCAGCACCAGCGTCACATGGTGCCGCTGCGCAAAGCCTCGCGCCAGCGACACGCGATCCGCCTCCACGGCGGCGACAGTCACGCCCAGCAACCGCGCCATCTCACCGGGATGCGGCGTCAGCACCAGCACCCGGCCGCGTCCATCCAACTCGTGCGCGCGCCCCGCATACGCGTTCAGCGCGTCGGCGTCCAGCACCATGGGTACCGCAGTTGCCTGCACCAGTCGGCGCACACACTCGGGCGCGTCGCCCTCGGTGGAGAGGCCCGGCCCCAGCGCGACCACACTGCGGCGCTCCAGCAGCCGCCCCAGCCGCTCCGGCTCGAAGCACGCCAGGGAGACGCTGCCTGCGGCGTCCTCGGCCAGCCCGGTGACCATGAGCTCCGGCGCAATCGCCGCCACCGTGCCCTGCACGCTGCGCGGCACCGCCGCCGTTACCAGCCCCGCTCCGCAGCGCAGCGCAGCCAGCGACGCCATAGCCGGCGCACCGGCCTTACCCTCGCTGCCGCCCACCACCAGCACATGCCCAAAGCGTCCTTTGTTCGCCTCCACGGCGCGCGGCGACTCGACAATCTGCTTGGCACTGCCCGTCCACCGCAGGCCACTTGCACCTTGCACGGCAGCCTGAGGCGAACCAATCTGCGCCACCACCACCGGAGCCAGCGCACGACCCGTAAGGCAACCGAAGATGTGCGCGAGTTTCGGTGCCGTGAAGGTGACCACGGAGTCCGCACGAAACGCACCGGGCTGCACACGATCCATAGAGTCCGCATCCCAACCGCTGGGCAGATCCACCGCCACGACCGGTACGGTGGTACGCTCCAGCAAATGCCGCGCCGCAACGGCTACGCCACGCAACGGCGGACGAAACCCGGTGCCTACCACCGCATCCACCACCAGATCGGCCTGCGCCAACGCAGCCGCGATCACCGCCTCGTCGGCGGCCTCCTGCACCGCCACTGCAGCCGATGCCTGCTGCAGCTGCTCCATTGCCCAGGCAGCGTCGCCCCGCAGCGCACTGCGCTCGCCCAGCAGCAACACATCTACCTGGCGCCCCAGCCCTGCCAGCACGCGCGCTGCCACCAGGCCATCGCCGCCGTTGTTGCCCTTGCCGCACAGCACCACCATGCGGGTAGCCGCGGGATACTGCCGCACACAGAACCGGGCCACGGACGTGCCCGCCTGCTCCATCAGATCGCGCAGCGGCACGCCATACTCCGTCGCCGTCCTGCGGTCGGTCGCGCCCATCTCTTCAGCCGTCAGTACCAGCATCTCTTCCTTCTACTCCATCCAGCGGCAAAAGCAAAAGGCGGATGCCCTTAGGCACCCGCCCGTCTTGTGCCGTAGCACCCTACTCCGTGTGTGCGCTCGCGGAGGGCACCGCAGCCACCGACTGCTTCGTCTGGAAGTAGCTGCTGTCCCAGAGCGTGCGGTAGAACTCGCCGGTCAGTTCGGCGGCCTTGGGGCCAAACATAGGCCGCCCGCCCGAGAGGAAGATCACAGTCACAATCGGGCCGTTGGGGGTATTGGCATACGCACCGAACCACCCATAACGCGTTCCCTTGTTGGAGCAGGTGCCGGTCTTGCCCAGCACCGGAAACTCGTCAAAGTTCGCACGCAGCGAGCGTGCCGTGCCATAGAGCACCGCGCCCTGCATACCCGGCGACATCTCCGGCAGCAGTGGAGCAATGTCCAGCATCCGCTTCACCCGGGGCGTAAACGATGCCACCTGCTCCGGCGTCTCAGGATGCTGCAGGTAGTAGAGCGTACCACCGTTTGCGATCGCAGAGACCAGCGCACCGAGCTGCAGCGGCGTCATGGAGACACTCTCGCCGAATGAGCACATGCGGCCCACACCACCCAGCCGCTCTGGCAGCGGCTCGTCGGGATACTCGCCCAACTGTTCGCCGCGGATGTTGTAGCCGGCCAGCTCGCCCAGACCAAACTCGTTGGCGTACTTCTTCACTCGCTCAAACCCAAGCTCACGACCCAGCTTCTCAAAGTACAGGTTGTTGGACTTGGCCAGCGCGTCCGTCAGGGTCATGTGGAAGCCGGGCAGGCTCACCGGCGTATCCGCCGTCACCAGGCCCTCTTTCAGCGCCGCCAGCGCAACCGTCAGCTTGATGGTCGAGCACGGCTCCGCACCGGGCGAGAGCGCCAGCCGTTGATTCACCATCGCCAGAATGCGGCCGGTCAGCGGGTTGATCGCAATGGCCGTGCCGTTCATGTTACCCAGCGCAGCGATCGCTGCCTGCCGCACGACCGGATCCTCGCCCGCCGTGATGTCACCCTCGGTCAGATTCTCGTTGTACGATGCCGCGCTGAAGCGCTCCACGTAGCGGTGGTGGCGCCCATGGCCAGCTGCCCGCGTTGCAGCGGCCCCATGCACGCTGCGATGGACGTTCGTCGCAACTCGCGCGTGGGTGCCTGCCGCGTGATGGCCGGAGCGCTCCGTCACCTTGGAGCTGCTCCTGCGGTGAACCTTGGTCGAAGTTGTCGCCTGCAGCGGGGCCGCAGCCACCAGCCCCAGCGCCAACGTTGCTGCCCATCGCATCACCCAGGACATAGAGCCCAGCCCCCCACCCGATGGTTTGAAGTGCGAACACCCTCTCCCCATCCAATTCTCTGCAGCGCAGCCGGCGCAATCCCACCTTCCGGCCATCGGCGCGCTACGCGTTGCCGCGACGCAAAAACGCCGGAATATCCAGTTCATCGGGCTCGGCACGCTCCGTGTCTGCCACGGGAGCACTGCCAAACGGAACGGACCGCACCGCCTCCTGGCCCAGAATCTCTGGCACCACTTCCTGTTGGACGTGCCCGGCACCAGGAAGGCTGCGCGTCACACTCTTCCAGCTCTCGGGCTCAGCAGGCGGCACAGGACGACGGAAGAAGTCATCATCAAACACAGAGGCCGGCACCGGCAGCAGCTCCGGAGTTCCACCCCGCTGCTGCGCCTGCGGAGCAGTGTCCGTGGCTGCCTCTGGCTCGTTCACGGTTGGCATGGGCGGCGGCGGCACGGCTGCCTCACTCCGGCTGGCAGCGGCGGTCGCACTCGGCTCCTCGGCTGGCGGCTCAGGCGTCGGCACGGCCAGACCCGCTGGGGTCCTCTCGGCCGGAGCCTCTGTCTTTACCTCCGGCGCACGGCCGGTGTAGATGCGCGGCTGGATCGGCACGTCGTAGATCTCCGGCGTCTCCAGCATCTGGGTGCGGCGCTGCGGCATCTCCTGGTGCTTGAAGCCCGTGGCGATCATCGTGATCTTAACTTCATCGCCCATGGACTCGTCCTGCACAGCGCCAAAGATGATGTTGGCATCCTCGTGCGCAGCGCTCTGGATGATCGAAGATGCCTCGTTCACCTCGCTCAGCTTCAAGCTGCTGGAGCCGGTAATGTTGATCAGAATGCCGCGTGCGCCATCAATGGCACCAGCCTCCAGCAGGGGCGACGCCATGGCCGCCATGGCCGCCTCAGCCGCGCGATTGGCACCGCTGCGCACCGCCGTGCCCATCACCGCGTAGCCCATGCCGGCCATCGTCGTCTTCACATCGGCAAAGTCGCGGTTGATGACGCCAGGGATCGTAATGATATCGGAGATGCCCTGCACGCCCTGCCGCAGCACATCGTCGGCGATGCGGAAGCTCTCAAAGAAGCCCGCATCCTTGGCGACCGCCAGCAGCTTCTCGTTCGGAATCACGATCACCGTATCGACAGACTCCAGCAGCTCCTGCAGGCCACGCTCGGCCTGCATCATGCGCCGCTTGCCCTCAAAGGCAAACGGCCGCGTCACCACCGCCACCGTCAGCGCGCCCATCTCGCTGGCCAGGCTCGCAATCACCGGCGCTGCGCCAGTGCCCGTGCCGCCACCCAGGCCGGCGGTCACAAACACCATGTCCGCGCCTTCCAGCGCCTCAATGATCTTGTCGGAGTCTTCAAGCGCCGCGCGGCGTCCCACGTCTGGATTCGCCCCTGCGCCCAGTCCACTGGTCAGCTTCACGCCCAGCTGCAGCTTGACCGGCGCGTTGGAGACCTGCAACGCCTGCACATCCGTGTTGGCCGCGATAAACTCCACGCCCACCACATTGGCTGCAATCATGCGATTCACCGCGTTATTGCCGCCGCCACCTACACCGATCACCTTGATCCGGGCGCCGTTTCGGGCCTCATCGTGGTACTGAATGCGAAGATCATCGGGCTGCTGGCTCATACGCGGGAGAACTCCTTCACAAGGCAGGGTTGCAGTCCCTTAATTCTTACATCCCGACGGCAAATCGCCTACCCGACGTTTTCCACCTTCGAACCACACCAGGTTCCACAGGACCAGGTTCCACAGGGCCGGGCTCCACATGCCGCCGTGCGGCACCCGTTAGAAGCTGCCTGCAAAGATCGCCTTCAGCTTGGCCTTCAGGCCCTGCTCTTCGCTGGCGCGACGCACCTGGGTGCGGTGGGTGTACAGCAGCATGCCAATGGCAGCAGCAAACTCCGGCTGGGCCAGCTCCTCGGGCATGCGCGACAGGGGAACGGGCGAACCCACCCGGGCCGGCACACGCAGCAAGCTCTCGGCATTGTCCAGCAGACCAGCCAGATGCGCACCGCCGCCCGTAAATACGCAGCCCGCGCCCAGCGCCTCCAGCACTCCGCCCGTGCGCAGGTTGTCGCGCAGCATGGTGAACAGCTCGCGTGCGCGCGGCTCCAGAATCTCTGCCAGGAAGCGCTGACGCACAATGCGCGCCGCCGTGCCACCGCCCAGGCTGCCCACAGCCAGATTGCCGCCCACCTCAATCTCGTTCAGCTGCGGAACCGCCGTCACCACGCTATGGCCGTAGGTGCGCTTCAGATACTCGGCCTCTTCCACGGTCACTTGCAGGCCCACAGCCAGGTCGTTCGTAAAGTGATCGCCGCCAATGGGCAACACGGCGGTGTGGGCGACGGAGCCCTCAAAGAACACCACCAGCTCCGTCGTGCTGGCGCCGATATCGGCCAGGCACACGCCCAGCTCGCGCTCATCCGCGCTCAGCACTGACTCCGCCGAGGCGATGCCCTCGTACACGGTGTCCAGCACCTCCAGGCCCGCCCGGTTCGCACACGTAATCACACTCTGCGCCACGCCACCCGAACAGGTCGAGAGGTGCAGATTCACCTCCAGCTTGTTGCCCACCATGCCGATCGGGTCATGGATACCGGGCTGGTCGTCCAGGATGAACTCCTGCGGCAACAGGTGCAGCACCTCGCGGTCCGGCGGCAACGCCACGCTGCGGGCGCGATCCACGGCCGCGCGCACCTCCTCGCGGGTAATCTCACGCATGCGGCTGCCCAGGCTGATGCCTCCTCGGCTGTTGATGCCGCGCACATGGCTGCCGCCGATGCCCACCACGCAGGTCTCAATCGCCGCCTTGGTCACTCGCTCTGCCGTGAGCGCCGCGCGATTGATCGCCTCTGCCGCCGGGCCCAGCTCGGCGATCAGGCCTTTGCGCATGCCCAGCGAGCGCTCTACGCCGTGGCCGCGATACCGCAGCACGCCGTCCTGCAGCTCCGCGACCAGCACCACGCTCTTCGCGCTGCCTGCGTCCAGTACCGTAATCAGACTCTCTGGCTTGCGATCCATCAGTGTCCCGCCGTTGCTGGATGTGACTGCCTGCCCGCCTTGCCGCTACTCGTCTTGCCTGCCGCATGACGCCGCACCGGCTTGCCCGCCTTGTGCTGCGCCACCGGCTTGTGCTGCGCCACCTGCTTGTGCTGCGGCACCGCCTTGTGCGCTGCCGGCCTGGGCTGCTGCGCCGCATGGGGCACAGCCTTTGCAGCCGGCGCTGCGGTCGATCGACTGGCGGCAGAGGGTGCGGCGTGCGTCACCCACTGGGCCTGCGGCTCCGTTGTCGCGGCATTGCTGGTACCAGTGCTAGCACCCTCGCGCGCTGCCGTCGATCCCCCGGGCGTAGTAGCCGACTTGGCCGCAGCCACGGCCTTGCCTGCAGAGGTCATCGGCTTGGCCGCAGTCGCAGCCACCGGGTGCGTACCCGTCGCGATGCCTCCAGCCGCATGAGCACCTGTCGCGCGAGCGGCCGCCACGTGCGCAGGGGCTGCCTGCGCCTTGGCTGTGGCCGTATGCGACACCGGCGAACTCGGCGCTGCCGCACTGGAAGCCGCACCACTGGAAGCCGCTGAGCTGGAAGCCGTAACGCGGGACGCCGGAGCAGTCTGGGCAGCCGCCGTCGGCACCGCAGCACCCGCCGCGGCCGAGGAGGCAGGTGCGGCCGCAGCCGTCACGCCGGAGTGCATCTCCAGCACGGCCTGCCGGTCGTACCGCATATCCACCGAAGAGAGCTTGGGGAACTGGGCCAGCCATTCGTCGCGATGCGCCTGAAACTTGCGGTAGCGAGCCAGAAACGCGTCCTCGCCAAAGTGCACCAGGATCGCGTTGCCCTTGTCGGCAATCAGGGCCTTCACGTCCTCCGGATCACTCAGGTCCACCTCGCTCAGCGTCGCGGAGATATGCTCTCCGCTGCTATCCAGGTCGCTCGTAAACCGCTCGTAGATCGCCATCCGCGCTGCGCGTGTCGAAAGCGGATCACTCGCGTTCACCCCTGTCACTACCGGGAACGAGTAATTGAGCTTCTCGTCCGGAGCCGTCTCCAGCAGCACGCCGTTCCGGTCGACCAGCTCGATCTCCGAGCCCTGGCGCACATAAGCCACCGGCGTGCGCTCCACCACCGCGATGCGCAGCTTGTCGGGCAGCAGGCGCATCACCGTGGCATGCTCCACCCAGGGCAGCCGCTCCAGCTCTGCCCGGCGCTCCTCCAACGGCACCGTAAAGATGTTGCGCTCCACATCCCCGCCAAAGACGCTCAGCAGCTGTGCCTCGGTCAAGTGTTGATTGCCCACAATCGAGATGGCGTCCGAGGTCTGGATCACAAAGCGAGGGTCGTGCAATACCGCGCGTTGCACCTCGACGGCCGCCAGAGCTGCCGCACCCAGCACAAGCAAGCCGGCAAACGCCACTCCGGCCTGGCCCCAGCGCGTCCGCAGCAGACTGCGCATCCGCGCAGCCACGCCGCGCCGCCGCAGCGACTGCTCCTCGCCGTCGCCCCAGCCCTCTTCCATCTCCTGCTCAAAGTCGCGACGCAGACGACGGCTCGGCGCCGCAGTGGTGCGCCGCGGTCGTGGCTCCTGACGAGCGTAGGAGGGCTCGGGCGCATCTAGCACCGCTGTCCCTCGCCTCGAGTAGTCTTCTCTTGTCCGCACGCCTGAGCAAGGCCGCGGGAATCGCCACTTCGACTATAACCCGCCATCAGCACCTGCTTCGGGCAGTTCTTGGCCGCGTACCCATTCAGCAACGCATCGGTCGTCAACCGGCCAACGCCTCCAGCAACGGCGCCGCCGCCTGCGACACACTGCCCGCGCCCATCGTCAACACCACGTCGCCCTCCTGCGCCCGCGCCGCCAGCGCCTGCACGGCGTCGGCGATGGAGGCCGCATACGCCACCTCTGCCGCGCTCACCGCGTGGATTCTCTCCACCAGCGCACCCGCCGTGATGCCCTCAATCGGGGCCTCACTCGCCGCGTAGATGTCCAGCACCTCCACGGAGTCGGCGGCAGCAAACGCCTCGGCAAACTCCGTCATCAGGTCGCGCGTGCGCGTGTAACGGTGCGGCTGAAAGAGCACGTGCACCTTGCGATAGCCACACTGACGGGCCGCCTGCAGCGTAGCCACAATCTCCGTGGGGTGATGTCCGTAGTCGTCTACCACCGTAACCCCACGCACCGTTCCCTTCACCTGGAACCGGCGATCGACGCCGTGGAAGCTGTCCAGACCGGCTGCAATCTGCTCTGCCGCAACGCCAAGTTGCACCCCGATGGCCACCGCGGCTGTCGCATTCAAAACGTTATGCATGCCCGGCACGCGCAGGCCAAACTCACCCAGCCGCAGGCCACGATAGCTTACGGAGAAGCTGGAGAAGTACTCCGGCCGCTTGGCCAGCAGCTCGACCCGGAAGTCCGCATCAGCGCTCTCGCCGTAGGTGTACAGCCGCCGTCGCACGCGGGGCAGCACCGCGCGCAACAGCTCGTTGTCCAGGCAGGCCGTGGTTGCTCCGTAGAACGGCACGCGATCCATAAACTCCACAAACGCGCCCTCTACATCGGCCATGTCCCGGTAGGTGTCCATGTGCTCGCGGTCCAGATTGGTCACAATGGCCAGAATCGGCGAGACCTTGAGAAAGGAGCGATCGCTCTCGTCAGCCTCTGCCACCAGATACTGCGAGTTGCCCAGCCGCGCATTGGAGCCGAGGGCGTTCACGCGTCCTCCCACCACGACGGTAGGGTCCAGGCCGCCACCCGCCAGCACCGCCGCCACCATGCTGGTGGTGGTCGTCTTCCCGTGCATTCCGGCTACGGCGATGCCATACTTCAGCCGCATCAGCTCGGCCAGCATCTCGGCCCGTTGAATGACCGGAATCTTGCGCGCCCGAGCCTCCACAACCTCAGCATTCTGCTGGCTGACTGCCGAGCTGGTCACCACCACGTCGCTGCCTGCCACGTTGGCCGCGCCGTGACCCTCAAACACCCGCGCCCCCAGCCCAACCAACCGCTCCGTCACCGGCGAACGCCGCAGGTCTGAGCCCGACACCGGATACCCCATGGTCAGCAGAATCTCCGCGATCCCGCTCATTCCAATCCCGCCAATCCCGATAAAGTGAATCCGCTGCGACGGCGCAAATAAGAAGTGACCACCACTGGCTACAGGCACGAGCATATCTCTCCACTTTATCAGCGCCTTGACGGGTTTTCAGCGGCTACCCCCTTGCCAGCAGGAAAGTCTTAAGCATATAAGAATTAGAACTCTCCCCGTGAGGTCGCCGCTGATGCCTCGATTCCCTCGCCTTGCCACCGTCCTTGCCACCACAGCCCTATCCTTGCCGGCCGCGGCGACTACCGCCCGCAACCCTGCGGGAGCGGCGACCAGTACCGGACCAGCCGTCAGCTCGCGCGACAAGGCACCCCGCGTCCACGACCGCACACCCCATGTGCGCGATCGCTCCCCCCACCCCCACCATCTACTGGCACAGGTGGCGGCCGGTTGAGCAACGATTCAGCCGCAGGCAACTAAACGCGGCCTGATGTGTCTAAACTGGTGTGTGCCTCTGGAACGGCAGACCAGTTGCCGTCCGGAAGGATGCACCGTTCACCGTCCTCGCATACCCGGCTCCCCATGAGCCTGCCGGGAGAACGAAGGCAGCGAACCAAGGTCAGGTGTATGAAGCTCTTCCCCATTCTCCGCAATACATTCGGTGCAGCGCTGCTCTCTGGCGCTCTCTTGGCAGCTCCTCAGGCCGCAGAGGCACACGTCTTTGTCTCGGTGGGCATCGCTCCACCGGCAATCCCGTACTATGTGCAGCCGCCCTGCCCAGGGGACGGCTACATCTGGACCCCCGGATACTGGGCGTACACCGACGACGGCTATCAGTGGGTTGCTGGAGCCTGGGTGATGGCACCCTACGTCGGAGCACTCTGGACCCCCGGGTACTGGGGCTGGGGAGATGACGATTACATGTGGCATCCGGGTTACTGGGGCCGCGATGTAGGCTACTACGGCGGTATCAACTACGGATTCGGCTACTTCGGCACCGGCTTCTACGGCGGCTACTGGGGCGGCGACCGGTTTTACTACAACCGTGAGTACAACCACATTGGTGAGGGCTTCCATAACGTGTATAGCCGGCCCTACCCGGGTGGCGGCTTCCACGGTGGTGGGATGAGCTACGCCCGCAACAGCTTTGGCAATAACAACTTCCGCGGCTCCAACCTCAACGGAGCGAACTTTACGCGCAACAACGGCTCCTACAGTCGCGGACCAGCGGGCTTCAACAACGGCAACCGTGGCCAGTTCATGGGCGGCAACGCCAACAACGGTGCCCGCCCAGGCCAGGGGAACTACGGCAACCAGGGCCGCTTTGGCGGTGGCCAGGCCTACAATCCCGGAAACTTCCACGGCGGAGGCCAGGCCTACGCAGGGAACGCCCCAGGCAACTTCCACGGCGGTGGAAACTTCGGCGGATATCGCCCCGCAGCGCCTGCTGGCGGAGGTAACTTCGGCGGCGGCTTCCACGGCGGTGGTGGCAACTTCGGTGGCGGTGGCTTCCACGGCGGTGGCGGCGGCTTCCACGGCGGTGGTGGCAACTTCGGTGGCGGTGGTGGCGGCTTCCACGGCGGTGGCGGCGGCTTCGGTGGAGGCGGTGGCTTCCACGGCGGTGGCGGCGGTGGTGGCTTCCACGGCGGTGGCGGCGGTGGTGGCTTCCACGGTGGTGGTGGCGGTCGCCGGTAGCGCCTGGCTCCGCATCCAGCTCTAAGACAACGCAAACCTGACAGCGCCGTGTTGCTCTCCAACACGGCGCTGTTCTGTTGGTAGGGGCGTGAATGGGCGGATCAGCCGCCGCGGGCCAGCTCCAGCACCATTCCCGCAATCTCCCGGGCGGCGTGCGGATGGGCAAACTGCCGTGCCGCAGCAGCCATCGCTGCGCATCGGGCGCTATCTTCCAGCAGCTCCAACAGCTGGGCGAGCAGGCTTTCCTCGGTCAGCTTCTGCTCCACCAGCATGGCTGCCGCACCAGCAGCGACGAAGACCTCAGCGTTCTTGCGCTGGTGATCGTCTGCGGCTTGAGGAAACGGCACCAGGAGCGCGGCTCGCCCGGCTGCGGCCAGCTCGGCCATGGTGCTGGCACCGCTGCGGCACAGAATCACATCTGCCGCGCCAAACTGCGCTGCCATGTCGTCGAGATAGGGCGTAACCTGCACCTGTGCGGGCACGCCGCCCATCTGCTGGTAGGCCGCCAGAGTCGACTCCACATGGCGCGCGCCGGTCTGGTGCACCACGCTGAGCTGCGACATCCGCTGTAGCAGCGGGCCCACGATACGCGGCAGCGTCTGATTGAAGAGGCGCGCCCCCTGGCTGGCGCCAAAGACCAGCAACCGTTTGCCCGTGTGTGTGCCTGCATCGGCCAGGGCAAAGAACTCCGGCCGCACCGGCGTGCCCGTCACACGGGCGTTGCGAAAGTACCGCCGCGTCTCCGCAAAGTTGACGGCAGCGGCCTGCACCAGCCTGCCTACAGCCTTATTCGCCAGCCCCGGCACGGCGTTCGGTTCAAAGGCAAGAGTCGGCACACGCAGCAGCAGTGCGGCCAGCATCCCGGGTCCAGAGGCGTAGCCGCCCACGCCGACCACCACCTGAGGACGATAGCGACGCAGCATGCGCACGCAGGCCAGTACGCCCAGTGGCAGATCCAGCAGCGTCCGCACGCGTGTCGCCAGCGAGACGTTTTTGAGCTGCCCTACTTGGATGAGGTCCAGCGCGAACCCCGCGGCAGGCACCAGTCGCGTCTCCAGGCCGCGGGCCGTGCCCACAAAGCGAACCTCGGCCCCATGCCGGTCACGCAGCTCGTTGGCAATGGCCAGCGCGGGTATCACGTGTCCACCGGTGCCACCGCCTGCGATCCAGACTCGCAACGCCGCCACTTAGTCGATCTCGCGCGTAATGTTCAGCAGTACGCCCATGCTGGCTAACGTAATGAAGATGGACGTGCCGCCCGAGGAGATGAAGGGCAGCGGAATGCCCTTGGTGGGCAGCAACGCAAGCACCACGCTGATGTTGAAGAAGGCCTGAATCAGCACCGCCGACGTAATGCCGAACGCCAGGAATCGCGCAAAAGGATCAGTGGAGAGATACGCCGCGCGCATGCCGCGATAGGCGAGCGCAACAAACAGCGCCAGCACGAACAGAGCGCCTAGAATGCCCAACTCCTCGCAGACATTGGCAAAGATGAAGTCGGTCTGCACCTCCGGCAGGTAGAAGAGCTTCTGCCGTCCTTCCATCAGCCCCAGGCCGTGAAAGCCCCCTGTGCCCACCGCGATGAGCGACTGCAGAATGTGAAAGCCGGTGCCGCGCGGGTCAGCCTCAGGATTGAGAAATGCGAGGATGCGCCTGCGCCGAAACGCAACATGGAACAGCAGGAAGTACAGCACCGGCGATACCGCCAGCGCAGCAATGCCAAAGTAGCGCAGCCGCGCGCCAGCCAGGTAGAGCATGACGCCCGTCACGGCCATGCATACCATCGCCGTGCCCAGGTCTGGCTCCTTCACAATCAGCGCGGCGAACACCATCGTGGGCAGAATCGCCGGCAACAGCGTCTCTTTCCAGTCATCCACTTTGTGGATGCGCGTCTGCAGAAAGTAGGCCAGGAACAGCACAAGCACGGGCTTGGCCAGCTCCGATGGCTGCAGCGTGATGCCGGCAAGACGGATCCAGCGGTGCGCGCCATTGGTTCCGCTCATGGCAAAGACGCCCAGCAGCAGCAATGCCGTGATGCCGATCGCGGGAAAGACCAGGCGCGGATTGTTGTAGTGGCGGTAGTCCACCTGCATCAGCACGGCCAGCACAATCATGCCCAGCACGGCCCACAATGCCTGCTTCAGCACAAAGGTGTAGGGAGTGCCCAGGCTCTCTTTGGCCAGAATAGCCGAGGCCGAGAAGACCATCACCAGCCCAAACAGCACCAGCAACAGCACCACGCCGAACAGCCATTTATCGACACCTACCCGCTTCGCCATACCGTCACAACCCGCTTCTCATCAAACTTCTGCAGCCCCGGTGCGCTCCGCTGCCAGCGCGGTAACGATCTCCCGAAAGACCTGGCCCCGGTGCTCGTAACTGTTGAACTGATCGAAGCTGGCACATGCCGGAGCCAGCAGCACCACGTCCCCTGCAACGGCCTCGGCAGCTGCCTCGCGTACCGCAGTCTGCAGCGTACCCGCTGCCTTCATCTTCACGACTCCCTGCAGCTGGCGAGCAATCTTTTCCGCCGCAGAACCAATCGTATAAATAGCCTTCACGCGCTCGCGAAGCAGTTCGGCCAGCTGCGTGTAGTCGGAGTCCTTGTCTTTGCCGCCAAGGATCAGGTGGATTCCGCCAGCAAAGGAGGAGACCGCCTTCACCGTCGCATCCACATTCGTGGCCTTGGAATCGTTGTAGTAGGCCACGCCATCGATCGTCGTCACGAACTCCAGTCGGTGCGCCACCGCCCGAAAACTCGCGACTGCCGAGCGGATGGTCGCTGCGGGCACACCGGCCAGGCGTGCCATGCACACCGCCGCCAAGACGTTCTCAACGTTGTGCGCGCCCTTCAGAGGAATCTCGCTTACGGGCATCACCGGCTCTGCCTTGCCGTTCTCTGCCGCCAGGTACAACACGCTGTCGCCATGCACAAACGCCCCCCGCTTGATGGGTCTGCGCCCGCTGAACCAGAAGACCTGTGCCTGCGAGGGCCCCTGCGGCGCGGTCTTCACAGCTACCATCTGCGACGGCTTGTCCTCGCCGTTCAACACCAGATAGTCGTCTGCGCCCTGGCGATCGGTGATGCGCGCCTTCGCAGCGGCGTACGCCTCAAAGCTGCCATGACGATCCAGGTGGTCTGGTGTGATGTTCAGTACGGCAGCAATCCTTGGCCGGAAGGTATCCACCGTCTCCAGCTGAAAGCTTGACACCTCCAGCACGCTCCAGGTGGCGTCTGTGCTCTCTGCGACAAGCTCCACTACCGGCCGACCGATGTTTCCACCCACCAGCGTCGGCAGTCCCGCGGCCTTCAGAATCTCGCCAACCAGCGTGGTGGTGGTGGTCTTTCCGTTGGACCCGGTGATGGCAATCACCTGCCCCCGCAGAAACTGTGCCCCCAGCTCCAGCTCACCGATCACGGGCACGCCAAACCCGATCGCCTGCTGCAGCTCAGGAGTCTCAAGCGGCACACCGGGCGAGACCACAATCAGGTCAGACCGGCGAAAGGTCAGCAGCCCGTGCCCGCCGGTCTCCACCATGATGCCGGCATCCAGCAGCGCAGGAATCTCCTTTGCCAGCGCCACAGCATCGCGCGAGTCGCTTACCGTCACGCGCGCTCCGCGTGCCCGCAGAAAGTGGGCCGCTGCAATGCCGCTTTTGCCCAGTCCCACTACCAGCACGCGCTTGTTCTTCACGTCCATGGCCATCGTCCTTTGCCTCGTCTAACGGAGCTTCAGCGTGGTCAACGCAAACAGTGCGAAGACCAGGGCCAGAATCCAGAAGCGCGCAATGACTTTGCTCTCGCTCCATCCCATCAGCTCAAAGTGATGATGCAGCGGCGCCATCTTGAAGATGCGCTTGCCGTTGCGCAGCTTGTAGCTGCCCACCTGCAACATCACGCTTAGCGCCTCCAGAATAAACACGCCACCGATGAACGGCAGCAGCAGTTCCTGCTTGATGACCACGGCCACCGTACCGATTGCGCCGCCGAGCGCGAGGCTGCCCACATCGCCCATGAATACCTCTGCCGGATGCGCATTGTACCAGAGGAACCCGATGCTGCCTCCTACCATGGCACCGCAGAAGACCGTCAGCTCGCTCACCATCGGCATCCGCTGCAGCTCCAGGTAGTCTGCAAACACGACGTGGCCACTCACGTAGGTCAGCACCGTCAATGCGCCCGCCGCGATGATTGTGCACCCGATCGCCAGGCCATCCAGACCGTCAGTCAGGTTCACCGCATTGCTGGAGCCTGCAATCACCACCATGACGAACACCACAAACGGCACAAAGATCAGCCAGTGCAGGTGCGGCATGTGCCCCATCCACTGCCAGACCAGGTCTGGGCGGAAGCGCTTGGCGAACGGAACCATCAGGCGCGTGGAGTAGCCACCGCGCAGCTCCAGGCGAAGCAGCGCCACGGCCACCGCACCGCTGGCCAGGAACTGCAGTGCAAGCTTCTGTCGGCCCGTCAGACCAAGGTTCCGCCGATGCACAACTTTGATGTAGTCGTCGGCAAAGCCGATTGCGCCAAAGGCGAGCGTGGAGAGCACCACCACCCACACCAGCGGATTCGAGAGATCAGACCAGAGCAGCGTAGGCACCAGGATCGAGATGCAGATCAGTACCCCGCCCATCGTCGGCGTGCCGCTCTTCTTCTGGTGGCTCTGCGGGCCATCCTCGCGAATGTACTGGCCGATCTGGAACTCACGCAGCCGCTCAATGACATACGGCCCGATCAGCAGGCCGATCAACAGCGCCGTCAGGCTGGAGAACGCAGTCCGGAACGTAAGGTAGCGGAAGATGCGAAACAGTCGGAAGTAGGGAAATAGTCGTTGGTACAGCAGCCAGTAGAGCAAAGCACCCGCCTCGTCCTCCGCGGTGGTTCGCCTGCATCAACGCGGATCATCGTTATATTAACAGCCACGCCTGCGGTGCGACTGTGCGTTTCCGCAGTTCTGCAACTCCGCCTTACTCCTCATGCCAGCTCCGCAAAGACGCGCTCCAGGCGTACTCCGCGTGAGGCCTTCACCAGCACCACATCGCCCTGGCGCAGGTGCTCACGCATCCAGAGGCCAGCGGCCTCGGGAGTCTCCACAAAGATCGCGATGGCTCCGGCCTGTGCCGCTGCATCCACCAGGGCATGCGCTGCACCTCGCACGCCAAGCACGACATCGATGCCCAGCCTCGCCATCCGGGCCCCGCAGTCAGCATGCAGGTCAGTGGTCAGCGCGCCCAGTTCCAGCATCTCACCCGCCACCACAATGCGGCGCCCGGCAGGCATCGCCAACAGAGCATCCACCATGGCATCCAGAGCCTTCGGGTTGGAATTGTAACTATCATTGATCAGCGTGGCTCCCTGCCAGTGCACTACCTCCCCGCGCTTGTCCGCAGGTTGCATCTGGCCCATCGCCGCTGCGCACACGGCCAAAGGAATCCCACTGCGCACGCCAACAGCGATCGCAGCCAGCGCGTTCAGCACGTTGTGGCGTCCAAGTAGATGCAGGTGTACCGGCTCGCGGTCGCCATCGACGACAGCCTGAAACGACACGCCTTCGCCACTCTCCACCACCTCCTCGGCACGCACGGCAGCATTCGCACCTGTGCCATACAACACCGCGCGCTGCCCCATGCCGCGACCAAAATTCCGCACCCACGCATCATCGCCATTCAGGAACGCGACTCCATCCGGAGGCAGAGACTCCACCAACTCATACTTAGCCCGCGCAATGCCTGCCACGCCATCCGCAAAGAACTCAATGTGGACTGGTCCCACGTTACTCACCACTGCCCAGTTCGGCTCCGCAATCGCAGCCAGCGCTGCAATCTCGCCAGCGTGGTTCATCCCCATCTCGATTACGGCGACCTCATGCTCCGGCTCCAGCCGCAGCAGTTGCAACGGCACGCCAAAGGCGTTGTTCAGATTGCCGGCTGACTTGAGGACGCGCAGCCTTGCGCCCAGCACCTGCGCAACCGCTTCCTTGGTCGTCGTCTTACCGGCCGAGCCGGTGATGCCGATCACACGACGCCCCCAGGCACGGCGCACGGAGCGCGCCAGCCGCTGCAACGCATCCAGCACACTGCTTTGCCCGTCGGCTACCTGCAGCAGGCGCGACGGATCCACATCGTCGGGAATCAACCAACCGTTGCTCACCACGGCTGCGGTAGCGCCGTTAGCCAGTGCAGCCGCAACGTAGTCATGCCCATCCAGTCGCTCGCCCTTGACCGCGAAGAAGAGTTCACCAACACCAACCGTCCGCGAATCAATCGAGTAGCCTTGCACTTCGATCCCCGTGTCGAACTCGCCGACTGCGTGTATCCAATCTGCAATCTGTCCCAGGGTAAGTCTCACACTCTCTCCTTCAGCACGGCAGCCGCCACAGCGACGTCATCAAACGGCAACGCCACGTCGCCTACCAGCTGCACCTTCTCGTGTCCTTTGCCCGCCAGCAGCACAATGTCTCCGGGCCGCGCCGCATGGATCGCGCTGGCGATCGCCCTCGCCCGATCCGCCTCTACCACACAGGCTGCTTGCGTCTGCTGCACGCCGACCAGCGCCTGAGCAAGAATCTGCTCCGGGTCTTCGCTCCGCGGATTGTCGCTCGTCAGCACCACCAGATCGCTGCCCTCGCCTGCGGCGCGGCCCATCTTCGGGCGCTTCGTACGATCACGATCGCCTCCGCAGCCGAACAGCGTGATGACTCGCCCGCCCTGGGGACGAACCAGCGATCGAGCCAGCGCAATCAGATTCCGCAGGGCATCGTCCGTGTGTGCATAGTCCACCACCACGGTGAAACCCGCGTGGCGCGAGCCCGGCACCACCTGGAAGCGACCAGGAACCTGCTGCAGCGATGCCACCGCATCCGTCACCTGGCTGAGCGACAAGCCCCGCGCCAACGCAGCACAGCAGGCCCCCAGCAGGTTGTAGCAGTTCACTTCGCCAGTCAAGGGAGAGTGGATTCGTATTGTGCCTTGCGGCGTTACAAGATCAAACTCCGCCCCATCCACCGCTAGACGGAGATTCGCGGCACGGTAGTCCAGCCCCTCGCTACGAACCCCGTACCGGATCACCTGCTGGCCGCGTGCCGCCTGCTGCATGGTTGTCGCAGCGGCATCATCTCCGTTCAGCACGGCCACGCGTGCTGGCGGCGCACCCACACCGGCAAACATCCGAGCCTTAGCCGCAGCATAGTTCTCCATCGTGCCGTGGTAGTCCAGGTGGTCCTGGGTCAGATTGGTGAAGATCCCCACATCCACCGGCACACCCCACACCCGTTCCTGCGCCAGAGCGTGACTGGACATCTCCATCACCACCTCGGTCGCACCGGCCTTTACCCCCTCGGCCAGAATGCGATAGAGATCGGAGGCCTCCGGCGTCGTGTGCTCGCTTGCATACTCTGCGTCCACAATGCGTGTGGTCACGGTTCCAATCAGCACGCACTTGCGCCCTGCGTGCCGAAGCAGTTGCTCTAGCAGAAATGCCGTCGTCGTCTTGCCATTGGTGCCCGTCACCGCGCTCACCTTCAGGCGTTGCTCCGGATGCCCCAGCAGCGCGGCGGCAATGCCAGCCAACGCACGCCGCCCATGCTGCACCTGAGCCACGCCTACCTCGGCCTGCTGCTGATGAAGCTGTGCAAATACCTCTGCGGAGTCTGTCACAATCGCAGCGGCCCCACGCTGCAGCGCCTGCGCAACAAAGCGGTTGCCATCTGCCACCTCGCCCCGCATGGCAACAAAGATGTCGCCCGGCTGCACGCGGCGCGAGTCATACGCCACGCCAGATACGGTGCGTTGCACGTTGGTACGCTGCAACGTCGCGACGTCCCGGAGAGCATCGTTCCACAACATAGGCCCAGGTCTCTGCGCGGCGTAGCTGCCGCAAACTTTCTCTCCCAAACTCGATCTCGTCACACGCTCAGCGAGTAAAGCGCACAACGACCTGCGTCCCGACCGGCACCATCGTTCCAGCGGCAGGCACCTGCTCCCGGGCCACGCCACTGCCCACCAGCTCCACACGCAGGCCTGCTGCATTCGCCTCTTCAATCACGGAGCGCAACGCCGAGCCTACAAACACAGGCACAGCAACACGCTGGCCGGAGTCCACCAGCACACCGCCCTTGGCTTGCGGCCTGGACACCGTCTGCTGCAGCGCAGCCGTCTGCTGTGCCGCACCGCTGGCGGCATCGCTGTGGTTGGCCCGAAAGGCTGCCAGCACCCGCGTGGGCAGCATCTGCACTCCGCCGCCATGGGCATTGCTGCCAGCTCCCGCGTTGCTTTTTGCCGGCTCGCTGCTGGTCGTGCTGGCCGAGGATGCATTCGCACCTGCGCGCAGCGGATCATCCGCGGGTAAGCTATTCACCTCCGCGAACAGCGCGTCGAGATCGGCAATATTCTCCTGCGGTGCCTCATCCAGGCCCGCCTGCGGAGCACTCGCTACAAGCTCCTTGGGGCTCTTCAGCGGCTGGTCGTGCGGCACGCCCAGGTACTCCAGCACCTGCTGTGCCACCTCGGCAAAGACCGGCGCGCTCACGGCTCCGCCATACTTGCTGGCACCCACGGTCGGCGTATCAATGACCACCGCAACCGAGATGGCCGGGTTGCTGACTGGAGCAAAGCCCGCGAAGCTCGCCACCAGCTTGGTGTGGGAGTACGTGTGCGTTGCCACGTCAATCTTTTGTGCTGTGCCTGTCTTGCCCGCAGAGCTGTACCCGTTCAGCCGCGCCAGCGTGCCCGTACCCTCAGTCACAATGCCCTGCATCATGCTGCGCATCTTCGCAGAGGTCATCTCACGAATCACGCGATGCGCACCATCAGGCAGCGGCGCAGGCAACTGGTTCGACGGGTGAAACGCCGCTGGCTGCAGGCGCGGGTCGCCCTTGATCTGGTCGGTAGATTGCAACAGCACATGCGGCGGCATGTACACGCCACCATTGGCGATGGCGCTCACCATGGTGACCAGCTGCACCGGCGTTACGCCCACCTCCTGCCCAATGGCCAGCGACAGGATGCTGGTGGCACCCCACTTGCGCGGTGCACGCAGCAGACCGCGCGTCTCGCTGGGCAGCTCAATGCCGGTGCGGTCGCCAAAGCCGAAGCCGCGAATGTAGTCGTAGAACTTATTGTTGCCCAGCTTCAGCGCCATCTTGGCCGCACCCACGTCGCTGGAGTGCTCCAGCGCGTACTGCACCGTCACCACGCCGAAGTGGTCACTTTTATCATCGTGCAGCGTGCGACCGTACATGGTCATGGAACCGCCCTGGCAGTCCACCATGTCCGTCGGTTGCACGCCGGCAGCGTCCAGTGCTGCGGCATAGGTCACCAGCTTGAAGGTGGAGCCGGGCTCGTACACGTCACTGACCGCCAGATTCGTCAGCACGCTGGCATCCATGTGGCGCTGGTCGTTCGGGTTGAATCGTGGCGACACCGCCAGCGCCAGAATCTGCCCGGTGTGCGGGTCCTGCACAACCACCGTGCCATGCAGCGCCTTCGTCTTCTCCACCTGCGCATCCAGCGCGCGCTCGGCCATGTACTGAATATTGGCGTCGATGGAGAGCACCAGATTCTCGCCCGGCAGCGGCTGGCTCTCTTCGCTGGTCAGTGCCTGCCGCTTGGCGTCGACACCAATCACCATGTGGCCGGGCGCGCCATGCAGGTCATCGTCAAACTCTCGCTCCAGCCCGCCCAGGCCCACATCGTCGGTTCCCACGTAGCCCAGCACCTGCGCCGCCAGGTCGTTGTTCGGGTAGAAGCGCTTGAACTCCTTTTGCAGATAGATGCCCTTCAGATTCAGCTCACGCACGCGCTGCGCCGTCTCCGGGTCTACCCGCCGGGCCACCCACGCAAAGTTGCGGGAGGCGTTGAAGCGCGCCAGCATCTGCTGCTGCGACGTAAAGGTGTCGTGCGGGTCCGCGTGTACGATCTCGGCCAGAATCTCGGCAGCCTCCTGCCGGTTGTCGCCAAGCTCCGACGGCACGGCATAGATGCTGTCGGCCAGCACCGTCATCGCCATCTCGCGCAGGTTGCGGTCATACAGCACACCGCGCCGCGGTGCTACCTCAAAGGTGCGCTGCTGCTGACGCGCCGCCACCTCAACATAGTGCTGGTGCTGCACCAGCTGCAGCCAGCCCAGGCGCAGACCGATCAGCGCGGTCCAGGCAACAAAGACCAGCGCCACGTAGACGAAGCGGATCCGCCGAATAGGAGCGGTCATCGTCTGCCGTGGCGCTGTGTTCATCTCTGTCCTGATCCTGCAAAAATACTTGGCGTGGCGTCCCTCTCAGGCCAAGCCGTGCTTACGGCTGCACCGGCACCACAGGCGACGCCGCCTGCGCAACCACCGGAGCGCCGCTCGTCCCCATCTCCTGCCGGATCACCTGTCCCGGCTGTGGCTCATCCAGCCCCAGCTGATGGGCGATATGGTCGATCCGCTGCGGATCCGTCAACTGCGCCTCGTTCAATCGCAGCTGCCGGTTCTCCTCGCGCAACTGCTCTACCTGTTGCTTCTGCGACTCCACGTGGTAGCCCACTTCGATGGCGGCAAAGTGCTGCCATACGTAGACCATCACCAGCAGAAACATCAGACTCACTACAATCGTAAACTGTCGCATCGCGCGGCGACGCTCGGGGTCGTCCGCCTTCACGATCCGGCTGTTATCAATGTGCTTGGCAAAGAACACCTCTGGCGTAGGGCCGCGACGCGCCTTCTTCTGCGCCTCAAACAGCGTGCGGTTGCGCTCTGCGATCGACGGCACACGACCAGCGCCCTCGCGCTGCGTGCTCATTACTCCGATCTGCTGCCCTGTCACCGCTGTCGTCGCCATCGCTCCACCTCGTCCGCCTGTGCGGAACCGCCTATGCTCTCTGCCTCTCTCCCCATACTTTCAACCGGGCCGGGATTGCTAAGGGTGAGGGGACTTTGTACGACTGAGTTGTCTTTCGCCTGAAAGAAGGTGGGACAACCCCGGCCCGATTTCTCGCTTCACCCGATCTTCCTAGGATTGCACCATTTCCTGTGCATTGCTCCCGGAATCGGGCGGAAAACCTAAACTCTTGCTGCTGCTCTCAACTTCGCGCTGCGCGATCGCGGATTGCGGCGCTGCTCTTCCTCGGTTGCCGTAATCGGCTTCTTCGTCAACACGTCGTACACTTTGTTCCGGCTGCCCTCACGAAACGCATCTTTCACCAGCCGGTCCTCCAGCGAGTGGAAGCTGATCAACACCAGCCGCCCACCCTTCTTCAGTAGAGATGGCGCGCACTCCAGCAGCGACCGGATCTCTCCCAGCTCATCATTCACTCGAATCCGAAGGGCCTGAAAGGTTCGCGTTGCGGGATGAATCTTGTCACCCTTCATTGAGGGGGCCGCGGCCGATACGACTCTGGCCAATTCCGCCGTCGTCTCTATCGGCCGCGCCCTCACAATGGCTCTGGCGATTCTCCGCGACCTCCTTTCCTCTCCGAATTCGTAAATCAGGTCGGCGAGAACGTTTTCGTCTTCCTGATTTACCACTTGCCCGGCCGTCTCCCCGCTGCGCGTATCCATCCGCATGTCCAGGGGACCTTCCGACCGAAAACTGAATCCGCGGTGCGCCTCATCCAGCTGCAGGCTGCTTACGCCGAAGTCGGCGAGCAGGCCATCCAGGCTTCCGGGCGCGATCACACTCGCAGCCTCAGAGAACGCCTTCGGCACCAGCTCCACGGCGGGCATCTCGCTGCCCAGCTCCGCAGCCAGCTGTTCCAGCCGCTGCGTGGCCAGCGCCATCGCCTGCGGATCACGGTCAAAGCAGATCAACCTGCCCTTGCCGCCCAGCCGACGCGCTATCGCCGAGGAGTGCCCGGCCAGGCCCAGTGTGGCATCTGCCACCACACCGCCGGGACGCACCATCAAGTACTCCAAAACCTCTTCTGAAAGAACGGGCACATGCTGCGGATCACTCATCTTCTTCCCGCCTTCTGTGCTGCCCCTGGGGGCCCGTCTACCTGCTGCCGTCTACTGCCGCGGCATTGTCTTCTCTGCAAAGGCGGCCAGGTCACTCTCGCTCAACTGGATCACCTCTCCTGCGCCCTTCAACTCGGCCTCAAACAGCGCCGCATTCACCACCTCCAGGTGGTCCTGCGAGCCCAGTACATTCACCTCGCCCTTCACCGAAGCCGACTCCCGCAACAACTGAGGAATCAACAGCCGGCCCTGCGCGTCCATCTCTGCCATCTGGCCGTAGTAGTTCGTCACGTCCAGAAACTTCTTCCGCACCGGGTCCATCGGGGAGAGCTTCTCGAGCGATGCCTCGATTGCCTCCCAGGACCGCAGCGGATAAACCTTGGCCCGCTTGCCATCCAGGCTGGTGATGTAGAACTGTGCCCCGTACTTTTCATCCACTTCGCGCTTGAAGTCCGCCGGCAGCTTCAGCCGGCCCTTCTCGTCAACGCGTGTTGGGTGATTTCCGCGGAACATAACAACCTCGACACCTGAACCTGGCCAAATCCCTTGGAACCTGCCCTCGAGCGGTAAAATCGGATCAGATGTACCTCACTTGGTCCCACTTGATCCATTTTTGACCACTTGACTCCACTATCCTGACCTGCCAGCCAGCGGCTGTAAAGCGCAAATTTCCCTTGCACTCTGCAATTCCCGCCGCGAAATGTGGAAAACTCAGGCGCTTGCGCCCACCCCTGCACAGCCCCCTACATCTTGTGTTGGCAAAGAAGGTTCGTCCCGTCGGCGTTACTTGTCGCCGCGCGAAGAGCTCTGGTAAGCGAAATAAAGGCGAAGACGCGGGCTACGCGCTACGATCCCGGCGGCGCAGCAACCACATCAGGTAGGCCAGCACCAGCAGATTGATGGCGATCAGTCCTGCGCGGAAGAAGCTGGGCTCGCGAACGAGCTCGTAGAACTCCCACGGCAGAAACGAGACCGTCAGCAGCAGCGTCAGGTACTCGGCCCACTCTTTTTCCAGCAGCAGCCCCACGCCCTCGGTCAGGGCCAGTGCGGAGTAGGCAAAGGTGGCCAGGCCGATCTGCCACAGCCGGTGCGGGTCAATCGCATCCGCCTTCGCCATCAGGATGGAGACAACGCGGCTCTCAGGGTCAAACCGGAGCGCCGTGGCCAGCTTCATTATCTCGTCGCCGAGATCGCGATGCAGCAGATGCAAGGCGCCGATGCCGATGCCGAAGAACAGAACCGCCTTGCCGAGTTTGAACAGGCCGATCGCCACCAGACCGCTATCGTGCTGGCGGTGCGCCGTCCGGGTCTGCGGCGTGGTCTGTTCTTCCTGCACGGTTGTATTGGTCATCTCGCCTTGCACTGGGCCCCGTCCTCTCAGTTGACTGCCCTCGCTCCCAGATTGTCAACGCCACCCTTGTGCTACGCCGGGCCAGAGTTGGTGTACCTGATCGGTGTGACTGATCGTCGCGCTCGCGGTCGAGCCCCGATATTTGATATTTGTCGTCCTGGCCAATCCAGTCGTCACGCCACGGCGTAGATGCTAAGGAACCCGTTGCACGGGCAGATCCAGAAGACACACGAAAGGGAATCGATCATGTCTAAGAAGATGCTTGCCACGCTCGCCACCGCTGCACTCGCTCTCTCCACCCTGACCGCTGTTGCGCAGAAGGACCCGGATGTAGGCGGAGCGCCCATGTACCCAACCAAGACCATCGTTGCCAACGCCGTCAACTCGCCGATCCACACCACGCTGGTGGCTGCAGTGAAGGCCGCTGGACTGGTGGATACGCTCAACAGCGCCGGTCCGTTCACTGTCTTTGCCCCTACCAACGATGCCTTCGCCAAGCTGCCGGCCGGCACCGTGGAGACGCTGGTGAAGCCCGAGAACCATGACACGCTGGTCAAAATTCTGACCTACCACGTCGTGCCCGGACGCATCAGCGCCAAGCAGCTGGCCGCGATGATCAAGAAGGGCCACGGCAAGGCCACGCTGAAGACGGTGCAGGGGGAGGAGCTGATCGCAACCAGATCTGGCGACACCATCATGCTGACGGACGCGAAGGGCGGCATGGCAACCGTCACCACGGCCGACGTCTTCCAGTCGAACGGCGTGATCCACGTGATCGACACGGTGCTGATGCCCAATTAGCCGACCGGCTGGCGTCGATCGGCGCACGGCCTTCCTTCTCGGGCTACCACCCGACACGCGGCGCTCTTCAGGCGGGGAGCGTCGCGTGCTTTTGTATCTTCACACTCTCGACCCGCATCTCTCAGTACAGTGGATCTATGCGCCATACCTTCCAGGTCGAGCAGTGGCTTCCCTACCCGGTGGAGTTCGTCTTCTCTTTCTTCGCGAACCCGGAGAACCTGCCGAGGCTGATGCCTCGCTGGCAGCGCGCTCGCATTGAGGAGGCGGCCTTTACCTCGCCGCCACCCATGCCCCCGGCACCGCCCGGCGTGCAGCGACTGCCCGCGGTAGCTGCCGGGCCCGGCACTCGGATGACGCTCTCGCTGCGTCCGTTCCCGTTCGCACCCATTCGCCTGCCGTGGGAGGCCGAGATCCCCGAGTTTGTCTGGGATGACCACTTCTGCGACATCCAGCTGCGTGGCCCCTTTGCCTACTGGCGGCACTGCCACTTTGTCGCGGCCGCGCGCCATCCTGAGTCTGGCGCCGCGGGCTGCACGGTTCGCGACCACATTGAGTACGAACTGCCGCTGGGGCTGCTCGGCGATCTTGCGCACCGGCTCTTCGTCAGGGCGCAGCTGCGCAGTACCTTTGCGTATCGTCACGCCCGTACGCAGGAGATGCTGGCCAGGGCCGCTGCATCGATGCAGCGCAGCGCCTGAGCCCCTGCCGGGCACAAAGAAAGGCTGCCCGCGGGCAGCCTTTTTTCCTCCGGCAACGTGCGGACTAACGCACGGCCATCCGCTTGGATGCCAACGCCTGCAGGTAGGGCTGCGCCTTGCTCAGCGCTGCCTCAGCGGTCAGGCCATAGCGCGCACGCAGCGCGTCGACCTTGCCATGATCCACAAACTCGTCAGGCCAGCCGATGCGAACCACCGGCACGTCGATCCCTTGCTCGTTCAAGCTCTCCAGCACTGCAGAGCCGAAGCCGCCCATCAGCACATGGTCCTCCAGGGTGATGAGCAGGCCGCAGCGGCTGCCGTAGCTGCCCAGGCAGGCGCGATCCACCGGCTTGGTAAACCGTGGATTGATGACGGCCACCGAGAAGCCCTGTTCCTCCAGCATCGCTGCCAGGCGCATCGCCTCCGGCAGCATGGCGCCTAAGCCCAGCACAGCGACGTCCGCGCCATCCTGCAGCACCTCTGCCTTGCCAATCTCAATCGCCACCGGCTGCGGCTTCACGGCTTTGCCCGGGCCGGTGCCGCGCGGATAGCGTACCGCGCTGGGGCCCGGATGCAGCATCGCGGTGTACATCATGTCCGCCAGCTCGTCTTCGTCCTTCGGCACCATGTGGATGATGTTCGGGATGCCGCGCAGATAGCTGATGTCGAAGAGGCCGTGGTGCGTCGGGCCATCGTCTCCACTCAAGCCGCCGCGATCCATGCAGAAGACGACCGGCAGATTCTGCAGGCAGACGTCGTGCACGATGGGATCAAAGGCGCGCTGCAGAAACGTGGAGTAGATTGCGCAGAACGGCTTGTATCCCTTGGTGGCCATGCCTGCGGCAAAGATCACCGCATGCTCCTCGGCGATGCCCACATCAAAGTACCGCTTCGGATGATGGGGACGGAACAGATCCAGCGCCGTGCCGTTGGGCATGGCCGCCGTAATGGCGACAACCTTGTCATTCTGGCTTGCCAGCTGGGTCAAAGACTCCGCAAAGATCTCCGAGTAGGTCTTCTGCCCGGTCGGCTTGGTCTCGCCAGTCTCGGCATCGTAGGGCCCCAGGCCGTGGAACTTCTTCTGCTTCTCCAGCGCCGGCTGAAAGCCTTTCCCCTTCTGCGTAATAGCGTGCAGCAGCACCGGCTTGTTCTGAGTCTTCAGAAACTTGAACGTCTCAATCAGCAGGGGCAGGTTGTGGCCGTCGAGTGGGCCAAAGTAGCTCAGGCCAAACTCCTCAAACAACATGCCCGGGCCAATCAGTCCCTTGGCTGCCTCTTCGGCCTTTCTGGCCATGTGCCGCACCGTCTTGCCGCCAAACCGCTCCAGCAGCCCTGCCGCACGGTCGTGCAGGTTAGAGACAGTTGGGTTGGTCACGATCTTGTGGAAGTACTCTGCTATGGCGCCGACATTTTTATCAATGGACCAGGCGTTGTCGTTCAGCACTACGATCATTCGCTTGGTCTGGGTGGCAATGTTATTGAGTGCCTCAAACGAGATGCCGTTGGTGAAAGCCGCATCGCCGGCTAGCGCGATCACGTGCTCTTTCCCGCCCGACATATCGCGGGCAACCGCCATGCCGAGCGCCGCAGAGAGCGCCGTACCTGCGTGGCCCGCGCCATAGCTGTCGTGCACGCTCTCGGTGCGCAGCATAAAGCCGTTCAGCCCGCCCGGCTGGCGAATGGTCTCAAACTGCTCGCGACGTCCGGTCAGCAGCTTGTGCACATAGGCCTGGTGGCTCACGTCAAACACAAAGCTGTCCTGCGGCGTATCGAAGACATAGTGCATGGCGATGGTTAGCTCCACCACGCCAAGGTTCGGGCCAATGTGGCCGCCGGTCTTGGAGACCCCCACGATCAATCGCTCGCGTATCTCTGCCGCCAAGGTCTCGAGTTCAACCATCGACAAACGCTTGACGTCGGCTGGCGAATTGATCCTGTCCAGAATATTGCCCATGGGTTCCCGTTCCGCGCCCAGTGCTGCACCGCCCTTCGTACCCGGCCTCGGGCCGTGTCGAAAGATCCATGAAGTCAGCGACTTTGGTGTCTTCGCGCCTAGCCTTCAAGTATATCAACCTCCGGGCCGTGCGTGGACAGCCACCGCCAACTGCAAAAAACGGACCGCATCCAGGTTGATTCGGTCAAACCCGACGTCGGCCTCGGCTGGTAGCATCGTTTCGTATGTTCCGTGCCTTAGTGCTTCCGTTTGCCGCTGCCGGAGTGTTGGCCGTTGCCAGCGTCGCTGCGCTGCCTGCGCAGACTGCAGCGGCTCCGGCTGCTCAGGCCTCGCCATACACCTCACCGCTGGACCCGCTGAGCCGACCGCCGACGCTGGTGAGCCCGCTCACCCAGCCCACCGTCAGCCCGGGGGTTCTGCAACTTCTGGAGCTGGATGCACGCTTCTCTCAGGCCGTGGTGGCCGGCGGCGGCAAGGCCTTTGCTGCCTGGTTTGCCGAGGAAGGCATGACGCTGAACAACGGCAAAGCTGCCGCCATTGGACGCACCGCAGTCCGCACGCAGGCCACCTGGGACCCAGCCCAGTATCAGCTCAGCTGGACCGCGGAAGGCGCACAGATGGGCCCTTCCAGCGATATGGGCTTCACCTGGGGGCGATACGAGGGGCGCTCGCACGACCGCAACGGCGAGCCCGTCGTGGTGACCGGGCGCTACATCACGGTGTGGAAAAAGCAGCCCGACGGCACCTGGAAGGTCGCCCTGGACGCCAGCGCCAACCTGCCCGAAGCGGCCGGAGAATGTTGCACATTACCCAAGCCGTAACTCCCGGTGCCCCAAAAGTAGCAGTGTGATCGTCGCAGGTCCAACCTACGATTAATCAGTCTTATGAACGCTATCCAGGTCAAAGACGAAGCACTGCGGCTCGAGGCTCTTGCGCAATATGAGATTCTCAACGCCACCCCGGATCCCGTTCTGGACGATATCGCACGTCTGACGGCGCAGATCTGCGCCACGCCGATCGCCGCCATCTCCCTGCTCAGCTCTGACCGCATCTGGCTCAAGTCGCACGTCGGCTTGGAGGTCTCCGAGGTTCCCCTGGGCAGCCTGCCCTGCGACACCACCATTCTGGGCGACACCGTCTACGAAGTGCGCGATGCGCGGAAGGATCCTGAGTTCGCGCCCGAGGGCATCGTGCTGAATGGCGTGCCGTTTCGCTTCTACGCGGGGGCACCGCTCACCACGCCGGGCGGCATCAGCATCGGCTCGCTGCTGGTGCTGGATACCACCGCTCGCACCTTGACTCCCGCGCAGGCCAGCGCGCTCTCTGTGCTCAGCCGCCAGGTGATTACGCGGCTGGAGCTGAACAGCCGCATCCGCCAGATCGAACGCAGTGCGCGCGCACGGCAGCGGGTGGAGTCTGCCCTGACGGTCGAGCGCAACTTCGTCTCTGCCGTACTGGATACGGTCGGCGCTCTGGTCGCCGTCTACGACACGGCAGGCCGCATCGTCCGCTTCAACCGCGCCTGCGAGACCGCCTCCGGCTACGACTTCCCCTCGCTGGTCGGCCGCTACGCCTGGGAGAAGCTGATTCCCGAAGAGGATGTGCCCGCGGCCATTGAACAGTTTGAAAGCCTGCGCAACGGCAAGCTGCCCGCAGTCTTTGAGAATCAGTGGCTCAACCGCAACGGCACCTTGCGCCGCATCGCATGGTCTGCCACAGCGCTGCGCGACGCCCAGGGCCAGGTGGCCTTCCTCATCGCTACCGGAATCGACGTCACCATCCAGCGCGTCGCCGAGGCAACGCTGCGCGAGAGCGAGGCACGCTATCGCCAGCTGGTCGAGAGTTCGCTGGGCATGGTCTGCACGCACGACCTGGATGGCGTACTGCTCTCCATCAACACCCACGGTGCAGAGAGCCTGGGCCGCACCGTCGACGAGATGGTCGGCCATCCGCTGGCAGAGTTCATCGCGCCCGATCACCGCAACTTCCTGGCCGACTACCTGCGCCTGATTGTGGAGACCGGCGAGGCGCGCGGCCTGCTGCACCTGGCTCATGCCGATGGCAGTCAGCGCGTGGTCGCCTACCGCAACCGCCTTATCGAAGTGCCCGGCCGCAACCCATACGTTCTAGGCATCGCGGTCGATATCAGCGAGCAGATCCGCGTGGAAGGCCGCCTGCGCACGCTCACCCGCCAGTCGGACTCCATTCTGGAATCCGTGGGCGATGGCATCCTCGGCATTGACCTGGACGGCAACGTGACGGTCGTCAACCCGGCTGCGGCACAGATGCTCGGCTACAAACAGGCCGAGATGCTGGGCCAGAACCTGCATGCCCTCATCCAGCCACGTCGCGGCGATGGAGCGCCCTACCCAGAAGAAGAGTCCCCCATCCGCAACAGCATCTATGAGCGCGATACGGTGCGCGTGGAAGATGAGATCTTCCTGCGTAAGGACGGAACCAGCCTGCCCGTCGAGTACGTCGCCCGCCCGCAGATCGACTCCACCGGCGACACGGGCGAGGGCAAGGCAGTCGGTGTCGTCGTCGCCTTTACCGATACCACCGAGCGCCGCGCTCTGGACCGCATGAAGGACGAGTTCATCTCGACCGTCTCGCATGAGTTGCGCACGCCGCTCACCTCGCTACGCGGTGCCCTGGGCCTGCTGACCGGCAACGCCCTGACGGCCCGGCCAGAGAAGATGCAGCAGATGCTGCAGATCGCCATCAGTAACACGGACCGCCTGGTACGCCTGGTCAACGACATTCTGGACCTGGAGCGCATCGGCTCCGGCAAGGCCGAGCTGATGATGGCTACCTGCAATGCAGAGGATCTGTTTCGCCGCGCCATCACCACGCAGCAATCGCGCACGCCCAAGCCAAACATCCGCATGCTCTACTCGGCCAACGGTGTTACCGTCTGGGCCGATCCGGATCGCATCGTGCAAACGCTCAACAACCTCATCTCCAATGCCATCAAGTTTTCGCCGCCGGGCAGTGAGATCCGCATGAGTGCCCGGCACAACGACGAAAACGAGGCGATCTTCGAAGTCAGCGACCAGGGTCGCGGCATCGATGCCGATAAGCTGGAGCACATCTTTGACCGCTTCCGGCAGGGCGACGCCTCCGACACGCGCACCATCGGTGGCACCGGTCTGGGCCTGGCCATCTGCCGCAGCATCGTCAATCAGCACGGTGGACGAATCTGGGCCACCAGCACGCCCGGCAAAGGAACCTCAGTGTTCTTTACTCTGCCGACGCACGCCAGTGGCCGCCTGGGCTAGCTGCGGCGCTACTCGTCGTTCTCGCGCAGCTTGGCCAGCACGCTGAAGTCTTCGAGCGTCGTGGTATCGCCTTTCACCTCTCCCGTACTGGCCAGCTCACGCAGCAGACGACGCATGATCTTGCCGCTGCGCGTCTTGGGCAGCGCATCGGTAAAGGTCAGGTCGTCGGGCCGCGCCAGCGCGCCAATTTCCTTGGCCACCCAGCGACGCAGCTCCTGCCGCAGCTCTTCGCTCGGGTCGTGGCCGATCTCCAGTGTGACAAAGACAGCGATCGCCTGCCCCTTCAGCTCATCGGGCCGTCCCACCGCAGCGGCCTCTGCCACCTTGGGGTGCGCCACCAGCGCAGACTCCACTTCCATCGTACCCAACCGATGCCCGCTCACATTGATCACGTCATCGACCCGGCCCATCAGCCAGTAGTAGCCATCCTCGTCGCGTCGCGCACCGTCGCCGGTAAAGTAGCTCCCCGGCACCTCGCTGAAGTAGCTCTGCTCATAGCGGGCTGCGTCTCCGTAGATGGTGCGTGCCATCGAGGGCCAGGGCTTGCGGATCACCAGCAGGCCACCCTTACCATCCGGCACGGGCTCGCCATCCTTTGTAACCACTTCAGGAACAATTCCAAAGAAGGGCCGGGTTGCGGAGCCCGGCTTAGTGCCCACCGCACCTGGAATGGGCGCAATAATGATGGCACCCGTCTCGGTCTGCCAGTACGTATCCACAATCGGGCAGCGCTCGTGGCCGATCTCGCGGTGATACCACATCCACGCCTCGGGGTTGATGGGCTCGCCCACCGTGCCCAGCAGGCGCAGGCTTGCCAGCGAGTACTTCCGCACCCACTGCTCGCCCCACTTGGTAAAGGCGCGAATCGCCGTCGGCGCCGTGTAGAACACCGTCACCTGGTGCGCATCAATGATCTTCCAGAAGCGGTCCGGCTCCGGCCAGTTTGGTGCGCCCTCGTACATCAGCACCGTTGCACCGTTCTGCAGCGGACCATAGACGACATAGCTGTGTCCGGTGACCCAGCCAATGTCGGCCGTGCACCAGTACACATCGTCGTCGCGCAGATCAAAGACGTACTTGCTGGTCAGGTAGGTCTGCACCGCGTAGCCGCCGGTGGTGTGCAATAGCCCCTTGGGCTTGCCAGTGGTGCCTGAGGTGTACAGCAGATAGAGCGGGTCCTCGGCGTCCATCCACTCTGCCGGGCAGTGCGGGCTGGCAACGGCCATCGCCTCGTGCCACCACACATCGCGGCCCTCCACAATAGCGACGGGCGCACCACTGCGCTGATAGACGATGACGCGCTGCACGCTGGGGCACTTGGTCAGCGCCTCGTCCACCACGTCCTTCAGCTTTACCTGCCCGCCGCGGCGGTAGCTGGAGTCCTGGGTGATGACCGCCA
Source organism: Acidobacteriota bacterium (assembly GCA_028872955.1). Lineage (GTDB taxonomy): Bacteria > Acidobacteriota > Terriglobia > Terriglobales > Acidobacteriaceae > Edaphobacter. The sequence goes on from JAGWNX010000013.1 coordinate 39,984, forward strand.
CACAGGCCGAGTCGTTGACGCGGTCCACAATCGCATGCGCGGCAAAGCCGCCAAAGATCACCGAGTGCATGGCACCGATGCGGGCGCAAGCCAGCAGCGCAATCGCCAGCTCCGGGCACATGCCCATGTAGATTGCGACGCGGTCGCCACGCTGCACGCCCTGCGCCTTCAGCACATTGGCAAAGCGCTGCACCTGCTCGTGCAGATCAGCATAGGTCAGCTGCCGCACCTCGCCGGGCTCGCCCTCCCACAGCAGCGCCACCTTGTCGCGCCGCGCTCCCAGCGCATGGCGATCCACGCAGTTGTGGCACAGGTTCAGCTTGCCGCCAACAAACCACTTAGCCCCGGAGCCCGACGGTCCACCCGGCTCCAACACCCGGGTCCATGGCGCAAACCACTCCAGCTCACCGGCAGCCTCTGCCCAGAAGCCCTCCGGGTCCTGCACGCTGCGCTGGTACATGGCCTCATACTCCGCCAGGCTCTTGATGTGGGCCTGCGCGGCAAAGGCCGCGGGCGGCTCAAACAGGCGATTCTCGCGCAGGGTAGAGTCCAGGTTGTTCTGCTCGTTCGACATCGTTCGGTGCATCCTTACAGTGATTTTTTACGGCAAGAGCAAGTTACCTGATGCGTGGCAGTGCAGCAACCACGGACACGGCACGCAGTGGCCTGGGCCGGCAGCGTTACACTGGCAGCATGCCAGCGTCGTGGTCTGCCATCTTCGGCTTCTTCTTCGGCTTTGCCTTCGGCGTCGGTTGCGCACTCGCCGTCATGTACTCCATCTACCGCGGCGGCTACCGCGCCGCAATTCGCGACTCTCTGCTGCCGGAGCCGCCAGAGTCGTACCGTCGCGCGGTGGTCAAGGCCAGCAGCCGCCCGTAGCAGCTACGCCCCCAGCCGCCCCTTCAGCTCGCGCACTTCATCGCGCAACTGCCGTACCATCGCGATCAGTTCCTCCTGCTGCACCTCCGTCGCACTCGGGCGAATCGCCTCCACGTAAAAGGTGCCATTCGGCTCCAGCACGCACTTGTCCACCTCGCGAAATGCGTTGAGCCCCTGTTTGTGGAGCACGGAGAGCAATTCCTGCTCCGTGAGCGCTTCCCGCTTCATCGCTGCCCAGTCGACTCGGCCTCCCTCGATCAGAACCGTCTCGCTGCCTTCGATCGCGCGATCAACCTTCGGCAGCCGGAAGAGCAGCAGCGTCAACACCCAGTTGATGGCCAGCAAGGCAAAGGCCCCGACGATGCCGCCCGTCACCGAGTTGTCATCCCCGATCATGGCGTTCTGCACCGTGTTGGAGAGGCTCAACAGCACCACCAGATCGAACGGATTCAACTGCGCCAGCTCACGCTTGCCAAAGATGCGCAGAAAGACGATGAGGCACAGGTAGACAATCACCGGCCGCAGCAGCTTCTCCAGCAGCGGCAGTTGCATATGGAACATGCTTGCGAACACAGACACCTCCTTGCGGGGCTACGCTCTCCGTCCAGCGCCAGACGTACGACGGCCCCGGGCGCAGCGGCACCGTGCTGCCGCATGCCACACCGGGGCCGCTGCTTCAGGCATACCGCTTCTGGTGCCACTCCCACGCGCTGGCAATGATGGAGTCCAGATCGGCAAACTTCGGCGCCCAGCCCAGCTCGCGCTTGATCTTCTCCGCACTGGCCACCAGCACAGCCGGATCGCCATCGCGCCGCGGGCACTCCTCCACCGCGACCTGCTTGCCGGTCACACGCTGCACGCTCTCGATCACCTCGCGCACGGTGAAGCCCTGGCCGTTGCCGATGTTGCAGATCAGGCGGCTGTGCTGCTCCAGAGCGGCCAGCGCCAGCAGGTGTGCCTCTGCCAGGTCCTGCACGTGGATGTAGTCACGAATACAGGTTCCATCTTTTGTGGGATAGTCCTGGCCGAAGATCTTGATGCTCTTGCGGCGCCCCATGGCCACATCCAGGATGAGCGGTATCAGATGCGACTCCGGCTCATGCGCCTCACCATAGCCCTCAATGGCACCCGCAACGTTGAAGTAGCGCAGGCTTGCGTAGCGCAGCCCGCGCTGCGAGTTCATCCAGCGCAGCATGTGCTCCACCAGCAGCTTGCTCTCGCCGTAGGCGTTGGTCGGCTGCAGCTTTGCGTCTTCCAGAATCGGCGTCGACTCCGGCTCGCCATAGCAGGCAGCCGTGGAGCTGAAGACCAGGCGGTCGTGGCCGGTGGCGTGCATGGCTTCAAGCAAAGTCAGCGTAGACGCGGTATTATTACGGAAGTAGATCTCTGGGCGCTGCATGCTCTCGCCGGCCTCGATCAAGGCAGCAAAGTGCATCACGCCATCGAAACGTCCACTCCGGAGCGTTTCCTCAAGCAACACCCTGTCTGCCAGGTCTCCCTCGACAAACTGTGCGCCATCGGCCACTGCGGCACGTTTGCTGTGGCAGAGGTTGTCGTAGATCGTAACCGCATGGCCCTTCGCCAGTAAGAGCCGCGAAACTGTGCCGCCGATATAGCCGGCACCTCCTGTAACTAACACCTTCATTTGCTTACTCCTTGCCTGCCTGAAACCGCTACAACAAAAGTATGAGTGTCAACCACTTAGGCTTCCGGCACCATGGTTGCAGGCTGTTGTGAGGCTCCGTACTGCCGAATGAGGGCAACCGTAAAAAGTTCTCCTCATCCACAACGACCAAAGACGAGTTGCCGGGTCAAAACCTGTGACGTTCTATACCCTATAGCACGCCGCAGCCGGATAGAGATTTACTGCAGTGGTTGCATCGGACTGGTTAGCATCTCGCTCCACCCTCTGCGACGGGTGACAGTCCCAGAGAGTTTTTTTGAGTACCATCGACCTTGAAGCTGAGCCTCAAGGTCTAGACATAAGGTTTACCCTCTGCCCGACCGCAGGGAGTTTTCCCAAACAAGGATTCGCGATCATGGTCAAGCCGCTTCGCAGTGACGATCCCACCCCGCAGAGCATGCAGTTTTCCCATTTTGGCGTGCTCAATGATGGCAGTCAGAGCAAGGCCTCACTGTTCACCTCCATCACGGTCAACATCCTCATCGCATTCGTGGTGGTGGTGATTGGCGCTGCGGCCAAGCACACCATCGATCGCAGCAAAAAGCTCACCTCTGTCTCGCTGGAGCCGATGAAGAAGCCCGAGCCTGAAGTGAAGCCGCTGAAGCCCAAGGTGCTGCCCAAGCTGCCCCCGGTCGCCAAGGTGGAGCCGCCCAAGATCAAGCTGCCCGATGTCAAGCTCCCCGACCTGCCCAAGCCGCCTGAGGTCAAGATGACCCAGCCGATGCCGGTGATTGCGCCTGCGCCGCCCAAGCTGGTCCAGGCTCCTCCGGCACCTAAGGTCGTTAGCCTCGCCCAGGCGCAGCCCGCCTCGGTGATGAACAACAATCATCCGGCCGCTGTCAGCCTCGGCCAGGCCAATAACCCCATCGCCCCGTCGAACCGGCCCTCCACCACGGCAGTCAACCTGGGCAATCGCGGTATGGCGGGTATGCCGGCCTCCAACAACGGCATGGGCGCCCGCGCCGTAAGCCTGGGCTCCGGCTCGCCCAGCAGCCAGAACATGGCTGCCACCGGCCCGCGCGCGGTCCAGGGAGTCAAGCTCGGCGTTACCGGCGGCACTGGTCCGCTTAACTCCACCGGCCGCGTCGCTGGCCCGGTGAACCTCGGCCAGAACATTCAGCCGGCTATGCCCCATCCGACTGCGGTCTCTGCAACGGCTCGCAGCGCTCCCAAGGTTCTGTACAAGCCGCGGCCTGAGTACACCGCTGAAGCCACCCGTCTGCATATTGAGGGCGTGGTCTCGGTTCGCATCCACGTCACCGCAACCGGTGCCGTCCAGGTGCTCGGCGTTACCAGCGACCTCGGTTATGGTCTAGGCCAGTCCGCCATCCGCGCCGTCTCCGGAACACGGTTTGCCCCGGCTACCGACGCCACCGGACGACCCACGGACTGGGAGGGTGTCGTCAACGTCGCCTTCCAGCTGGCCAGCTAGCTGTCGGGTTCCCGGATAACTACTTACAAGTCTGCATTTTTTTGCACTAGCATAAGAAACGGTTCGAGATGACGCACCTCGGTCATCCGCAGGAGTCCAGAACATGAACTTTCGGAAACAGTCCGCAGCCGGAATCCTCCTGGCATCGCTCGTCGCCACCTCGCTCCACGCTGCTATCAAGCTGCCGCACGTGGGCAAGCGGAAGCCTGAAGACGATATGCCAATCCGGAAGCTTACCCCCGGCCAGAGCGCGCTGATCGACAAGGCCATCGCCCGGGAGAAAGTGGTCGTCGCCACGGTCAAGGAGCGTGCTCCGCTCGTCGAGACCTACATCCAGAACATGCGTCCGGACCCCGTGCTCGGCCAGGTTCCCGAATCGGATCAGCACTTCCTGGGCCGCGTCCGCTTCAACAAGATCATCGGCGACGTGCCGTACGAAGAGAACAAGGACACCACCGAAGGCACGAAGAAGAGCGGCAAGTTCAGCTTTCTGCATCACGCCCCGACCTTCCTGACCAATCTGGGTGGCGGACTGCGCCTGACCTTCCACGAGGCCGGCTTCGTCCAGATGCTGCTGATGGACTCGACCAGCTTCGATCGGCAGACCTACAACTTCAACTTCGTCCGCAACGAGTTTCTGGGCAACACCCCGACCGCTGTCTTTGACGTGACCCCGGCCGGGCAGAAGGGCCTGCTGAAGGACAAGACCTACGGTCGCTTCTTCGGCCGCATCTGGGTTGAGACCCGCAATGGCAATGTCGTCCGCTTCAACGGCGACTTCGCCGGCGGCATCGAGAACCAGCGCGAGTTCTACCACTTTGACAGCTGGCGTACCAACGTCCAGCCCGATCTGTGGCTGCCCACCTCCTTCTACGTGGAGGAGAGCGATCCGAAGAGTGTGAGCCGTACGCTCAAGTTCAAGTCCATCAACCACATCTGGGGCTATGTGCTGAAGGTTCCGGCCAAGGAGAGCGAGAACACCTCGCTGGACGTGGTGGGGGCAACGGACGTCAGCAACGACGCGCAGGACGTAAGTCCGCTGGGTGCACAGCGCGCCTGGGTGCAGCAGGCTGAGGACAACGTCATCGAGCGGCTCTTCCAGGCCGGTCTGATCGACGCACCGAGCGAGTTTGACAAGACGCTTGAGGCGCTGGCTGGCAACATTCTGGCCTACAACAACATCACGCTGTCGCGGCCCATCCGCGTGCGTACGCTGCTGACCGAGCCGCTGGAGTCCGTGGCAGTCGGCAACACCATCCTCGTCTCCAAGAGCCTGCTGGACACCACCGCCGTGGTAACCCAGGATGGAGCCCAGCAGATGGGTAATCTGAACGCCATTCTGGCCTTCCAGATCGCTCACATCATCCTGGCCCACCGGTTGGACACCAAGTACGCCTTCAACGACCGTCTGCTCTTCCCCTCCAACGACGTCTACGATCGCATTCCGATGCATCACACCGATGCCGACAACGCCGCAGCTGCCAAGAAGGCGATGGAGCTGCTCAGCGCCAAGGAACTGGCCGATGGCCAGCAGTACTTTGGCCTGTACCTGCAGCAGCTGCAGACTCGGGTCAAGTCGCTGCATGCGCTGACTGCCCCGATGATCGGCGACGGCCTGACCAAGAGCGACACGGACCAGACCTTCTGGCTGGCCGAGATGATGAACAAGGGTCTGAAGCTCGAAGAGAAGAATCTGAAGCAGCAGGCTGCCATGCCGCTCTCCAGCTTCCTGCGCTTTGATCCCTGGACCGATCAGCTGTTCACCATGCACTCGGCGTATGAACCGCTGTTGTCGGCCGCGGACAAGATGCCGTTCGAGGTGGAGCCGGTCTACCTGAAGCTCAGCTACTACAAGGCACCCGCCGATGCAGCTCAGGCAGCTCCGGCACCGGCGGCAAACGCTGCCCCTGCCGATGCCAACGCCGCACCTGCACCTGCTGCAGCGCAGCCCGCGCCGCAAAACTAGACCTGCGGCGGGCTGTCCAGGGACAGTCCGCCGCCAACACCGTGACGGTACTACAACGAGACATGCTGCACCATGCGACAGCATGCGGGAGGAGACTTCACTTGAATCGGCGAATCTATCCAGGCCTGCTCTTGTGCCTCCTGCTGTTCTCGATCCATGCGTTCGGCCAGGCGACTGCTACCGCATCCCGACTGGGCGCGCTGCAGCTCGGAGTAGGCGCAACCCGCGTCTATACCGACTACACGCCGCAGAAGGCAGGCGGCATCACGGCATACGGTGACCTCGACTTCCGCCCGCACTGGGGCATTGATGGGGAGATACACCTGGGCAGTCTGATCACGCCGGGCCACGTGGGGGAAGACACCTATCTGCTGGGCCTGCGCTACGTCGGCCACCGCGGACGCTTTGACCCCTACCTGCGCCTGATGGGAGGCATCGGTCGGCTGAACCTGAACCTGACCAACAACACAGGCTCCTACACCTACAAGGTGGGTGCCTTCGCTGGTGGTGTGGATATCCATATCACGCGCAGCATCAATGTGCGTGCGTTTGACTTTGAAGCCCAGGCCTGGCCCGGCTACCTGAACGGCCTGTCGCCGTACGTGGTCACCTCGGGTGTCGCCTACTCGTTTCACTAGCACTCTGGCCGCGTTGCTGCGGCTGTTCTTTATTCCGGGCGCGCGATCTGCCCTTCTCCCGAAACCCCAGATCGCTTTGGGAGAATTGAGTGTTCAAGCGTTTGTTTCTTCTCATCGGCCTGTGCTCCGCGACCGCGGCAGCCCACGGGCAGGCACTTCCTACCGCGAGCCGGCTTGGTGATCTGAGTCTGGGCGCCGGTTATACCACCGTCAACTCAGACTACTCGCCGCAGCGGTACACGGGCTTCGGCATCTACGGCGACTTCAACTATCGCCCGCACTGGGGAGCAGAGGCAGAGTTCCGCTTTGCGAGCGACCACCAGAGCAGCCAGTTCTACGAGAAGACCTACGAGCTGGGGCCGCGCTACTACCTCGTCCACGGCCGCTACACGCCCTATGCCAAAGCCATGTATGGCCGCGGCGTCTTCAACTTCTACCAGGGCCAGGCGAACCTGGCCTACAACATGCTTGTTGGCGGTGCCGGGCTGGACTACCGCATCATGCCCTGGCTCAGTGTTCGGGGCGACTTTGAGTATCAGCACTGGTTCGGATTTCCGCCCAATGGCCTGACCCCGACCACGCTCACCTTCGGCGCAGCCTACCACTTCCGCTAGGCCCTGGCCCGCAGGCTAGCAGCACGAAAAAGCCCCGGACGCGCCGGGGCTTTGCTGTCTCTCATGCTCTGTGGTCACTCTGTGGTGCAGCGTACAAGCTAGAAGTGGTACGCCAGGCCGACTGCCGGCAACGAGATCACTTCCCACCGCTTGGTGTCAAAGTTGGTCAGGCCGTAGGCAGGTGCCTTGGTCAAAAACCCGCGATACTCGACGCGCACGTCAAAGCTGGGGCTCAGCTCGTAAGCCACGCCGCCGCCGAAGATTCCCCCCAGCCCGAAGACCTGCTTGGTATCGAAGCTGGTGGACGCGAAGTCACGAATCGGCGTGAAGACCAGCGCACCGGGACCAGCCTCAATAAACGGGTTGTAGCGGCGGAAGTTCAGGCCGTACACAAACGCGCCAGAGATCTCCTGCTGCCGCTGATGAATGTTACCGGACAGGAAGCTGGTGGTGTAGTACTGCTGATTCTGCAGGAAGGAGTAGTTCACCTCCAGCGCGCTGCGCGGGGTGAGCATATAGCGGTAGCTGGCCAGGAAGCCAAAGGTCTTTGACGTGTCCTGCGTAATCGCATTGCCGTGCACTTGAGGCGTAAAGATACCAATCCCGCTGACACTCACATCCTGACGGCTCTCTTGCGCGAATCCCGCAGCCGCTGAAAGTAGCAGCGCGCCCAACAACATCATCTTCTTCATGCTTCGCTAAATCCCTTCGAGATTGGTTCCGGCATCTTCCGGCCCGTGCCCGCCTGTCGCAAGGTCCACGGCCAGCCGCAAACGCGCCGTCGCTTTTGCAATTGTACCTGTAGCGGCGGCTCTGCGCGTACTCTTCACTGCGCGACGGTCTATAGGCTGCGCTCACTTTCAAAGCAGAACGGGTCTCCGTGGCGGCTGGCGTAGGCCTCAACCACCTGGAGAAAGGAGACTGCGGCGTGGGACAGGGTAGCCTGTTTCCGGTGCACCAGGCGCAGCTTGCGCTCCATTTGCAGCTCTGGCACCACCACCCGCACCAGCGCGCCCTGCTGCAGCTCCGTCTGCACGGAGAGTCCCGGCACCAGCGCCACCCCGTTCCCCATGGCAACAAACCGCTTGATGGCCTCCATCGTCGGCAGCTCCACCCCCATCTGCAGAGGCGTCTTGAAGCGCTTGAAGGTCTGGATCACCTTCTGCCGCTGCGGCGAGGGGATGTTGTGTGCAATAAAGTTCAGGCCGCCCAGCTGACGGATGGAGACCTCTCGGGCACTGGCCAGCGGATGCTGCGGGTTCACCACGAACGCCAGTTCGTCCCGGTACACCACAATCGACTTGACCTGAGCATCCTCTGGCCGGAACGACAGCACGCCCAGCTCGACCGAGTGCATCAGCACCTCGTCGGAGATGCGACTGGCCAGCGAGCGCTGCACGGCCACCTTGATGCGCGGGTTCTGGCGGCGAAACTCGTCCAGCAGCGGCAGCAGGTACAGGCAGGTGTACTCATTGGCGGCCAGGTTCAGGCGTCCGCGGTGCAGCTCGCGTAGCTCGCTCAGCGCGCCACTGGCCTCGTTGCGCAGGTTCAGCAGCTTCAGGGCGTACTCCCGCAACACCTCCCCGGCATCCGTCAGGGTGCCATCGCGGGAGGAGCGCTCAAACAGCACCTCGCCCAGCTCCTGCTCCAGCCGGGCGATGGCCTGACTGACGGCCGGCTGGGTGCGATGCAGGCGCGCCGCCGCCCGGGAGAAGCTCCGCTCCTCGGCGACGGCCAGAAAGGTCTCCAACTGAATCAGTTCCAAGCCTGGCCGCCTCCTGAACGAATGGTGCGATTAGAAATCGTGATACTTCTTTCAGCGATCATAAGCCTGCATTATGATTAAGGCCAGATCGAGGGATCTTGCCACTATGACAGCTTCCAATCGGATCATCTTCTTTGACACGACCCTGCGCGACGGCGAACAGTCGCCCGGCTGCACCATGCACCACCATGAGAAGCTGCGCATGGCGCACCAGCTGGCTGCGCTGGGCGTGGATATTCTGGAGGCAGGCTTCGCCATCGCCTCCGAGGGTGATTCGGCCAGCATTCGGGCCATCGCCGCCGAGGTGCAGGGGCCGGTGATCGCCTCGCTGGCACGCTGTAAGCAGGAGGACATCGAGGCCTCAGCTCGCGCGCTGGAGCCCGCGCAACGCAAGCGCATCCACACGTTTCTCTCCACCTCTGACCTGCATCTCTCGGCCAAGCTGAAGATCACCCGCGAGCAGGCGCTGGAGCAGATCGGCACCATGGTGGCACTGGCACGCACCTATGTAGATGACGTGGAGTTCTCGCCGGAGGACGCGACGCGCACAGATCCTGAGTTTCTGATTCAGGCTCTGGAGGTCGCCATCCAGGCGGGTGCCACCACGCTGAACCTGCCGGATACGGTGGGCTACTGCATCCCGCAGGACTACGCCGCGATGTTCCTGAACGTGCGGGCACGCCTGCCCCGCATCGACCAGGAAGGCATCATCCTCTCCGCACACTGCCACGACGACCTGGGCCTGGCGGTAGCCAACACGCTGGCCGCAATTGAGGCCGGTGCGCGCCAGGCCGAGTGTGCCATCAACGGCATTGGCGAGCGCGCAGGCAACGCCGCGCTGGAGGAGATTGCCGCTGCGCTGACGGTGCGCCGCGACAAGCTGCCCTACACGCACGGCATTGTGATGAATCAGCTCTACCCCTCCAGCCAGATGCTGGCGCAGTGCATCAGCTTTGGCGCCGCGCCGAACAAGGCGATTGTGGGTGCCAACGCCTTTGCCCACGCCGCCGGCATCCACCAGCATGGCGTGATTGCCAACCCGCTGACCTACGAGATTATGACGCCGGAGTCGGTGGGCCAGCCTTCAAACTCGCTGGTCCTCTCCAAGCACTCTGGCCGCGCTGCACTGGCCGATCGCCTGGCCCGGCTGGGACATCCGCTGGATCGCGAACAGCTGGCCGAGGTCTACCACCGCTTTACCGATCTCGCCGATCGCAAGAAGAACATCTACGACCAGGATCTGATTGCCCTGCTGCAGGCCGATCGCGCTGCAGCCTCCGTCTAACGACCCTGCCCGGTGGTCGAAGGCAACTTCGGCCGGGCCCACCTACCCTGCCCGGCAGCACCCTTTCCGGCAGGCGGCACCATTACCCCAGCCAAGGAAGAATCATGCGCTTGAAGATTGCAGTCCTCGCCGGTGACGGCATCGGCCCTGAAGTGACCCGCGAAGCCGTCAACATTCTGAAGGCTGTTGCCGAGCTTGGCAGCCACGACTTTACCTTCCACGAGGGCCTGATCGGCGGCATCGCCATCACCACGCATGGCTCGCCGCTGCCCACCGCGACCCTGGACATGGCACTGGAGTCGGACGCTGTGCTGCTGGGCGCGGTCGGCGACAACAAGTTCAACGCGCTGCCGCCGGATAAGCGTCCTGAGGCTGGCCTGCTGCAGATTCGCCAGGCCCTGGGCGGCTACGCCAACCTGCGCCCGTCGATCGCGTACAAGCCCCTGGCGGGCAGCTCGCCGCTGCGGCCAGAGGTGACCGAGGGCACCGACATGCTCTTCGTCCGCGAACTGCTGGGCGGCCTGTACTTTGGCGCACCGCGCTGGTGGAATCGCGAGACGGGCGAATCCATCAACACCATGCGCTACACCAAGGCTGAGGTGACGCGCGTGGCACGCGTGGCCTTTGAGCTGGCCCGGGGCCGTCGCAAAAAGGTGACCTCCGTGGACAAGGCCAACGTGCTCGAGGTCTCGCAGCTGTGGCGCGACACCGTCACCGAGGTGGGCAAAGAGTACCCGGACGTGACGCTCGAGCACCAGCTGGTGGACTCGATGGCGATGCATATTATGAACACGCCGCGGAACTTCGACGTGGTGCTGACGGAGAACCTCTTCGGCGATATCCTCTCGGACGAGGCCGGCGTAATCACCGGCTCGCTGGGCATGCTGCCCTCAGCCACCATCGGCGGCGCGGTCAACCTGTATGAGCCTGTCCACGGCTCTGCACCCGACATCGCCGGCCAGGGCAAGGCGAATCCGCTCGGCGCCATCCTGACGGCGGCGATGGTGCTGCGCCACTCGGCCAATCTTGAGGCCGACGCCACCGCCGTGGAGCAGGCCGTGCGCAAGGTGCTGGACGCCGGCTATCGCACCGCCGATATCGCACGCGGCAGCTCTCAGGTCGTCTCGACGCAGGAGATGGGCAAGCTTGTGCACCAGGCGCTGGTGGAGGATATCGACCGCCGCCAGTCCATGCACGCCGTCTAACGCTGCACTCTGCCGGTGGTGCCCCTGCGCACCGCCGGCCAAACGTCTTGAACCGCTGGCTCTCCATGATGCGTCGCCCCCTTCAACTCGCGTGCCTCAGCGTTGCTCTTGCGGCAGTGGCTGCAGCGCAGTTCCACCTGCCGCAGCACCTGGGCCACAGCAAGGCACAGGGCGAGGACACCAGCTGGCTGGGGCAATATGCCTCGCCGGAGCCTGACGGACGCGCCGGAGAGCTGTTGCACGACTACCGCTTCAAGGAGTTTCTGCGCGACCACCTGAAGGCGCCGCAGAGCTTCTGGAACGACAACGAGTCCCTAGCGGACACTGCGTTTGAGTTTCTCTCCACGCCGGGCCGCGTGCTGCTGCGCGACAACCGGTATCTGGCCGTCGATGGCTGTGTGCCCCACTTCTGCCCGTCGCGTGGCCTGCTGTTTGTGGACCTCGGCTCGCCGCATCCGCTGGTAGCCTTCGCGGCGGTGGACTGGACGCGGGACAACCACTCCACAACGCAGCCGGGTGCGGAGTACACGCTGTGGCTGTTTGCCGATCAGCAGTTGGCGACGGATGCCTTGCCCGCACCGCTCACGGCAGCTCTCACCCAGTGGTCCGGCGCGACTGCAACTGGCAGTGACCGTCCCCAGAACATCACGAACCTCTTTCTCGTCGATCCTGACGGCACACCGCACCCTGTGGCACCTGCTGCCGCCGGCTTAACATCCAACCACAAGTAACCGGAGCAGAAAGCAACACTATGACCACCAACGCATCGCCCAAAACCTTGTTTGAAAAAGTCTGGCAGCAGCACGTCGTCGCCGAGCCCGCTGGCGAGCCCACCGTGCTCTACATTGACCTGCAGCTGGTGCACGAGGTAACCAGCCCACAGGCCTTTGACGGTCTGCGTATGGCAGGCCGCAAGCTGCGCCGTCCGGATCGCCACCTGGCGACGGTGGACCACAACGTGCCCACCACCTCCGCGGCAGACCGGCTGGTGATTGCGGACCAGATCTCCGCCGCGCAGGTGAATGCACTGCGCAAGAACTGTGCGGAGTTCGGGGTGGAGTTCTTTGACGTGCAGGATACGGACCAGGGCATCGTGCATATGATCGGGCCCGAGCTGGGCGCAACCAAGCCCGGCATGACCATCGTCTGCGGCGACTCGCATACCTCGACCCACGGCGCCTTTGGCGCGCTGGCCTTCGGCATTGGCACCAGCGAGGTGGAGCATGTGATGGCCACGCAGACCCTGCCGCAGTCCAAGCCCAAGACCTTCCGCATCACCGTCGATGGCGAGCTGCCCTTCGGCGTGACGGCCAAGGACATCATTCTCGACATCATCGGCCGCATCGGCACCGATGGCGCCACCGGCTACGTGGTGGAGTACGCCGGCTCCGCCATTCGCGCGCTCTCCATGGAGGGCCGCATGACCATCTGCAACATGAGCATCGAGGCGGGCGCGCGCGCCGGCATGATCGCGCCGGACGAGACTACCTTTGCCTACCTGCAGGGTCGGCGCTTTGTGCCCAAGGGCGCAGCCTGGGATGAGGCCGTCGCCCACTGGCGCACCCTGCCCACCGATGAGGGCGCAACCTTTGACCGCGAGCTCTTCATTGACGCCGCAACCCTGGCGCCAGCCGTCACCTGGGGCACCTCGCCCGGCATGACCACCACCATCAACGCCACCGTACCCACGCTGGAGCAGGCGGCAACCGAGGCCGACCGCAAGTCGTTTGAGCGCGCCTATGAGTACATGGGCCTGAAGCCCGGCACGCCGATCGAGCAGATCAAGATCGACACCGTCTTCCTGGGCTCCTGCACCAACGGCCGCATTGAGGATCTGCGTGCCGCAGCCGCCATCATCGATGGCAACCACGTTGCAGAGAAGATTCGCGCCATGGTGGTTCCCGGCTCGCAGGCCGTCAAGCGTCAGGCCGAAGCCGAGGGCCTGGACAAGATCTTCAAGGCCGCGGGCTTTGAGTGGCGCGAACCCGGCTGCTCCATGTGCCTGGGCATGAACCCCGATATCCTGCAGCCCGGCGAGCGCTGCGCCTCCACCAGCAACCGCAACTTTGAGGGGCGGCAGGGCCGTGGCGGCCGCACCCACCTGGTCAGCCCGCAGATGGCCGCAGCCGCAGCCATCACGGGCCACTTCACCGATATCCGCAGCTGGAAATCACCCGCCAAGGAAGGTGCACGCTAGTGCCTCTTATCGATACGCCCTTTCGCGCTACTTTTGCCGGCGGTCTCGTCGCGCGCATCCACGTGGTGGTGCCGCGCGAAGAGATTCAGCAGGCGATGCAGGCGGCACTGCAGGAGATGAGTGCCGGGCTGCAGGCGCAGGGAGTGCCGCCCAGCGGTGCGTGGTTTGCCCACCACCACCGTCGCCCGGCGGAGACCTTTGACTTCGACGTCTGCTTCCCCGTCGCCACACCGCTCGCGCCTGCTGGCCGCGTGGAGTGCATCACCCTGCCGGCAACCGAGGTGGTACGCACGTACTATCGCGGCCCTTATCACCAGCTTCCTGCCGCATGGCCGGAGTTCATGCAGTGGATCGAAAGCAACGGCATCGCCGTACGCGACGACATCTTCGAGGTGTACACGGTCGGTCCGCAGCAGAACCCTGATCCCGCCCAATGGCAAACCGAGTTCAACTGCCCGCTCGCTGCGGGCACCGCACAGTAACTGATACGGAGAGATTGCAATGCAGCCCATCAATGTCCTCAGCTCCAAGGCCGTACCCGTGCCGTTGCCCAACATCGACACCGACCAGATCATCCCCAAGCAGTTCCTGAAGCGCATTGAGCGCACCGGCTACGGCGACTTCCTGTTCTACGACTGGCGCCGCATCCAGGAAGGTCCCGACGCCGGCAAGCCCGACGCTTCGTTCGTGCTGAACAACCCTGCTTACCAGGGCGCGGAGGTTCTGATCGCCGAGAAGAACTTCGGCTGCGGCAGCTCGCGTGAGCATGCGGCGTGGGCCATCTTCCAGTACGGCTTCAAGGCTGTCATCGCGCCTACCTTCGCAGATATCTTCTTCTCCAACGCCGGCAAGAACGGCATCATCCTCGTCCGCCTGAGCGAAGAGGATGTGGCGACGCTGCTCGCGCGCTCCACCGCCAACCCGGAGCACAAGATCACCATCAACCTGGAGGCC
>JAGWNX010000138.1 GCA_028872955.1 Acidobacteriota bacterium
GTCCTCTGGCCTGACGCCGCTGGTGCTGCTGTTTCTGCTGACGTTTGCCGCCACCCGCGCGGGCCGCGCCCGCAAGCAGCGCGCGGGGCTGGCCGAGTCCCGTCGCGGACGCACCGCCGCGCAGGTGCTGGCCAACCTGGCCGCGGCTGCCTTGTTTGCTGCCTGCGCCGCGCTACCCGCCGGGGTTCTGCAGCGGCACGCGGCAGCAGCCTGCCTCGCTGCACTGGCCGAGGCCACCGCCGACACCGTCTCCTCGGAGCTGGGCCAGGCCTTTGGCGGCACACCGCGCATGGTGTTGACGCTGCGGCCCGTACCGCCCGGCACCGACGGCGCGGTCAGCCTGCTGGGCACCGTATCCGGAGTTGCCGGTGCTGCCGCCATAGCGATGCTAGGGGCCACGGCGCTCTCGCTGGGCCACACGGCTGCGCTCGGCGTGCTGGCTGCAGGCACGGCAGGCTTCCTGCTGGACTCCCTGCTGGGTGCCACCCTGGAGCGCGCCGGTGTGCTGGGCAATGACCTGGTCAACTTCCTCTCCACGGTCGCCGCTGGCCTGTTGGCGCTGGCGCTCAAGCCGTAGCCCGCCACACTGGCCATGCTGCGGCCCAGCGGCTAATGTCCGGCCAGGTGCCGCTCCAACTGGCCGCCGGTCAGGTGCAGCCGCATGCCGGTATAGCTCAGCATCTCGTGCGCGTAGCGCATGGCCAGGTCATAGGTATCGATGTGGCCCAGCGCAGGCCGTGGCGAGGTGTAGACGTCCAGGCCAGCGTCCACACACATCTCCCGAATGCGAAACAGATGCGTTCCATCGCTCACCACAATGATGTGCTTGAGCCCCTGCGTCCGCGCGATTGCGGCCAGACTCTCGACCTGCTGTCCGGTATCCGTAGAGCGGGTCTCGGCCAGGATGTGGGTGAACGGAACTCCATTGGCCAGCAGGTAGTCTCTGCCCACTGCGCCTTCCGTATTGCCGGAGTCCTTGACGCCGCCACCGCCCAGCGTGATCACCAGCGGGGCCATACCGCTGCGATACAACGCCACGGCGTGGTCCAGCCGCGCGTGCAGCACCGGTGAGGGATGCCCAAGATATTCGGCTGCGCCAAAGACGGCGATGGCATCGGCACGGCGCGCTTCATCCTGCCCGGCGGTTCGATCAATCTGCACAAACACCCACACAAACCAGCCGACCATGGCCAGCAGACCGATCGCCGTAAGCGTGGCGAGTGTCGCTCCGCTCCGGGCCCTGCTGCCACGATATCGTGCCGCTGCGTGCATGCCCCCTCATGGTCGCAGGCAAGCCGCAACCGCTGCAACTGTGCAAGCTTCTGCCAGTTAAAAACTCTAGCGCTGCAGCGCCAGCACAATCTCGTGGGTTGGGATGGCTCCCTCGCGCAGAATCATCCACGAGTTGCCGCCACCAGACAGGTCCACAATGGTGGTTGCGGTCGAGCGCGCCGTCGGGCCGCCATCCACAATCAGCGGAATCTTGTCCCCCAGCTGGTCGCGGACGCCCTGCGCGTAGGTACACTCCGGCAGCCCGGCCAGATTGGCCGAGGTCGCCGTAATCGGCAGTCCAAGCTGACTTACGATGGCGCGCGGTATCTCGGCTTCGGGTACGCGCAGGGCCACGTTGCCGGTGTTCGCCGTCACGCGCAGCGGCAGTTTGCTGCCTGCCTTCACCACCAGGGTCAGCGGACCGGGCCAGAACTTCTCGGCCAGCCGGTCAAACGCCGTATCCAGCCCGCGAGCCAGTTCGTAGGCCTGTGGCACATCCGCAACCAGCAGCGACAGCGGCTTGTGCCGGGCACGCTTTTTGATCTCGTAGATCCGCTCGACGGCACGCAGATTCACCGGATCCACCGCCAGACCGTAAAACGTATCCGTGGGAATCGCGACCACGTTGCCGTTCTGCAGACTGGCTACCGCCTGGGCTACGCGCTCAGGCTCGGGCTCATCAGGATGAATGCGGAGGATGTCAGCCGTCAAATTGCGGGCTCCTGTGCCAGGGTTCAAAAGCAGCGGCCGATGCACGCAGGCCACAGTTCCGCACCATAGCACACCCCCGCCGGTGGCTCAATGCTGGGCCCTGCACCGCGCACCGCCCT
>JAGWNX010000139.1 GCA_028872955.1 Acidobacteriota bacterium
TGTTGCCATCGCCATCGCTCAGATTGTGGGTACCCTTGTTTCCAACATAGGTGACCGTTACGCTGAAGGAGGACGTGATGGTACGCTGCACTGCGGCGTTCCACGCATCCAGGGTCGGCAGCCGCATGGTGAACGGACGAGCCTTGACGTTGACCGACGAACCAATGGAGTTGGTCGTGCCGGGCAGGTTGGCCTGAATGGAGATCGCACCGTTCGAACCGATGGTGGGAACACCAAAGGCCGTCAGCGGCGACTGGGCGTTAGCCGGGTGACCGCCTGCAACACCGGGAACGTTGGTGTTCGTCGGATCCGACAGGTTGAAGGCATAGGTAACGCCACCCGAAGCAGACAGCGACTGGTTGGCAAGTACCGGCAGGTTCTGCGTCACGACGTGACCGAAGGTCGAACCGAAGACACCCAGGTCAAAGCTGCGTCCGTAACCAGCGCGGATGACAGTCTTGTCGTTCAGCTGGTACGCCGCACCCAGACGCGGGTTCCAGGTGTTCTTGGCAGCGGCAACGCCCATATTCAGCGGCAGGTTGCCCTCGCCAGCCACGTTGATGTAGCCCGTCTGCAGGTTCAGCAGAGCGCCGTTGTCCTTCGCGTTCACACGCTCCGGAGCATAGTACTCATAACGGGTACCGATGTTCAGGGTCAACTTCGGGGTTACACGCCAGGTGTCCTGTACGTAGAAGAAGTCACGCGGCTGGAACTCCTTCGCATTCGCCTCGCCAGCGAACGAGCTGGTGTAGCGATTGAAGGCAGTCACGTCACCCAGGATGAAGGTTGCCCAGCCGAGACCACCGGCCAAGCCATTGGAGGTGGGGCCGTTACCGAACTGGTTATGACCGGAACGATCGTTATCGCTCGGCACACGCAGGTTGCGGGCGTAGCGCAGGTCGACACCGAACTTGATGGCGTGGTTGCCCAGCATCTTGGTCCAGTTGTTAACCACCTGGAACTGATCCTCCTTCTCCTTCAGGGGGCAGTTGCAGTGGTTCATGTTCAAGCCAGTGCCAAACTGCGCACCGGCGTTCTGACCGTTGGCAGGGCCTCCCGTCGGGTTGGTTACCGGCAGGTCAGCAATGTCGATGTCCGGCACGCCGTAGTTGGTGGCAACCGTCAGGCTGGAAGAGCTTCCGCTGATGTTCTGGCCCAGGAACGGCAGGTTGGTGTTGCCCGGATCATTCTTGCTGGTGAGGATGTTGTAACGGAAGTAGCCGAGGCGAACGTCCGCAACGAGCGACGGGGTCACCACGATGTCCGTGCCCAGCGCGAGGCTGTCATTGGCACCGTTCGAGACACCGCCGAAGCCGGCGATACCCAGACCAGGACCACCCGCTGCGCCAAACAAGCTGGCACCGCTCAGGATGTCCGTAAAGCGGCTGAAGCGACCGAAGACGTGAACACGTGAGTTCAACGTCGCGTCACCACGTACGTCCCACTGGTTGCTGTTGAACAGACCCGTGCCGCCGCCCGAGTAGTTGTTGTACAGGCCATTGGAGTTCGCGGCACCGCTGTTCAGGTTCGGCGTCTTGTTGTTGGCCAGCAGCAGCTTGAACAGGTTCTGAGCCTGAGGCGAGACCATGCTCATGGGAATGATGTTGTTGGCAAACGGTACCGGCGTGCCCGTCGAGTTGTCATAGATCTGACGACCCAGACCGCCCGAAGCAGTCAGGTACTCGCTGAAGTCGCAACCAGCCAGGCCGTTGGAGGCCGTCGATGCGCCCGTGCAGCTCTTGAGAGCAAGCGTGGACGGAACCGAACCCGTGCCCACACCACCGGAGCGCTGACGTACACCCTGGTAGTCCGCAAAGAAGAAGATCTTGTCTTTGATAATCGGACCACCGATCGAGCCGCCGAACTGGTTCTTCAGGCCGCCCAGGTAAGGCTGCGGAGAGTTGGTGGCTGTGTTCCAACCGTTGAAGGGGTCACGCGCCAGGTTGGCGTTTGACTCACGGTTGTCAAACAGCGTGCCGTGGAACTGGTTGGTACCCGACTTCGTCTGCACCGTCTCGACCGAGGCCACAGCCTTGCCGAACTCAGCGTCGAAGTTCTGGGTTGCAATCTTGGCCTCCGACAT
>JAGWNX010000014.1 GCA_028872955.1 Acidobacteriota bacterium
GCAAATCGCCTGGACGGAACCCGGGAGAGTCCCCTTTGACGATTTCATCCGCAGATTGGTAGTTTGGCGATTGAGATGCTAGTACAACTTGCGTTGTAGGCCTGCGAGGTTTGGAGCTCGGTAAAGTGCTGATCTAGCACAGCAAGTCGTTCCTCCCCGCGAATAGTCACCCTCACCTCACACGAAGGAATTGGTTTTTCCCATGAAGACATCACTTGGAATGCGCTTGGCTGGCAGCTTGGCATTGGCGGCAGCCTTGGTCATAACCGGATGCAAGAGCGCCCCGGCTGCGAAGACAAACCCTGATGGCTCGATCACGAACCCTGACGGATCGATCACCTATCCTGCTGGCTCGCCGCAGGCGCAAGCTGCTGCGCAACAGGCGAACGCAAATGCTGGTGCGCCTGCAGACAATGCAACCCCCACCCAGGCAGGTAGCGGAGCGTCCAAGCCTGATGCTGGCAAGTCCAGGCTTACGAATGAATCGGTCACCTCAGCAGCGAACGCAACGCCTCCGCCGCAGCCGGTCATGATCCAGATCCCCAGCGGCACGGCCGTTCACGTCTCCCTGTCGCAGACCCTGCGGGCCAGCACGAACGAGCCCGGCGACAAGTTCCAGGGCTCGCTGAGTGCGCCCATCACCATCAACGGCACAGAGGTCTTTCCCCGTGGCACCAGCGTCACCGGCGTGGTGGCAGCGTCCAAGGGCAAGGGCCGCTTCAAGGGTGCCGGTGATCTGGGCATCGAGCTCACCAGCATTGCCAACACGCGCGTGAGCAGCACGGAGTACGAGAAGGTGTCGCCGGGCCGCGGCAAGCGCACGGCAGGCTTTGCCGGCGGCGGCGCGGCGTTGGGCGCCATCATCGGAGGCCTGGCTGGTGGCGGCAAGGGTGCGCTCATCGGTGGTCTGACGGGCGCAGGTGCGGGTACCGCAGCGGGCGCCTACACAGGCAATCGCGACGTCGTACTCCCTGCTGAGATGGTGGTCACCTTTACGCTGACGGCGCCCGTCTCGGTCCAGGGTCAGTAGTTACGCTCC
Organism: Acidobacteriota bacterium; assembly: GCA_028872955.1. GTDB lineage: Bacteria > Acidobacteriota > Terriglobia > Terriglobales > Acidobacteriaceae > Edaphobacter. The sequence continues at coordinate 1,040 of JAGWNX010000014.1, forward strand.
TTGCATCAGCAACTTGCGAGGCTCCTTCGACTCCGGAGGAGCCTTGTTTGTTTCTCGGCGATGGCGTGGTCGCGCTAGACTGAAGGTATGCGGTTCCAACCCCAGTTTCTGCTGTCGGCGCTGGACGCCGCTCACTTTCCCGGTGTCTCCCGAACAGCAGGTGCACTGGAGATCGCCTTTCTAGGGCGCTCCAACGTCGGCAAATCCTCGCTCATCAATGCCCTGTTCGGCTCCAAGCAGGCCAAGGTGTCGTCCACGCCGGGCCGCACCCGCGCCATCAACTTTTTTGCCCTGCACGAGGTAACCAACGGCAGGCACAAGGCGCATCCCTCACTGATCTTTGCCGATCTACCGGGCTACGGTTACGCCAAGATCTCCAAGTCCATCTCATCGGAGTGGCCGAAGTTTATTGAGCCGTACCTCGCCGAGCGCGAGACTCTGGCACTCTGTGTGTGCCTGGTGGACACGAACATTCCTCCGCAGCAGAACGACGCCCAGCTGATCGGCTATCTGAAGGCGATGGGCACCCCCTTCCTGGTGGTTGGCACCAAGGCCGATCGGCTCTCGAATAATCAGCTGGCCAAGAGCCTGACCGCGCAGAAACGCTTTCACGGCGTGGATGAGGTGTTGCCCGTCTCCGCCAAGACCGACGCCGGCACACGCGCCTTATGGGGACGTCTGGAAGCGACGATTGCCAGCTCCCACAGCTAGACCACCAGAGTCACACCGCCATGGCAATGTTCCTGGCAATAGTTATGGCACTCCACCGCTGCTGCTCCTCTGGAGTTAGCCATAGCGCACGTGTCTGCGGTAGCTCTCGCGGTAGCACGCGGTGGGCCGTCTGCAGCCATCGGCGACGCAGCAGGTCATCCGCCGGCACGATCTCCAGCAAGCGCTCCTGCACACTGCGCAGGGTGGCCTGGTCCGCGAGCGGGAAGCTGCACAACTGCCAGCTGTGCTGCGCCGTCAAGTCAGTCAGCATGTCGTCCTGCACCAGCGCACCTGCCACCGCCGCCTGGTAGAGCGAGAGCACCTGCGCTCCACCCGCCAGGAAGCGCTGCGCGTAGGTTGCAGGCAGTTGCGGCACCGGGCAGTACACCTGCGGTGCGACTCCTCGCTCCAGCAGTTCGTCGAGCGTGGGCATCAGCGGAGCCTGCAGTCCCACCGAGAGCGGCGTGTGCTTGCGAACCTCGTTCTTCATCGTCCGCAGCGCCTCATCCAACGTGTTGACGACAAAGTCGCAGACACCGGAGCGCAGTGCCTTATGGGCACGCTCCGCATCTTCCTCGATTGCCAGCGAGACGCCGCCGGCGATGTTGACCGCCAAGGAGGCGGCCTGCCCCTCGGGGTCCAGCGAGCAGCACACGGCCAGTCTGCCTCCCCAGTGGGGATGCAGGTGGCTGAGCACGGTATACGTGCGCAAGGTGCGCGTCTGGAGTGTGTCGCCTGCGTGCATACCCCTTCAGTATGGCGTATGCGGCTGGGGATAAGCTCCATGCCAGGCGAACGAATTGCAGCCCGATGAAAGAACAACGGCTGGATCCGTCGCGGGACACAAGACATCGGCCAAGGCGCGGGCCAGACGAGGGTAGGCCGTCTGGCCTCGCAACCCGCAACGTTGGAGCGCTACTCGTCGTGCGTGTAGTAGTCCAGCCCAAGATGGGTAATCAGGTCCTCGCCCATGATGTGGCGCAAGGTGTTCTTCAACTTCATGGACTGGATGAAGAGGTCGTGCTCCGGATAGACACCCGGGGCGGAGTCAGGATCCTTGAAGTAGAAGCTCAGCCACTCCTGGATGCCCAGACCGCGCAGGCCCGGGGTGCGGGCTGCCAGGTCCATAAACAGGCACAGGTCCAGCGCCAGCGGAGCGGCCAGGATGGAGTCGCGGCAGAGGAAGTCCACCTTGAGCTGCATCGGGTAGCCGAGCCAGCCGAAGATGTCGATGTTGTCCCAACCCTCTTTGTTGTCACCGCGCGGCGGATAGTAGTTGATCCGCACCTTGTGATAAATGTCCTTGTACAGGTCCGGATGCAGCTCCGGCTGGAAGATATGCTCCAGCACGCCGAGCTTGGAGACCTCCTTGGTCTTGAACGAGTCGGGATCGTCCAGCACCTCGCCGTCGCGATTGCCCAGAATGTTGGTGGAGTACCAGCCGGAGACGCCCAGGTAGCGGATCTTGAAGGCCGGAGCCAGCACGGTCTTGATGAAGGTCTGGCCGGTCTTGTAGTCCTTGCCGGCGATGGGCGCGTTCATCTTGCGTGAGAGCTCGTTGAGCGCCGGGATGTCCACGGTGAGGTTGGGAGCGCCGTTGATGAACGGGATGCCCTCCTTGAGCGCCGCCCAGGCGTACAGCATGGAGGGCGTAATGCTGGGGTCGTCCTCGACCAGGCCCTTCTCAAAGGCAGCCAGCGTCTGGTGCACGGGTGCCTGCTCCATGTAGATCTCGGTCGAGCCGCACCAGATCATGACCTGGCGGTCGGTGCGGGTCTTGAACTCGGCAATGTCGTTGCGAATCTGGTTGGCCAGATCGCACTTGTTCTTGCCGGTCTTGACCTTCTTGCCCTCCAGCCGCTTGACGTAGTGCTGGTCAAAGACGGCGGGCAGCGGCTCGATCGACTCCAGAAAAGGCCGTATCTCTTCGAGCTGATCGCGGTCCAGCACCTGAGCGGTCTTCGCCGCGTCGTACAGGTTGCCGCCAAAGATATCCCACCCGGTAAAGACCAGGTCGTCCAGCGAGGCCAGCGGCACAAACTCCTTGATGAGCGGGCTGCGTCCGTCGGTACGCTTGCCGAGGCGAATGGTGCCCATCTGGGAGAGCGAGCCGATCGGCTTGGCCATGCCGCGGCGGATGGCTTCAACGCCTGCGATGAGCGTGGTGGCAACCGCCCCCATGCCGGGGATCATGATGCCAAGTTTGCCTTGGGCAGGCTGGATGCTTGCTGCCGCCTGGGATGCGGCACTGGAGTTGGACATGGTGAGGTCACTACCCTTCTGCTACGGAAAAGTTCCGCCAAGGCGGACCACTTAAGTATGGCCCAGCCAGCAGGGGTCTGCAAGCTCGTAACGTCTTTCAAATGAGAGGTTAGCGGTTACTTTACCGGAATTTTCCGAAGCATTTTTCAGGGTATACGGCGAGATTCCGGACGTGGCAGATCAAGCCTCCGACGCCCGTATCCGGTTCTTCCAGTGCGAGGCAACAAACCACACGATGCCCAGGCCCAGTACTGCCTCGACAGCCAGGTGGAAGTGATGGAAGGCAGACTGAAAGCGGGGGTCGGTCTGGAACTCGTTGCCCAGCTTCAGCCCCACCCAGGCCAGCGCGTAGCACCACGGCCACGACCCGATAAAGGTGTAGAGGTGGAAGCGGAGCTGGTTCATCCTGGCAATACCCGCAGGCAGGGCGATAAACGTGCGGACGATGGGCAGCATGCGTCCGACCAGCACCGTAATGGAGCCGTACTTCGCAAAGAAGTGATCGCAAAGGTCGAGGTCGCGGCGGCTGAGCAGAACAAAGCCGCCGAAGCGCTCCACCAGCGGACGCCCGCCACGCGCCCCCACCCAGTACGCCGGTACGGAGCCGAGGTTGGAGGCCAGCGAGGCTACCGTTGCCAGCAGCACCAGTTGCAGCTGGTTGTGCGCCAGCGCAAAGCCAGCCAGCGGCAAGATCACCTCAGATGGAATCGGGATGCACGCAGACTGGAGCGCCATGAGCAGAATGACGCTGGCATAGCCGCCGCCGGCGATAAGGGAGACAAGCAGGGAGACGATCTTCTCGGACATGATCGCACCAGTATACGGAAGCTCCAGGCAACCCAGGATGAACGCACGATGCGCTAGCATGAAGAGAGCGAAGGAGATCGAGCACCATGTCGAACAGCGTACAGACAGAACAGACGCCCGCAGCGGCCAACGGCCGGCCGGCACATAGTTATGGCGCAGCAGCACAGGGTCAGTCCCAGCCGCATGAGTCCGGCAAGCCCGCAGTCCGGCGCCAGATCGTCAGCTTCAGCTTCTACCAGGTGATGCCGGAGTGGCGGCGTCTGCCAGAGGACGTGAAGGCAGCGCACAAGGCGGCGTTTGCGGCGGTGCTGGCCAAGTGGAACAAGCCGGGCGAGTTTCTCTCGCTCACCTACTCCACCATGGGCACGCGCGGCGACGTGGATATGTGCGTGTGGTCCATCTGCTACTCCGTCGATGAGATGAACCGGATGCGCAGTGAGCTGATGGCGACGCCGCTGGGTGGCTACCTGACGATTCCGCACAACTATCTCTCCATGACCAAGCGCAGCCAGTACCAGATTGATCGTGAGGATGAGAGCGAGGGCGAGGGCCGCGGAGCGATCCGGCCCGGTGGCCAGAAGTACATCTTCATCTACCCGTTCTGGAAGACGCGCCCCTGGTACCTCTCTCCCATGGTGGATCGCAAGCGCATGATGGATGAGCACATTCGTGTGGGTCTGCTGTACCCACGGGTCAAGCTCAACACCACGTACTCCTTCGGCATCGATGACCAGGACTTTGTGGTGGCGTTTGAGACGAACTACCCTGAGGACTTTCTGGACCTGGTGCAGCAACTGCGCGAGACCGAGGCCAGCATGTACACGCTGAAGGATACGCCGATCTTCTGCTGCGTCCGCCTGCCGGCAGACGAGATGCTGAATCGCCTGGGATAACTCGGAGAGCATTCGTCCATGGCAACCCCGAAGAAGATGGCAACGCCGAAGAGGAAGTCCGCCGGGGCCGCGCCGAGAGCGTCGGTCCCGGCCTCCTCCAAGGTCGCCACAGTGCGCAAGTCCACCGCGCCGGAGCGGGTTACGGCCATACTGGACGAGCTGCAGCGGCTCTACCCCGACGTGCAGTGCGCGCTCAACCATCGCAACGCCTGGGAGCTGACCGTGGCGACGATCCTGAGCGCGCAGTGTACTGACGTGCGCGTCAACCTGGTGACGCCCGCGCTGTTTCGGGCCTTCCCCACGCCGCGCGCCATGGCTACAGCCTCGCTGCCGGAGCTTGAGGAGCTGGTGCGCACCACCGGCTTCTTCCGCAACAAGGCGAAGAACATTCGCGGCGCGGCGCAGGTCGTGACCGAGAAGTTTGGCGGCAAGGTTCCGCAGACCATGGAGGAGATGCTGCAACTGCCCGGCGTAGCGCGTAAGACGGCCAACGTGGTGCTGGGCAGCTGGTACGGCATCGCCTCAGGCGTTGTGGTGGACACCCACGTGCTGCGCATCAGCCGGCGGTTGGGGCTCACCCGGCAGACCACCCCGGAGAAGGTGGAGGCAGACCTGAAGAGGCTGCTGCCGCAACAGCGCTGGGTGCAGTTCTCGCACGAGGTGATCCACCACGGCCGCGCCGTATGCGTGGCGCGTAAGCCGCGCTGTGCGGAGTGTACGCTGGAGCCGTTGTGCCAGGCGAAGGACAAGACCTGGCACTCGGCCTAGAGCTTCGCTTCAGCGGGACTTGCCCGTGGTGCGGATGCCGAACGGCAGGTAGGCCGGGCACACGCGCGCCAGCCCCGTAACCAGCAGCACCGCGCCGGGCAGCGCAAGCCAGCGCCAGGCACCATGCACAAACGGGACGGAAGCCAGAAGGACGAGTCCGGCCAGGATGCGCAGGGCGCGATCGGAAGAGCCTACATTCTGCAGCATAAGAATTGCCTCCGTACGGCGGATGACACGACAGCAGCCTGACCAGGAAGGTAACGGCTCTGCGAGCCGCAGTCAGTGATTGCGATCACGCTCTGTGGCTTGCGTGTCTTCCGGCCACTCACGCAACTACTTTGCCAGAACGGACACGAGCGCGTCCACCAGCGCAGGCAGCGTCGCTTCCCTGGCCTCGACCGTCGGCTCCAGCCCCTGCTCCCGCATTGCCTGCGACGTAATGGGGCCGATGGAGGCCAGCACAGCGTCCGCAGGCAGCGACACCCCGGCCGCCTCCAGCAGCAGCGCCAGGTTGCGCGCCGTGGAGGCACTGGTGAAGGTGACGGCATGCGGAGCGGACGCTGGCCCGGCGAGCAGCTCGCGCAGTCGCACGACGGACTCCCCCGGCAACCGATTGGCATACGCCTCGGCGATGGTGACCGAAGCACCCGCCGCAGTCAGCGCCTCCGGCAGATGATCCCGTGCCTCCGCAGCCCGCAACAGCAGGAAGGAGCGCCCCGGCGCAAACGGCAGCAGCGCCTCCGCAAAGGACTCTGCGATATAACGCGGCGGGACGAGGTCCACATGCAGACCGAGCGCCTGCACGGCACGCGCCGTCGCTGGTCCGATGGCACCAATACGCTGCGGCACAAAGTCTGGGTTGCGCCGCTGGGCAAAGACCTCCACGGCGTTGGCACTGGTGAAGAGCAGCCAGTCAAAGGCGTCGGTACGGGCGGCATCCAGTCGGGCCAGCGCGGCGTCCAGCGGAGCATACGACTCCGGCGGTACGATCTCAATCGCCGGCAGCACGATCGGCACAGCACCGAGCGACTCCAACTGCACCGCGAGCGTAGGTGCCTGCTGGCGGCTGCGCGTAATCAAGATCCGGACGTGGTCAAGCGGCGGCACTTGCGTTGATTGTACTGGGGATCTACTTTCCGTCTGGCAACACCTTCAGCAGGATGCTGCGGTACTCCACCTTCATGGGCGGACCCACGTGCACCTGCACGCCGATCAGACCGGAGAAGGTGCGGTGCGCCGCATCGTCGTCGATCACCTCGCTCATCACGTGGCCATTCAGAATGTGAATCATCACGTTGCCGCGCACGATCAGGTGGTAGTGGTTCCAATCGTCGGTGTGGATGTAGGCCTGCAGCGCCTCGGCATCTCCCAGGCTCGCGATCACGGTGGCGCCGTCCGCGCCGACGTGGGTCATGGTGCCACGCATGGCCAGGAAGGTGCGGCCGCGCTCTTCGTAGTTCTGCCCGGTGTAGCGGCTTTCGCCGTCGATATCGGCCTGGTAGCCACGGAGCAGATACCGTGTGCCCGGAATCTCGACACTGCGGTAGTTGATGCCGCTGTTGCCGTGGGCGGTGATGCGATAGTCCGCTTTGAGCTCAAAGTTGGCCGGCGCCCCGCCGCGCCAGATGATGAAGTTGTTCTGTTTCAGAAGCGTGGCCGGGGTCACTTCGCCCACCAGTTCATGGTCCTGCACGCGCCAGTAGCGCGGGTCGCCCTCCCAGTTCTGCAGCGAGTTGCCGTCAAAGATCGGCACAAAGCCCGCGTCGCTCTCGTCCATCGGGTGCGGGTAGATCTGAGGACCGGGTGGCGGCGCCAGGGGGAATGGCGAAGGCGCAGGAGTGGGGGTCTGGGCCAGGGCTGCAAGCGAGAGTGCCGCCACCGCAGCGGCGAGGCGAAGGGTGGGTATCATGCGGAATATCTCCTGACGTGCTGTACGGTTGTACGCGGCCAGGGGTGCGGCTTGCAAGCGGCAAAAACTATTTCAATGGAGAATACCGCGCTCAGACGGTCGCAGCGAGCAGCTCCAACGCTCCCCGGGCCTTCAGCTCTGCAGCCACCTGCATGCCAAAGATCACGGGACTGGTCGCCTCCGGCACGGTCGTATCCAGATGCACCATGGTCTCGCCATCCGGTGCCACCACCTGCGCGATCATCCGCCAGCCTCCTGCGACGGCGGTGCAGTGCGCGCCCACCGGCAACTGGCAGCCGCCGCCCAGCGCGTCCAGCGCCGTCCGCTCTGCCGTAACGGCGTACCGCGTGGGGGCGTGCTCCAGGAACCCGATGGCCTGCAGCAAGGCTGCATCCCATGCGGGGTCGGGCGAGCCCGTGGCTGGTGCCTCGGGGTGGCGCGTCTCAATCGCCAGGGCCCCCTGGCCCGGCGCCGGACACAACTCCTCCGGGCTGAACCGTGCGTGGACAGACTCCGTGCGACCCAGCCGGTCCAGGCCCGCTCCGGCCAGCACCAGCGCATCGCACTGGCCCTCAGCGAGCTTGCGCAGACGGGTGTCAATGTTGCCGCGAATCTCCACGAAGCTCACATCTGGCCGCAGCGCCAGCAACTGCGCGCGACGCCGTGGGCTGGTCGTGCCGATGCGTCCGCCGGAGGGCAACGTGTGCAGCGCCCAGTACGGCTCGCACACCCACACATCGCGCGCGTCTGCCCGTTGCGGCACGGCTGCCAGGGTGAACTGCGGAGCCAGCGAGGTGGGCAGGTCTTTGAGCGAGTGCACGGCCAGGTCGATGGCGCCAGTGGCCAGCGCCTCCTCAATCTCCTTGATGAAGATGCCCTTGCCGTCCAGCCCCGGAGGTGGCACAAACCCCGGCTGTTGCATACGGTCGCCGGTCGTGCGGATGATCTGAATCTCCGTGGCGATGCCCTGACCACGGAGAAGGTCCTGGATGTGATGAGCCTGCCAAAGGGCAAGCTGGGAGCCGCGAGATCCGATCCTGACTGGGCGTTGCGAAGTAGGCATACCGCTCTAGGATACGAGATTTCGCGGCGGAATCTTCCAGCGCATCAAAAGTTAAGTGCATCGCTCCCGATGGGTCTGAGCGATGCACCGGTTCCGGGATGTCGCTAGGCAGGCGGCCCGGCCAGCCAGGTGGAGAACTGCGTGGCGAGATCGGCCGTGTTGCCGCGAGACAGGATCGTGCTGCGCAGCCAGTCGCCGTTCTGGCGCGTGATGCCCCCATGACTCTCAAACCAGGCGATGGCCTCGTTCTCCAGCGTCTCTGCCCACTGGTAGGCGTAGTAGCCCGCAGCATAGCTGAGGTAGAAGATGTGCGCGAAGTAGGTGGAGCGGTAGCGCGGGCGCAGATAGGGCAGGTCCAGACGGGCTGCGTCAAGAGCCGCCGCCTCCAGCGCATCGGCGTCCTGCAGCGGGGCGCCGTGGGGCAGCGTGTGCCAGCGCATGTCGATGATGGACGCCGCGACGACTTCGGACAGTCGATAGCCACGATTGAAGTCCTTCGCCCGGCGCAGCCGTTCGGCCAGCTCGTGCGGAATCGGGTCGCCGGTCTGGTGGTGGCGCGCGTAGTGGGGCAGAATCTCCGGGTGTGTGGCCCAGTACTCGTTGAACTGGGAGGGAAATTCAACAAAGTCGCGGGGCACTGCGGTGCCGGCCAGCGAGGCGTAGTTGGCGTCTGAGAAGAGGCCGTGCAGCGCGTGACCGAACTCGTGGAAGAGCGTGCGCACCTCGTCCAGGGTCAGCAGCGCCGGGTGTCCCTCGGCGGGCTCCTCGATGTTCTCCACGTTGTAGATCACGGGCTTCATGCCGAGCAGCCGCGTCTGGTACACGAGCGACGACATCCACGCGCCGCCCCGCTTGCTGGGCCGCTTGAAGGGGTCTGAGTAGAAGAGCGCGAAGGCCTCGCCCGATGGATTGCGCACCTCGTAGACACGGACCGAGGGGTGGTAGACCGGCAGGTCGGTCCGGAGCTGGAAGGTGATGCCGTACAGCCGGGTGGCGGCCAGAAAGACGCCCCGTTCGACCACGTTGTTCAGCTCAAAGTAGGGCTTCAGCAGGCTCTCATCCAGCGCGTACCGCTCGCTGCGCAGCCGCTCGGCGTAGTAGGGCCAGTCCCAGGCAGCCAGCTCAAAGCGGGGTGTGCCGTTGGCGGCGCACTCGGCGTCGATCATGGCCTGCAGGTCAGCGGCCTCGGCTACAAGCCAGCCACGCGCCTTCTCCGCCAGCCCGGCAAGGAAGCTGGAGACATTCTCGGCGGTTTTGGCCATCTGGTCGTGCAGCTTCCACGCCGCGTAGCTGGCAAAGCCGAGCAGCGTAGCGCTCTCTGCCCGCAGCTGGGCGATACGCGCGATCCGTTCGCGGCTGTCGAACGTAGAGCCGGCGCTGGCGCGGTTCCAGGAGAGCTCGAAGATGGCCTGCCGGGTGGAGCGGCGCTTCAGCGACTCCAGGACAGGCTGCTGCGTGGTGTTGGTCAGGGTAAGCGCCCAGCCCTGCCATCCGCGCGACTGTGCAAGCTCCTGTGCGGCGGCCAGCTGGGCTGCGCTCAGGCCGTCCAGATCGGCAACATCCTCAGTGCGGAACAGCGTCTCGCGGCCCAGATCCAACAACATATTGGCAAAGCGCGTGCAGAGTGTGGAGAGCTCTTCGTTGATGGCCCGCAGGCGCTGCTTCCCTGCTTCGTCCAGCGCGGCACCATGATGGACGAATCCATCCCACGTGGTCTCCAGCAGACGCAGCGACTCGGCATCGAGACTCAAGGCCGTGCGCTGCTGATAGACGGCATCTACCCGGGCAAACAGGGCTGAGTCCAGCGAGATGGCGTCGTGGTGCGCGGCCAGGCGCGGGGCAAGTTGCGTGCTGAGGTCCTGCAGCGCGGGCGTGGTGTGCGCACCGGTCAGGCAGCTGAAGGCGATCATCACCCGTGCGAGTAGGCGGCCTGAGGTCTCCAGCGGCACGATGGTGTTGGCGAAGGTCGCTGGCTCAGGATTGGCCGTAATGGCGTCGATCTCTGCGCGCTGCTCGGCCATGCCAGCCTCGATGGCGGGCAGAAAGTGCTCCTCGCGCATCTGGTCAAAGGGCGGCGCGGCGAAAGGGAGGGTACTGGGGCTCAGGAAGGGGTTGTTGGGAACCGGGGTGGCATGCTCTTGCGTCAAGCTCATGCCACCAGTGTAGCCAAGCCGCGTGGTGACGACGAGTGGAGGAGGTTCGACGAGCGCAGTCTACTCGGCTGGCTCGGTCAAGGACTTGCGGAGGGCTGCCAGCTGCGGATGGATCAGTTTGGCGGTGAGCGAGCGGGTCAGTGCCTCCACGGCCTCCTGTTGTGCGGGGCTCAGGGGCTGGGCCGCGAGCTTGGAGGTCAGCCGCGCCAGCTCGGCCTCGCGAATGGAGTCCGCACCGCGCTGCAGCGCCACAATGGCCGGTGCTGCGCCGCGTGCCTGCAGCCGCTGCTGGTACTTGGCAACCTCCTCGGCGATGATCTGCTCAGCGGCGGCGGCCTCGCGCGAGCGATCAGCCAGATTGGCCGCGGCCGACTGCTGCAGGTCGTCGATGTCGTAGACGAAGCAGCCGTCGACGGTGTTCAGCGCGGGGTCCACATCGCGTGGCACGGCGATATCGATAAAGAACATGGGCCGGTTGCGACGGCGCTGCTGGAACTGCACGCCATGCGAACGCAGAAAGATGGGGTCTGGCGAGCCCGTTCCCGTCACCACGATATCGGCACGGTTGGCCTGCTCGTAGAGCTGGTCAAACGGTATAACGGCCGTGGCGCAGGAGGACGAAGCAAACTGCTCAGCCATCTGGCGGGCGCGTGCCTCGGTGCGGTTGGAGACAAGGATGGACGAGGCCCCCTGCTGGATGAGGTGGCGGGCGGCCAGCTCGGACATTTTGCCCGCGCCGACCAGCAGCACCGTCTTGCCCTGCAGGGTGCCAAAGATCTCTCGCGCCAGGTTGACGGCAACCGAGGCGATCGAGACGGAGCTGGAGCCGATCTGGGTCTCGGTACGAACCTTCTTTGCCACGGTAAAGGTGCGCTGCAGCAGCGGGTCCAGATGCGCCGCGACGGCGCCGACCTCGCGTGCCACCGAGTAGGACTCCTTCACCTGGCCCAGTATCTGCGGCTCGCCGACGACCATGGAGTCCAGCGATGAGGCGACGCGGAAGAGATGACGCACGGCCTCGCGTTCGCGATACTCGTAGAAGTGCGGCTGCAGCGTAGCCGGCTCCACGGCAAAGTACTCGTGCAGGAAGCGAGGCAGGTCGGGAGGCGTGTTCGTGGAGTGGTCCTGGAGGGTCAGCAACTCGACGCGATTGCAGGTCGAGAGGATCAATCCTTCGCGGATGCCGGGCTGGTGGACCAGCGTGCGCGTGGCGTCTGCCAGGCGGTTGGGCGGAATGGCGATGCGCTCCCGCACCTCCAGCGGCGCGGTGTTGTGGTTGATGCCAAGCAGCACGAGTTGTTGCGCAGGGGAGGTCGTTTGGCTCATGGCGCGCTGAACCTGTGAACAGACGAGAACTGGTTGGCAGCCCACACCGCAAGGATGACCAGAAAGACGAAGCTGGAGAGGTACACCGCACGGCGACCACGCAGGCCGGAGCTGCGGCGGATGTAGATCATGGCCACGTAGGCCAGCCACATCGCAAAGGCCAGAAGAATCTTGGGGTCCAGAAAGTAGCTGGCACCAAACTGTTTGACCGCAAGTGCCGTACCGATCAGCAGCCCGGTGGTCATGCAGGGGAAGCCGAAGAGCAAGGTACGCAGGGCGATCTGGTCTGTGGTCTCCAGCGGAGGCAGCGAGCGCAGCGCCGGTTGCTTGGCCTTGAGCCTGCGCTCCTGCACGATATACAGCAGCGAGGCCACCAGGCTGAGCGAGAGCGCAGCGTAGGCCGCCAGCAGCAGCACTACGTGAATGAAGATCCAGCCGGAGTGCGCCAGCAGGATGGTCTCCTGGCCGGGGTGAAACGCCGGAGTCCAGGTAAGCAGGATGGTGACCGGGAGCACGAAGATGCCCAGTGCCACGGTGCGATAGCGAAAGTAGACACCCAGAAAGATTGCCACCAGCAGCAGCGCCAGCAACGACTGAGTCTCGTGGGAGTCCACCGGCAGGGTGTGGTGCGCCGCGTTCAGCATCTCAGCGAACGCCACAAAGTGGAAGAACAGTGCGGCAATGGCTGCAGGGATAGCCAGACGCCGCCAGTTCGGGCGATCGAACAGCGCGGTCGGCATTACGGCAAGGGCGGCAATTCCGTAAAAGAACACCGCGACGCGGAGCCAGGTAAGGGACATAGCAAGCCAGCGAGCCACCGGGTGGCCGCACCTTCAGTATAGCGTGAGGCCCTGCCCCGGGCTGCGTGCAGGGCAAGTGCGTTATTCTGGCCTCTCCGTGGCTAAGACGACTCCAATGGACAGCAGCAACCTGACGCCCGCCATGCGTCAGTACTTTGCTGCCAAAGAGCAGTATCCCGATTGCCTGCTCTTTTGCCGCATCGGAGACTTCTATGAGCTGTTCTACGACGATGCCATCCTGGTGTCTCGGGAGCTGCAACTGACCCTGACTGCGCGTGACCGCGAGAAGAAGCAGCCCATGTGCGGCGTGCCCTATCACGCGGCAGAGATCTACGTGCAGCGGTTGCTGCGCAAGGGCTACCGCATCGCCATGTGCGAGCAGATGGAGGACCCCAAGACCGTCAAAACCATCGTGCGCCGCGAGGTGACGCGCGTTCTGACTCCGGGCACGGCGCTGGACCCCACGCTGGGCGCCGAGCAGAGCAACTACCTGGCCAGCATCGCCGTGGCGGGCACCGGCGCGCAGAGTATAGCCGGACTGGCGCTGCTGGACCTCTCGACCGGCGAGTTTCGCGCCACGGAGTTTCGCGGCGGAGACGCCTGGGCGCTACTGCTGGACGAGCTGGGCCGTGTGCGTCCGGTGGAGCTGCTGCATGCGCAGTCCAGCCTGACGGGCAACGGTGGTCTGCGCTTCCCCAACGACAGGGACGCAGAGGAGGCCAGCCAGACCAATGAGACGCTATCCTCCATCCGCACCCGCTCGCCCCAGGACGAGTGGGTGTACACCGCGGAGTATGCTCTGCCCCTGCTACGCAAGGTGCTGCAGGTGCACTCGCTGAACGGCATGGGCCTGAGCACGCACGAAACCGCTGCCGTGGCTGCCGGTGCGCTGCTGCACTACCTGCAGAAGACCCGCCAGGGCGCACTGGAGCACGTGGAGAGCGTGCGCTACTACGAGCGCTCGGAGTGTCTGGAGTTGGATGCCGTGAGTGTGCGCAATCTGGAGCTGGTGGAGCCGCTCTTCTCCGGCGAGTCCATGCAGACCACGCTCTTCCACACCCTGGACGCCTGCATGACGCCGATGGGCAAGCGGATGCTGCGCGCCACGCTGCTGCGGCCAGCCAATGCGATGGAGGAGATCCGCGCCCGGCTGGATGCCGTGGCCGAGCTGACGGGCGATCTGCGCCTGCGCGAAGAGCTGCGCCGCGCCATGGAGGGCGTGCTGGACCTGGAGCGTTTGCTGGGTCGCGTGGCCCTGGACTCTGTCGGGCCGCGCGAGGTGATGTCGCTGGCCCAGACGCTGGGGCGGCTGCCCGGGCTGGCCGGTGCCCTGCGTCCCTTGACTGCGAGCCGGTGGCGCCAGCTGGCTGCCCAGCTGGATACGCTCGAGGACCTGCACGCACGGGTGGTGCAGACGCTGGTCGAGGAGCCTCCGGTGTCGCTTGCCGATGGTGGTGCCATTCGCCCCGGGGTGGATGCCGAACTGGACGAGCTGCGGGCGCTGAGCCAGAGCGGCCGACAAGCGCTGGTTGCGATTGAAGAGCGCGAACGCGAGCGCACCGGGATTGGCTCGCTCAAGGTGCGCTTCAATAACGTCTTCGGCTACTACCTGGAGGTAACCAAGAGCAACGCCAAGCTGGTGCCGAGCGACTACGAGCGCAAGCAGACCTTGGTGAACGCCGAGCGGTTCACCACGCCCGAGCTGAAGGAGTATGAGGCCAGGATTCTGACCGCGCAGGAGCGCAGCGGCGAGATTGAGCGGCGCCTGTTCGCCGAGCTGCGGCGGCAGTTGCTGGCAGCGGCGGCCCGCATGCGCGAGAGCGCGCGTCGCGTGGCGGAGGTGGACCTGCTGGCCAACTTCGCACACATGGCCGCACTGCGGGGCTGGATCAGGCCCGAGGTGGAAGAGTCGGGGGTGCTGGAGTTTGTCGCAGCCCGGCATCCGGTGGTCGAACGACGGCTGGAGGAGTCCGGCGCACGCTTTATCCCGAACAGCGTGTACCTCGATGCCGACGCAGGCCCCTCGGTGCTGCTGATTACGGGGCCGAATATGGGCGGCAAGAGCACGTATCTGCGTCAGGCTGCACTGCTGGTGGTGATGGCCCAGTGCGGCTGCTTTGTGCCCGCAGAACGCATGCGCCTGGGCCTGGTGGACCGCGTCTTCACGCGCATTGGTGCCAGCGACAATGTGGCTCGGGGCCGCTCCACCTTCATGGTGGAGATGACCGAGACGGCCGCCATTCTGAACACCGCCACCCGCCAGAGCCTGGTGCTGCTGGATGAGATGGGCCGTGGCACCGCCACCTACGACGGGCTGAGCCTGGCCTGGGCAACGGTCGAGCATCTGCACGAGCGCATTGGCGCGCGCACGCTGTTTGCCACGCACTACCACGAGCTGACGATGCTGGAGGAGCGCTTGCCCCGCCTGCGCAACCTGCGCGTGACGGTCAAGGAGACGCAGAACGGCGTGGTGTTTCTGCACACGGTGGAGCCGGGTCCTGCCAGCAAGAGTTATGGCATTGAGGTGGCCCGTCTGGCCGGGCTGCCGGCCGCCGTCATCGCCCGCGCACGCGAGGTGCTGCAGGTGCATGAGCGGGCCGAGACCCAGCAGGTGCGCGAGGCGGCAGCGCCCGCGGCACCACGCATGCAGTTGACCATGTTCACCCCACTCTCGCAGCGCATCGTCGATCGCCTGCAGGAGCTGGACGTCGATGGCCTGACGCCGCGTGAGGCGCTCAACCTGCTGGGCGAGCTGCAGCGCGAGCTGAAGGGAGCATGATGCAGGCGCGGACCATGATCGTAGCGGGTGTGATGAGCGGGACCTCTGTGGATGGCGTCGACGTCGCGCTGTGCCGCATTCGCCTGGGCAAGGATGGCGTGCCTGGGGTGAAGGTGCTGGGGCACGTGGAGCGTCGCTTTCCGCCGCGTCTGCGCAGCCAGGTGCTGGCCGCCGTGGAGGGCGCGGCGTTGCCGGCCAGCGCGTGGAGTCGGCTCCACTGGCAGTTGGGTGCGCTGTACGCGGAGTCTGTGGAGCGGGCCAGCGCTGCGCTGCAGCTGCGACCCGCACTGGTGGGCTGCCACGGCCAGACGGTCTTTCACGGAGCCAGCCAGCGCCTCCGCTCCACCTGGCAGATGGGCGAAGCCAGCGTCCTGACGGAGCGGCTGCGCATCCCCGTAGTCAGCGACTTTCGTCCGGCAGACCTCGCCGCCGGTGGCCAGGGCGCGCCGCTGGTGCCGCTGCTGGATTGGGTGCTGTTCCGCAGCGCGCAGGTGGCCCGCGTGCTGCAGAACCTCGGCGGCATCGGCAATCTCACGGCGATTCCGGCAGGCGCAGGCCCGGACCGCATGCTGGCCTTTGATACCGGGCCCGGCAACATGGTGATCGATGCCTGCATGCAGCGGCTGTACGGCAAACCGCTGGACCGCGATGGCGCGGTGGCGCGGCGCGGCGCGGTCCAGCAGGCAGTCGTCGACCGCATCCTGCGCGGACGCTACTTCTCTGCCCCGCCGCCTAAAAGCTGCGGACGCGAGCAGTATGGGGCCAGCTTTGTTGACGAGTTTGTCGGGCAGTGCCGTCGTGCCAAGGCAAGCGACGCGGACGTCATCGCCACGGCCACGGCGCTTACAGCGGAGTCCGTGCTGCTGGGATTTCGCCGCCTGGTTGCGCCACACCTGATTGCGCCACACCTGGCCGATGCCCGCATGGAGTTCTGCGTCTCTGGCGGCGGGGCGCGCAACACCACGCTGATGAGCTGGCTGCGCGCTGGCCTGGCGCGGGATGGCGTTCGGCTCCGTGCTTTGGACGAACTGGGCGTTGCGCCGCAGGCCAAGGAGGCCGTGGCCTTTGCCCTGCTGGCCTGGCTCACCTGGCATGGACTGCCCGGCAATGTACCAGCCGCCACCGGAGCCGCACGCCCAGTAGTGTTGGGCAGGGTCTCGCAGCCGTGAGGGGGCCGCGCATCGTCGTGGGCTTGCTGGTGGCGGTCGGGCTGCTGGCGGGCTGTCGACGTGCCCGCACCCCAGACCCCACAACCGTGGTGGTGGCGATCGAGAGCAGCCCGGAGAATCTGGACCTGCGCGTGGGCACCGACGCCCAGAGCGAGCGCATAGGGGGACTCATTTTTGACCCCCTGGTGCATAAAGACGCGCACTACCAGATGCAGCCCTGGCTGGCCCAGCGATGGGAGCAGCCTGACGCACGCACCTGGGTCTTTCACCTGCGCGATGGGGTGCGCTTTCAGGATGGCCGCCCGCTGGAGGCCGCCGACGTCGCCTGGACGCTGCAAAGTATGCGGGATGGCTCGCTGGTTACGGCCAAGGGAGGGGCCTTTGCCCACGTGCAGCGCGTGGAGACTCCGGACCGGCTGACCGTTGTGCTGTACCTGGACCAGCCGGACGAGACCCTGCTGTTTAGCCTGAGTGATGGGTTGTTCGGCGTGGTGCCACGTGGAGCCGGTCAGGACTTCGGCCTGCATCCGGTCGGCTCCGGTCCCTTCCGCTTTGTCAGCGCCGTTGCGGATAAGGACGTTCTGCTGGAGCGCAACCCAGGCTACTGGGCAGGTGCGCCCCGCCTGCCGCGGGTCCGCTTTGCCGTGGTACCGGATGCCATCACGACAGCACTGGAGCTGAAGAAGGGCTCGGTGGATGTGGAGAGTAATGCCGTTCCGCCGGACATGTTCCGCGTGCTGCGGCAGGATCCCGCGCTGGTCACCGAGAGCGCGCCTGGCTCGCGTGTCGAGTATCTGAACTTCAACGTCACAGATCCGCTGCTCCGCGATGTGCGGGTGCGCCAGGCCATCGCCTGCGCGATGGATCGCAGGGCGATCCTGGACTCCATCTGGCACGGACAGGCCACGCCGGCCTCCACCCTGCTGCCGCGCGGGCATTGGGCAGCGGCAGAAGACTCGCAACTGGCGCAGTACCCGCATGACGTCGCGCGTGCCGAGGCACTGCTGCAGGCTGCCGGTCATCCGCCAGACAAGTCCGGCGTTCGCATCCACCTGAGCCTCAAGATCTCCAACGACGAGACCACACGGCTGACGGCCATCGTGCTGCAGCAACAGCTGCGCGCGGCGGGCATTGACCTGCAGATCCGGTCGGCGGAGTTCGGCACCTTCTACGCCGACATCACGCGCGGCAGCTTTCAGATGTACGCGCTGCGCTGGATTGGCAGTAACGAAGACCCGGACATCTTTCGATACGCCTACGCCTCCACCAGCTTTCCGCCGCGCGGCGGCAATCGCGGCCGCTATGCCAACGCTGCCGTGGATGCGCTGCTGCAGCAGGCGGCAGAAGAGCCCGGCCAGGAGCAACGCAGGCGGCTGTACCTGGGCGTGCAGCAGGACCTGGCTAAGGACCTGCCGGGGATTCCGTTCTGGTATCTCAACAATGCCGTGGTCCATCGTCGGCGGCTGCAGCAGGTCGTTCCCTCGCCCTCCGGCAGCTTTGACTTTCTGCGCCAGGCGGTCCTATCTGCAGATGTGCCACAAAGGATGTATTAACACGCCTGTAATGAATGCCTCTCTCAGGACACGCCTATACTCGTGGGTATGACCGACGCAGCGTTCTCCTTCTCCACCAGGCCTGGCAAGGCGGAGGGCACCATCATTCTGAAGCTGAATGGCCCTCTCACGCTCAGCAACATGTTTACGTTTCAGAACGAGTTTCGCTCGCTGAAGCCAGCGTGCCTGATTGTTGACATGACCGATGTGCCTTACATGGATTCGGCAGGTCTGGGGCTGTTGATGAACGCCTTTGTGCTCGCCCAGGATGAGCATCGCCGCTTCCTGGTTGCAGGCGTCAATGCACGCATTATGGCGTTGCTGGAGATGACGCATACAGACCAGGTGCTGGCACTCTACCCGACGGTGGATGAGGCCGAAGCATCCTAGCTCGAACTGCGCCTGCGCCGGCGAGCAGGCGCCAAGAGTTTCCACTTCCATGCAAGCTTTTGCATTTTGTTCGGGTCAAAGCGATCTAAGTAGCTGATTTCATTACTGAAGATATTTGGACTTCGATCTGCATACTTCGTTTATAGAATCACTACAGTTGAAGGTATTCCGCACCTGCTCCTCCGAGCACAATCGTTAGCTGCAAGTGAATCCCCTGAGTTTTTTGAACTTGATTGGAGACCTGCTGATGAAACTGTTCCGTGTGCTGTTTGTTCTGAGCCTGATCTGCGGTTGGAGTGCTCTGGCCAAGGCCGATGTCATCGACTTCAAGATGAACGTGCTGGATCCGCCCTCGCTTCCGTATGCGAACGTGATCAACGCGGCAGACCTGCCGTTCTCCATCACGTTTTCTAAGTGCCAGCCCGGTGAAGTTCCCAGCTCGGTCAATGCGACGGGGTGCTACGCGGGATACAACGACACCACCATGACCTGGAACAGCCTGCAGTTCACCTTTGCGAACACGCCGGCTTTGGCTGGACAGCCCACCACCTGCGGTGATCCGACCGGGATCACCAGCGCGCAGGATGCCTTCGGCTCCGCAAGCTGCTCGCTGCAGGGGCTCTACTACATCCTCACCTTCTACGGTGGCGCGGGCATCATTCCGGGCGAGACGTTTATCGTCTACGAGTCAGGGCCTGCGGCGTCGGCCTTCCCTACCGGCAGCGCTGCGGTGAACGTAGTGCCGGAGCCGACTCCCCTGCTGCTGGTGGCGACCGGCATCCTGATGCTGGGCACGCTCGTGTACATGCAGCGCCGCAATCTGCTCCCGGCCATGGTTCGTCGTCAGTAACGATACTTAGGCGTGAACCAGACACGGAGAACGAGTTTGCAATCCAATCCCGGGGAGAGTCGCCAGCCGACTCTCCCCATTTTTGCGCCCGGCCAGGCCGCACGGAACTTTGCCAGTGCGAGTATCCTCCCCGTATGACCGTGTGCTTGGGTAGAGGTGGCCTTTCGTGGCATGATGGCTGCACCGTCTGCGAACACCCATGAGTTTGAAGTGGAGAACCATGCGCCGTAACCTGCTGCTCGTTGTGCTGCTGCTGGTGTGCTGCCGTCTGGGCCTGGCCCAGGCCAAGGCCGCCCCAACGGCCGCTGCAGCGCAGGACACACTGGTCTTGGGGGACTCTGCCGTCGAACTGTACGGGCCCTGGAGGTTCCACACGGGCGACGACCTGGAGTGGTCGAAGCCTGGCTTGGACGACTCCCACTGGGCGACGATGGACATGACCCCACCGGATGGCTCGGCGGACGCCTCCCTGGGCACCAGCGGATTTATCCCGGGCTGGACCTCACGCGGCTATCCGGGATACTCCGGCTACGCCTGGTATCGCTTGAAGGTTCGAGTCCAATCGAGCGGCGGCAGACTGGCCCTGAAGATGCCGGACAACGCCGACGACGCCTATCAGGTCTACGTGAATGGCGAGAAGATCGGCGAGTTTGGCCGCTTCAGCGATCGCGGTGTTACGGCCTACAGCGCCTTGCCGCGCGGGTTCCGGCTGCCGACCAAGGTGCGCGACGGCGAGATCACGATCGCGATCCGCATGTGGATGGACAGCGCCACGCGGTACAACAGCCCGGACGCCGGTGGCATGCACGGGCCGCCTGTGCTGGGCAAGGCCACGGTAATCGCCAGCCAGGTGCAGTTGGACTGGGACGACACGGCCCACCAGGTGGGCAGCGGATTCCTGGAGACACTGATTCTGCTGCTGGCGCTGGTGGTTGCCACCACGCTCTTCTGGCTGGACTCCGAGGAGGAGTCGTATCGCTGGCTGGGGCTGGTCTCTCTGGCCACATTGCTGGAGAACGCCATCATTCTGATGGTCAACTTCACGACGGCGATCGGCCAGACGATGGCCATTCTGCTGTCTGACGTCGTGCTGGTGCCGCTTCGCATCGGGCTATGGGTGCTGTTCTGGGCCTACTGGTTCCGGCTCGCGCAGATGCGCCGCATCCACCAGCTGGCGTGGAGCATGATGGCAGTCCTGTGCGTGGGCACGGCCATGTTGCGACCACCCCTGCACGGCCAGGTGGTTCCGCTGGCTGCCGGCAGCTACGTGGAGCCGCTGCTGCTGGCAGTGAAGCTGGGGCTGGCGGCAGTCCTCGTTGTCGTCACCTACCGCGGCATCCGCAAGGAGAAGGCCGAGGGCTGGATGGCCCTGCCGGCCGTGCTGCTGGCCGCAATTGCCAACTACCAGCGCGAGCTGCGGCTGATCCACGTACCGACTGCCTTTGCGGTCTGGGACTTCAGCATCTCGCTGGGCACTATCTCGACCATCGTCTCGCTGCTTCTGGTCACCGTCATGCTCTCTCGGCGATTCCTGCACGCGCAACGCAAGCGTGAGCAGTGGAAGCTGGAGATTGAGCAGGCACGGAACGTGCAACAGGTACTGATTCCGGACCAGCTACCCGAGATCGCGGGCCTTAGCATTTTGAGCGAGTACCGGCCAGCCCGCGAGGTCGGCGGCGACTTCTTCCAGATCATTCCCTGCGGAGACCAGGGCAGTGTCGCCATCGTTGTCGGCGACGTGACCGGCAAAGGCGTGCAGGCCGGCATGCTGGTCGCCCTGATCGTGGGTGCCATCCGCACCGAGGTGCAGCATGGCCTGCAGCCGGATCGCATCCTGCAGGCAGTCAATGACCAGTTGTGCGAACGCAAGCACGCCAGTGCAACCTGTGTGATGCTGCGCGTCGACCCGGACGGCACCGTGGTGCTGGCCAACGCCGGGCACCTGGCACCCTACCTGAACGGTCAGGAGATGGAGATGATGGGTGCCCTGCCGCTGGGGACCATTGAGGGCATGGAGTACCCCGTGGAGACCTTCCACATGCAGGAGGGGGACACGCTCACCCTCATGTCCGACGGTATCGCCGAGGCACAGAATCCTGCCGGTGAGCTGTTCGGCTTTGAGCGCGTCAACGAGCGGATGAAGGCACGCATCTCCGTTTCTGACCTGGCCACAGAGGCACAGAACTTTGGCCAGGAGGACGACATCCTGGTGCTGAGCATCCAGCGCGTATCCACCGGCCCCCGCCTGCCCCAGCCGGAACCTGTACTGGTCGCATCCTGACGCAAATGGACGTTACGGACGGAGACGGACTACACGGACGCGCAGGCTAGGCGGTGAAGGCGCCCAGCGCGGTCGCCTCGTCCGCATGGAGCTTGCTGTAGCGGGTGATGCCCACCATGGTGAACACCTTCTGAAAGTGCGGCGTCAGGCCAAAGCTCTGGATCACCTGGCCCTTTTTATTTGCCGCGATCATCATCTGGATGACCAGTGCGATGCCGGAGGAGTTCAGGTACTCCACCTTGGAGAAGTCGATCAGGATGCGCCGCGTCGTCTCCGCCAGTCCCTGATACGTTCCCAGCACAGCAGCCTGGGAGGCACTGGTGATGTCGCCGGCGAAACGCAAGATGGTCACAGGCTGCGCATCTGCTGCGTTGATCTCTTCCATCTTGACCTGAGTCCCTTTATCAGCCATTTCAGTCTCTCTCCTCGATTGCGGCAATTGGTTCAGGATGCAGCCGGATCAGCAGCCGCGCGTAACTGCCGCCCGGGGTGCTTACCCACTCCGCTTCGTCCACTAGCGAACGGATGAGAAAGATTCCCATGCCGCGCGGCTGTTGCTGCTCGTGCATCTTTTTGTCAATGTCTGGAACTTCGACAGGAAAGCTGGGGCCGGTGCCGGTGTCGTGCACCCGCACCTCCAACGTATCCGGAGTCATGTTGAGGTTCACGCCCACCAGCAGAGCCTCATTCAGCTTATTGCCGTGCTCAATCGCGTTGATGCAGGCCTCCGCGATAGCCGTCTTCAAGTCCTCGATGCGGTCCTCAGGGAACCCCATGATGCGGGCGACGCTGGCCGCCGTATTCATCGCAATCTTCTCAAAGCCGAGCCGCGACGGAAGCTTCAACTCGATGTTGTTAGGAACGACCTCGTTCAAACGAAGATCTCCGGTCTGGTGCCAGTGGTGGAACTCTTAGCATGGGCCGGCCATTGGCTGACCCACCAAATCAAGCGTCTTTAAGGAGCAGGCGTTTAAGGTGCAGGCGTGCTCTGCGGGTCACGAAACAGCACCAGAGCACTCATATCGTCGGTTTGATTGTACCCGGAGGAGAACGTCTCCAGCGTAGCATTCAATGCATCCAGGGTAGCTTCTGGAGTCTCAGCCTGGCAGCCTTCAAAGAACTCCTGCAGTCGGGCCTCGCCAAACTCCTCTTGCCCGCGGAAGACCTCCGTCATGCCGTCGGTGTAGACCAGGAGCCGAGCCCCCGGAGCCAGAGGGTACTGCGCGGACTTGTAGTTCGAGAACGGCAGCAGGCCCACCGGCGTGCCCGAGGCCTTGATGCGGATCAGCTCTGCGCCCGGTGTGACCAGGAAGGCCGGGTTGTGGCCACAGTTCACCACCTCCAGCAGGTCCGCCTCCGGACTGAGGCGAATCAGGAACGCGGTGACATAGCGGTGACGGGCCTCGTCGCCCTCGGCATAGTGCAGGCGGTTCATGCGCGTGGCGATATCGACCAGCGGCAGGTGCGCGTTCACCATGGCGCGAAAGGCCGAACGGAACGACATGCCAACCAGTGCGGAGGCCAGCCCCTTGCCCGCCACATCACCTACCACCATCACAATGTCGCCCAGCGGCTGGGTGACGATGTCGAGGTAGTCGCCGCCCACCTCGTAGCAGGTCTTCATGCGCACGGCCAGGCTGTAGCCCGGGATCTGTGGCATAGTCTGCGGCACAATGCTCATCTGCACCAGGCGCGCTGCGGCCAGGTCACTCTCCACGCGCTGCCACTGCACGGTGCGCTCATGGAAGTGTGCATTCTCGATTGCAACGGCGGCCTGCATTGCCAGAGACTCCAGAAAGTCCGTCTCTTCCAGCTCCAGGGTTCGCGTCGCAGGGTAGAAGGCGACCAGGTCGGTGAGCCGGGCACCGGACTTATCCAGCAGCGGAATGCGCAACCATGTCTCACCGCAGTCATGGACTCCGGCGTTGCTGGAGTCGGCGCGCAGAAACGCCTCCAACCCGTCGGGAAAGTCGCCGTAGGTGTGCGCGTACTCGGCGAAGAAGGCGCCGGTCAGCTCCAGCTCCCGCACCAGAATCTTCAGCGCGATGGTCAGCACCTCATCCAGCTCAATGGTCGAGTGGATCTGTCGACTTGCCTCCAGCAGCGCCTGCATCCGCACCACCTGCTGCTGGGCAAGTAGCGCCTCGCTAAACTCCATCACGGCCTTGCACACCTCGGTGGCACGAGTATATGCGATGCCGCATCCGGAGTTAAGGCCGTCATCTCTTACTTCGCTGCTGGCGCAACGGCTTCTACGGTCGGGCGAAGGTCCTTTGCCACTTGCGGCATGGTGGCGGCCAGGTCCTCATACTGGTCTGTCGCGATGAAGTTCACCCCCGCTCGCATCGCAGCCTGCCAGCGCACCGCCACGGCGTCTCGGGATCCGAAGTTGTAGTACTCTCCCCATCCCTGATCCTGCGCGGGAAGGAAGCCATCCAGCGTGTAGAAGCGGCTCCAAAAGCCGAGCTGGTGCGCATGATCGACCAGGGCATGCAGGCGGGCGTCGTCGGCAGCCGTCCAGTCACCGGCCTGGCGCTGCCCACCCTCCTCCACCGGGTACCAGGAGCTATTGACCCAGCGGCGATAGTTGGTTGGCCGCTCGTGCAGCAACTCCTCCGGTGTAGCCGTCACAGCCCAGTGCATCCGTTGCTGCAGGGTCATGCCCTGGGGCACGATCGGGTCATGTGCAGAGCCGAAGAGGCGCAGTCGGGCCCCCACCGGCAGCTCATCGTAGAAGACCTTCTGCTGCTCATCCGAGGACTCCGTAAGCACCAGGATCGGCCTGCGTTCGATCACTGACTGGTGCGTTGCGTCCTGCGTCTTCACCGCAGTAGAGAGCCAGGGCTCATACTCACCCAGCAGACTCCATACGGCATGCAGGAGTGCGGGCTGGTTGTCCTTGAAGTCAAAGTGCAGCACAATCAGCGGCCACTGTTGCGGATGATTCTGGGCAAGCGCCTTTTCGACGACAGGCCTCACCTGCTCAAAGAAGTAGGCACGCAGCGTGGGCTCGGCGCCGGTCGCTGCGGGGGTGTGGGAGACAACCACGCGGCCTTCTCCGGTGTGCGGGTCCACATACCAGGCCAGATCCTGCTCAATGGACACGGGAAACCCTGAGCGCAGCGCACGCTGCACGCGATCGTTCCATCGCCCCTCGTAGGGGTAGCAGTTGTGCGCATCCACGATGGGATGCCCGTGGTTGACAAAGGTCAGATCAGCGCCTTGCGCGCAGGCAGAGGGTGCCGCCGAGAGTACAAGCATGCCGAGAGACAACATCAGGGACGAATGGAGCAACCTACGCATACTTCCTCCTGCGGATATCGCATCCCGGTGCAAGGCAGACGGGCAACAACGCATGATCGAAGATAAATCCCTGCAAACGATGCTGCCCGGAAGGCGGGGAACGATGCCTTCCGGGCAGCAGTTGGGTGCTGATTACCAGTTGAAGCGAGCCGCGAACTGCATGACGCGCGGATCGGCCGACAGCGACGTGATGGACCCTGCGCTGCTGTTGCTGACATTGCCACTGGGCTGACCGAAGACAGCGTGGTTGGCTACGTTGAAGACCTCCCAGCGGATCTCTGCGTTGATGCTCTCGGTGAACGGAATGTTCTTGTAGAGCGCCATGTCAAAGAGCTGCGTGCGTGGACCAAGCAGCGTATTGCGACCCACGTTGCCGATGGTGTACTGGCCGGGATCGGCAAACGGTGTGGTGAGACCCGCACCGGCAGCCGCGCAGTTGCTGTTGTTTGCCGCGTAGAACCAGCACTTGGTCGTCTTCAGGTAGTGCACGGGAGCCACCTGGTTGGGCGGAGCCACGGCAAAGCCATAGGCGTCCAGCAGGCTGCTCTCGCTCGACCAGGCAGCCTGGAACGGATGCCCCGAGTAGAAGGTGTAGACACCGGACGTGGTCCAGTTGCCCAGCAGCCAGGCCGCAGGACCAGACTGGAACATCGCCTTGCCACTGCCGAAGGGCAGCTGGTACACGTAGCTGGCTGAGATGCGGTGACGCACATCAAAGTCGCTGTTGCCGTACCAGGCGTTGGGATTGCGACCGTTCGGAGCACCACCGGAGTTGCTCTCCAGCTCCTCAGGCGTGTTGTCCAGCGAGTGCGAGTACGTGTAGGCGCCACGCACGCTCAGGCCGTTGTGCAGCGCACGGGTGATGCTGGCCTGCAGACCGTGGTAGTTGCTGAAGCCGACTGCGTCCAGATACTCGATCTGACCGAAGTTGGCATACGGCTTGGTACCACTGGGTGCGGTCAAGCTGGTGACCACGTGATTCCCAGAGATCAACACCTGGTTGTAGTCGCGCAGCACATCCAGGTTGGTGGAGTGCGTTCCCACGTAGTTCACCTCAGCCAGCCACTCCGGGGTGAGCTGCCGCTGGAAGCCCACGCTCCACTGCTGCACGGTGGGAGAGCCGATGGATGGGTTCACTGCGCGAACGTGGAAGTTCTGCAGCTGGGTCAGGTCCACCGTAGAGGGATCGAGGAAGTTGGAGGGAAAGCCGACCGCCGGAGTCAACACAGGTGTCACGTTGCTCGCGATGGTCTTGTTGATGAGGTTGGGCGGGTTGAGCGCCAGCTGGTTCTCACTGCCGATGCGCTCCAGCGACGTGTAGTAGATGCCATAGCCACCGTGGAGCACGGTCTTATCGTTCAGGCTATAGGAGACACCCAGACGCGGGGCAAAGTTCGTGGTGTTGGGATTGACCAGTGCGCGGTCGCCCAGCGAGCCGGACTTGGCCAGCACCATGGAGCCTGCACCGGCAGGGTTGAAGTTGGCCATGCGGTTCTGACCCTCAGTGGCCGGCGTGGCAAAGTCATACCGCAGACCCAGGTTGAGGGTGAGCTTGGGCGTCACCTTCCAGTCATCTTCTGCAAACCCTGAGGCCATCCAGAGTCGCTGATCGACGAAGAAGACGTTGGTCAGCTGGGTGAACTGCGTTGCGCCCAGCAGGCCGTCGGCATAGGAGAGGCCACCGGTAAAGATGCCCGTAAAGGTCAGGTCGCCACGCGTGCCGGGCTCGTCCTGGAAGATGTTGCGCATGGGGATGAACGTGGTCGCACCAAACTTCAGGTTGTGATTCCCCAGCGTCCAGGAGAGCGTGTCGTTGTATTGATAGAGCATCGGCACCTGCTTCTTGGGCAGGTAGTCCGGCGATCCGAGGAAGGTCTTGTTGCTGAACTGCGTGAGCGGCACACCGCCACCGAGCGCAGGGTTGAGCGGAATGCCAGGCACGAAGTTGCCTGCCAGCTGCGAGAGCCCGAAGGACTGCTGCTGGGCATAGGAGTAGTCGCGCACCCAGCCGAAGCGGAAGTCGTTCACCATCGTCGGCTTCAGAATGTGCGTCCAGCCCACAACGATGCTGGCACCCTTCAGAATCTGGTTGCCCCAGGCCGAGGTAGACGTACCGTCGGCCAATCCGCCGAAGTAGCCGGGGATATCGCGCGTGCGGTTGAAGTAGTTGAAGCGAGTAAAGACCGTGTCTGCCGGCGACGGAGTCCAGTCCACCCGGGCGTCATAGCTGCTGTTGAAGTCAGTCAGAGCACCAGTGCGGGTGTAGTTGTTCAGCTCAGGGAAGGTTGCCCCGCCGTTCTTAAAGTTCGGCTCCGGGAACAGCGCCATCAGCTTGCTGACGGCAGAGTCGATGCGGGAAGTAGGAATCTGGTTATTCGTGAAGGCCGTGCAACCGCTCTTGACGTTGTACGGCGTGGCACAGGTCAGCGGATCATATACGGTGGGGTATGGCGCCACTCCGGCGTTGGCCGCAGCCGTCGGGCTAAAGTCGCCGATGCGCTCGTTATCCAGCGGCACCGTCGAGATGCGCGAGACGCCCTGCTTGACGCGCGTTGCCTCGTAGTTGAAGAAGAAGAACAGGTGGTCGTGCAGCACGGGGCCGCCAATGCTACCGCCAAACTGATTCTGGTTGTCCTCGGACTTCTTCGCCTGCGACTGCTTGGAGAAGTAATCGAAGGCGTCAAAGTACTGGTTACGGACAAACTCATAGAGCGTGCCGTGGAACTGGTTGGTGCCACTGCGGGTGTTGACGGAGACGACCGCGCCAGGAGCGCGCCCATACTCTGCCGAGTAGGGATTGGTGATGGCGTTGAACTCTGCAATGACGTCCACGGACGGGTGGGCCGCCTCGGTGCTCA
The DNA here is from genome assembly GCA_028872955.1 of Acidobacteriota bacterium. Lineage (GTDB taxonomy): Bacteria > Acidobacteriota > Terriglobia > Terriglobales > Acidobacteriaceae > Edaphobacter. The sequence continues at coordinate 28,915 of JAGWNX010000014.1, forward strand.
GCTCCTGAACGTTCTCTGAGAAGGTGTTGTTGTCGATGCCGTCCAGGATGAAGTTGTTCTGCAGGGTGTGCACGCCGTTCACATTGAAGTCACCTGTGCGTCCGGCAGAGGTAGCGCCACTCTGGTTGGTGTAGCGATTGATCTGGACGCCGGGCACGGTACGCAGCAGGTCGTCCCAGTTGCGCAGAAACAGTGGCGTGCTGGCAATGACGTCCGAGGTAATGACGGTGCTGATGGAGGCGTCATCCCGCGACAGACCCGAGCCCGGCGCAACCACTTCCACGGTGTCTGTTGTTGCGCCAACCTTCACGTGGAAGTCGCGCCGCAGGTGCGAGCCAACGTTGACGGTGGCTGCTTGCTTGATGGTCGAAAAGCCACTGGCCGTCACCGTAACCGTGTACTCGCCGATCGGCAGGTCGGGCAGAATGTACTCGCCGTCGGTACCGGTCTGGACGGTACGGCTGTAGCCGGTGTCCGCTGCTGTGGCGGTGATGCTGGCGTTGCGCACGACGGCTCCGCTGGAGTCCGTCACAAGACCACTCAGATTGCCGGTGTTGACCTGCGCATGGGCACTGAGCGGGAGCAGAAACAGAGCGAGCAGGCAGCACAGGATCGCGAGAGGGCGCAGGACACTGACTCCTCTACCTTCGACCTTGAGACCGCCGAGGAACTTTAGCTGGGCAGATGCATGGGCTTGCATGATGGCACTCCTGCAGAGCCCCCTCCAGGGCGCTCTGCTGTGCTTAGCGTTGGCTACCCAGCGCGCCGGAAAAAGTGTTTACACCCCGGTGAACGGGGTATACACGGTGGAATCTTGCCCGTAAGCCACACGAACAACTGGCACTTGTACGCCAGTGAATTGTCGGTAAAACGTCCCTCGCCTTGATTGCCGAGGCTGCCGATTCATCGTCCATTTACGCGGTAACGTTAGCCTTTCCTCATAGAGCCTTCAAATCAGCAACCGCAGCCAGCGCCTTCGCCGGCCTGTCTTTACCTGACGATCACGTCCTCAGCTTGAGGTGTTCGAAGATGATCCGAGAGCAACTGGAACTCGCTAGCCAGGAGGCACCGCCACCACGCCTGCAGGACGACGAGCACTGGCAACTGGTGCAGCGGATTGTGGCCAGTCGTCGCTTCCAGCGCGCTCCCCTGCTCTCTCGATTTCTGCTGCACGTATGTGCGGAGACCTTGCAGGGACGCCAGAGTGAGATCAGCGAGCACCAGATTGGGGTGCAGGTCTTCGAGCGTCCGCGCAACTATCGCACCGTGGAAGACAACATTGTGCGCAACTATGCCCGCCAACTGCGTCGCAGGCTGGCGGAGTACGCCAACGACGAAGGCCAGCTCGAAGCCTATCGGATCGAGATTCCGCTGGGCGGCTACGTTCCTGTCTTCATCGCCCAGACACACCAGGACACGCCGGACGAGCCGATGCTCGCTCCTGCGGAGGCGACGGAGCCTGCTGCGCTGCAGGCGGCACTGTCGCAACCGACTGAGGCGGAAGCTAACCAGGTGCCGCTGCGCCGTCTGCCCGGCATTACCCCAATCTGGCTTGCCCTGCTGTTGGTGTACTCACTGGTGCTGGTCGCCTTTACGGCTGGTGCCGTGCGTCACCTGCAGGGTGCGCGCCATTCGTCGCAGCCTACGTCCATCCTTTGGGCTGCGCTCTTCCGCTCGCCGCTCAACACCTTCATCGTACCGGCGGATAGTGGCTTCAACCTGCTGGAGGACCTTTCCCGGCGACAGGTGGCACTGGGAAACTATCTGAAGCAAGATTACCTGGCCCTCCCGCTCCCCGCGATGAACTCCCTGAGTGAGGCGGACCTGAGGACGCAGCGGTTCACCAGCTTTGTCGACCTGCAAATGGTCTCCGCGATCGCACGTCTGCCCGAGGTTGATCCGCAACGGTTCTTCGTTCGCTTTCCCCGCGACCTGCGCATGGACGACCTGAAGGCCGGCAACGCCATCCTGATCGGCTCCATCGGCAGCAACCCATGGGCAGAGCTTGCCCAGCGCACGCTGAACTTTCGCATCGCCCTCGACAGAACGCAGCAGCAGGCCTGGGTTGAGAACGCCCACCCGCGCCCCGGCGAGTCAAACCACTATCAAAGCCAGTGGAACCAGACCGCGCACCCGACCTATGCGGTGATCGCCTATACGCCTAACCTGGATGCGACGGGACACATCCTGCTGATCGAGGGCCTGGACGTTGCAGGCACCCAGGCCGCGGCCGATGCGCTGCTGCACGGGGACACACTGGCCCCGGTGCTGCGTGCGGCCACGCAGACGAGCGGCGAACTCCGCCCGTTTGAGGTGCTGCTGCAGTCCACCAGCATTGAATCCAGCGCTGCCACCACGCAGGTGGTCGCGTATCGGGTGGATTGAGCCGCTACGGCACACGATTTGCAGGAAAAGTTGGTTGCCCCCCAGGGATTCGAACCCCGATTGAACGAGTCAGAGTCGTCCGTCCTACCATTGAACGAGAGGGCAACGCAGAGGTGAAACCGCTGCAGGTCAGGGAGCGTTGCTGCTCACCTCACCGCCTTTCTGAGTGTACTGGAGCAGGCCGTATCGGTCAACGCGACGGGGTGATTTTTTGCTGCCAAGTCGATTGTGTCCAAGCGCTTGCGTGGCCGACTCTGCCGCGCACTGCCGTCCAGAACACCGCGGCTGGCCAGCTCCGCTAAGATGAGGAGATGAGCATGGATGTGGCAGCCGAGTTCCTGAGCTACTCTGACCGCAAGCTGGGCCAGCTTGTGCAAACCGTAACCCAGTGTCTGCAGCGGCTGGATGACCAGCAGATGTGGCAGCGAGGCGGTCCGCACGAGAACACGATTGGCAATCTGATTCTGCACCTGTGCGGCAACATGCGGCAGTGGATCATGCACGGCGTGGGCGGTGCCCCGGATGTTCGCACCCGCGACGCCGAGTTTGAGGCGGAGGGGATCCTGAACCGCGACGGGCTGGTGCAGCTCTTTGCCCAGACAGTGAGCGAGGCCCGCAGCGTGATCGCTACCCTGCCCCACGAGCAACTGATGCAGCTGACCGACCCGCAGAAGAACGGCGCAGTCACCGTGCTGGAGGCGATTGCCAAGGTGGTAGGCCACGTGCAGGAGCACACCGGCCAGATCATCCTGCTGACCAAGCAGATGACGGGCCGCGATCTGGACCTGACGATTCCGCGGCGTCGCTAGACCCAGGTGCGCCCGGGCTACTCGACCGGGAGCTTGGCCCGGTAGCCGTCGCGCGCGATGACGGAGTACTTGAGCGGCTTGTGTTTCTCGTCCACCATCTGCAGGGGCTTGCCCTCGTTATCCACCAGGGAGACTTTGATCTTGCGGTAGCTGCCATCGTTACGGGTGTTGGTCGGACGATAGGTCAGCACATACTGGTTGCGGATGGAGTTGTTGATCTGCGCGAAGTCTTCCGGCAGTTCCCCTTCAAAGATCGGTGCGAAGTAAAGTCCGCCGGTGAGCTGGGCAAAGGTCTTCAGCTGGTTCTGGGCCTGCAGATAGTCCATGTTGCGGATCGAAGCCCCCATCCCCATGCCGCCCTGCGCCTCTGCAATCTCCTGGATAAACGCGCCGGTGGCGATACTGAAGATCGTGACGTTGGGCGTCGATTTCACTTTGGCAATGATCTTGTCGAGTGTGAGCTTGGAGAAGGTATCGCGACCGGTTCCGATCAGGATGATGTACTTGCGGCCCTCGATGCGGCTGACGCGGTCCAGCGTCTCGTACAGAGCGTCGAAGAGGTTGGTATCAGAGAAGGTTGGAATGGTGAGGGACTGCAGCGACTGGCCGACGACGTCCTTGTTGTTGGTGAAGTCGGAGACGATGTGGGTGCGCAGGTCGTAGGTCATCACCGCCACGTAGTCCTCCGGACGCAGCGAGCGGAAGAAGACGTAGGAGGCGTTCTCCATGTCGTTGATGGCGTACCAGCTGTTGGACGCGAACTCCAGCAGCATGACTGCGGTAATGGGCGCCTGCGTGGTGCGGATGCTGGTCACCGTCTGGGGTACGCCATCCTCCAGCACCTGAAAGTTGCCCGCCTTGAGCCCAGGAACGAACTGATGCGTCTTGTCCAGAATGACGTTGACGTCGAGCGTGACAACCGGCACGTCGACCCGGATGGAGTAGGTCTCGTTATTCGGATTCTTGACCTTCGGCTCGGCCGGCGCCGGGGGCGGCGGCGGCTCATCGGCATCTTTCTTCTTCTTCAGAATGATGGAGCCGGAGTCTGACTGCGGGCCACCCTCGTCAGGAGTCGTCTGCGTCTGGGAGTCCTGAGCCAGCAGGCGCGGAGCCTGCGCCGCCGTACCAGCCAGCAGTGCGGCAAGCAACGAGAGGGAGACAAGGCGGTAGGTGCGGGTAAGACGAAGGATCATAGGTGCAGATTCGCTCCAGATGCGAGGCTTATGACGTCGATGGTATGCCGTCCAGGCCCTGGATGGAAATGCGTCTGCGCGGAAACTTTGCGTTGCGATGGCGCGGCCACTAGTCTGTAGACGAGATGGAAAGCAGAAAGATACTGTGTCGGGCGGGTCTGGCAACCCTGCTGGCAATGCTGAGCGGTGCCGCCCTGGCGCAGAGCAGCGCCCTGCCGGCCCATGCTCCTGCAGTGACGCAGTTCTTCCCGGAGGATCAGATCCGCGCCGGGCTGCATGGTGTGGCCTACACCGTATTTCAAGGCGTCACGCCAGAGCCGATGGCCGTGGAGATTCTGGGCCGACTGAAAGATGCCCTGGGCCCGGGCGAGGACATGATTCTGGCGCGACTGCAAGGCGAGCGGCCAGAGTACACGGGCGTGGTCGCGGGCATGAGCGGCAGCCCGGTCTACATTGATGGCAAGCTCGTGGGTGCGTTGAGCTACCGCATCGGCCAGTTCAGCAAGGAGCCCATCGCCGGGATCACCCCCATCGCGCAGATGCTGCAGGTTCGCGACGACGCCACAGCGCCGCGAACCGGTGGCAGCGGCGGCAGCACGGAGATGCACGCCATGGAGACGCCACTGGTGTTCGGCTCTGGCTACAGCGCCCAGGCCGTCACGCAGTTTGCGGAGCGCTTTCGAGCGCTGGGGCTGGAGCCGGTGGCCGGGCTGGGTAGTGCAGACAGCGAGGCGCGCCAGCCCGAGCCGCTCGAACCGGGCAGCGCAGTCAGCGCGGTGCTGGTGCGTGGCGACCTCTCCATGGCAGGCACCTGCACGGTTACCTACCTGGACGCAACCAACCTGCTGGCGTGCGGCCACCCGATTACGCAGGCCGGGCCGGTGGAGCTGCCCATGACCAAGGCGACCATCGTTGCCACCCTGCCCTCGCCCCTGAACGCCTTCAAAATTGTGAATACCACAGAGACGGTGGGCGCCTTTACGCAGGATCGCGCCAACGCGGTGCTGGGGCGGTTTGGGCAACAGGCCCGCATGATTCCCGTTACGGTGGAGGTGCAGCTCGCTGGCTCACCTGGCCCGGCACGCACGATGCACTTTGAGGTGCTGGACAACGCCAAACTGACGACGCCGACGATGCTGGTCTCCATCTATCAGTGCCTGCAGCAATCCAACACAGCCGCTGCCGAGATGACCTACCGGCTGGATGGATCGATTCGTGTAGCAGACCAGCAGCCGGTGCGGTTGCACCAGGTGCTGGGGGCCACGGCATCAAGCACGGCGGAGGTGAACACGGCGCTGTACGTAGGCGAGCGGTTTGACGTCCTCTACGCCAACACCGTGCAGCGGGCCCGCGTGGAGGGACTGGAGCTGCACATCGTCGCTCAGCCCGCGCGCCACACCGCCGTGTTGGAGTCGGCACGTCTGAGCCGGCAGGAGGCACGCCCCGGGGACGAACTGGAGGCCGAGGCCGTACTGCAGCCCTACCGCGCGCCGGAGCAGATCGTACGCCTGCGCTTCCGCCTGCCCACCACGCTGGCGGCGGGCGACCTGCGCGTGGTGGTCAGTGACGGCGCCACCGTCGATCGCCTGCTGCGCGGCAGCAGCGGAGACCATGCCGTGGCACTGCAGGATACCGTGGCCATGCTGAACGCCACGCACCCGGACGACGCGGTCTATGTCACCCTGCTGGATCACCAGCCCCAGGCCGAGCTGACGACGCGAACACTTGTCGATGTACCACTTTCCGTCGTCAATGTGATGCAGCCGTTGAAAGATGCGCAACAGCTGCAGCTCAACGGCGAAAGCGTGCTGGAGGCGACGCAGCGCCCAACCGCAGACGCCACCTCAGGCTTTGCCGTGTTGCACCTGACCGTACGCCCCTGAGCGCGGCAGCAGGGCTCGCCGCAGGATTCCAGCAGTTATTCAGGGGGGTATGTTGTAGCATCGAGGGGTAACGAGAACAGGCGAACAACAGCCTGTCCGAGAAGGAAGCAGAGCAATGAGTGAGATTCATGGTTTGGCCGTGCACGCAGCAGGTGCACAATTGCTGCCTTTCAAGTACGAGCCTGGGGACCTGAAGCCCGACGAGGTTGAGGTGAAGATCTCGCACTGCGGCGTGTGCCACAGTGACGTGCATCTGATCAACAACGACTGGGGCATGAGCCGCTTCCCCTTTATTCCTGGGCACGAGATTGTGGGCACGGTGGTGGGCACCGGCAGCGATGTCAAGAACCTGAAGGCTGGCGTGCGGGTGGGCATTGGCTGGCAGGCTGACAGCTGCGGCGTGTGCGAGTGGTGCCGCCAGGGGGATGAACATCTCTGCGCGAAGTCGCAGCCTACCTGCGTGGGCCGTCACGGCGGCTACGCGGACCGTATCCGGGTCAACTCCCGCTTTGCCATTCCTGTGCCCGAGGTTCTGGACAGTGAGAACGTCGCCCCGCTGCTGTGTGGCGGCATTACCGTGTACAGCCCGCTTCGGAATCATGACGTGCGGCCATCTTCGCGGGTCGGCGTGATCGGCATCGGCGGTTTGGGACACATCGGCCTGCAGTTTGCCCGCGCCTTCGGTGCTGAGGTCACAGCCTTCTCCAGCTCCAAGGACAAAGAGGACGAGGCCAAGGCGATGGGTGCCCACCACTTTGTGAACACGCGCGACACCGGTGCCCTGCGCAAGGTCGCTGGCTCCTTTGACTTCCTGCTGAGCACGGTAAGCGCCGACCAGGACTGGCAGGGTTACGTCAACGCGCTGCGCCCCAAGGGCACCCTGTGCGTGGTCGGAGTGCCGCCCTCGGCGATTGCGCTGCAGGCGTTCCCCCTGATCGGGGGGCAGCGCGCCGTATGCGGCAGCCCGACGGGCAGCCCGCGCGACCTGCACGAGATGCTGGACGTGGCGGCTCGCCACAACGTGAAGGCGATCACCGAGCGCTTTGCTATGGCCAAGGCCAACGATGCGGTCGCCAAGGTGAAGAAGAGCCAGGTGCGGTACCGCGCCGTGCTGGCAAACTAATTCGGGATCCATTCCACAAGAACCGCGGCGAGGGAGCAATGCTCTCTCGCCGCTTTGTTGTGTGCGGGCAGGTCCAGCAGTGCTTTAGACTCAGAGACACGATGATGCGACGTCTGCGCTGCGCGGTGGTGATGGGAGCTCTGCTTCCCTGTCTGGCTCTGGCCCAGGAGACCCAGCTGCAGGAGACGAAGCTCTGGACCGTGGACCGCTACGACGATCTGGAGCGCGGCACCCTGCAGAACGTGGCGATCAGCAGCGACGGCCAGTTGCTGGCCGGGCCCAGGACCGATCTGCTCTATCTCTCCGGCGGGAGCTATGTGTGGTCGGTGGCCAGCGACGGTAAGGGCGCGGCCTATGTGGGCCTCGGTGGCACGGCAGCAGGCTCGGCCGCGGTGGTACGCGTCCACACGGCAGGCGACACACGCGACGACGACCCCATCAAGCTCTGGACCGGGCCGGAGTTCGCCGTGCAGGCGCTGCGCGTGACGGCCGATGGCAGCCTGCTGGCGGCCACCTCGCCCGATGGCCGCGTCTACCGGTTTGCCCCTGGGGCCAGGCCCGGCGAAGCACCCCGGGTGTTGTGGGATGCCGCGAGCACGCAGGAGAAGCCGAAGTACGTCTGGGACATCGCCGAGGCGCAGGATGGCTCAATCTACATCGCTACCGGAGCTCCGGCCGTGGTCTACCGGGTTCCACCCGACGGGGGCAAGCCCGAGGTGCTCTTCCAGACCAGTGACCAGCACATCCGCTGCCTGCTGGTAGCACCGGATGGCACGCTGTGGGCCGGGACGGAGGGCGCTGGAGTGCTGTATCGGGTGGCAGCCACTGGCGGACACGTCGTGGCCGGCGCGCAGCCCTTTGCCGTCTATGCCGCGCCACGTAAAGAGATCACCGCACTGGCCCGCGACGCCGACGGCTCCATCTACGCTGCGGGAGTGGGGACACGCGGTTCCACCACGCTGCCGCCCTTGCCCGTGACCGGCGCGCTGGGAGTAACCGTTACGATCTCCCAGGCGGGCTCCAGCGGCACGCCCGGGGCAAACGCTCTGCTACCGGAGGGCTCCGAGCTGTACCGTATTGCCCCGGATGGCACACCCAGCCGTCTGGCGACGCTGAAGGATGACGTGGTGTACAGCCTGGCCGTGCATCAGGGCAAGCTGCTGGCCGCAACCGGCAACCGCGGCCGCATCTGCACCATTGCCACTGATGGCTCCGGCCGCTTCACAGACCTGGCGCGGCTGGATGCAGCCGAGGCCATGGCCTTTGCCCCGGACCCGACCGGCCTGCTGGTCTCAACCAGCAATAGCGGCAAGCTCTTTCACCTGGGCGACACCACAGCCGTCGACGCGAGCTACACCAGCGAGATCCTGGATGCACAGCAATTTGCCCGCTGGGGCCGCATGGAGGTGCGTCCAGCACCAGCGGACTCCGTTGACCTGTATACCCGCACCGGCAACGTGCCCAGCGCCAGCACCGGCTGGAGCGCCTGGAGCCGGGTGCAGCCAGACGGCGCGACGACGGTTCCGCCAGCGAGGTTTGCCCAGTGGAAGGTGGTGCTGCGCACGGGCGGCACGGTGGATCGCGTGGCGTGGAACTACCTGCCGAAGAACACGGCTCCGGTGGTCGATGCCATTGTGGTGCAGCCCGGGGCGCGCGTAACGCCCACCGCCACCGCGACCACGCCGCCGACGGTGCAGATCGTCTTTCCGGGCAGCCAATCCGGCACGGCAACCGCCACGGATGCGACCGCCACGGCACCGCTGGCCGCACAGCGCGACCGAACCGCCACCACGGTGCGCTGGCAGGCGCACGACGACAGTGGCGACGCCCTGCAGTTCTCCGTGTGGTATCGCGGCACCGGTGAGACGAACTGGAGATTGCTCAAAGACAAGATCAGCGATCGCTTCTATAGCTTTGACAGCACGACACTTCCTGATGGGGAGTACACGCTGCGTGTGATGGCCACCGACGCGCCTGCGCATCCTGCCGGGGCGGCCTTAACAGGCGTGCGAGTCAGCGACCCCTTTGTGGTAGACACCACGCCGCCCGTGCCCGGCACGCTGGAGGCCTTGCTGCAGGCAGGAGCAACGTCCGGCACCGTACAGATCCGCGCTCGCTTCCAGGCCCGCGATGCGCTCTCCCCCATCAGCCACGCGGAGTACAGCCTGGATGGAGAGCCGTGGCAGGTGGTTGAGCCGGTCGGTGGTCTGTCCGACTCGCTGGCCGAGAGCTATGACTTTATCGCCGTGCCTGCGGCGGGCGACGGCAACGCGCCCCGCGCCGGGGAGCACGTGCTGGCGATCCGGGTCTACGACCGCTTTGAGAATGCCGTGACGGCCAAGACGGTGGTGCGCTAACGATGCGGTTTGAACTCTTTCTGGCGGCGCGGTACCTGCGGGCCAAGCGGCGACAGGCCGTGGTGGGCGTCATCACGGCCATCAGCGTGGTAGGCGTTGCGGCGGGTGTGGCCTCGCTCATCATCGCGCTGGCTATTACCAATGGCATGCGGCGAGACCTGCAGGAGCGTCTGGTGGGCTCCACCTCGCATGTCGACCTGATGCGCATCCAGGGCGACGGCATGCGCGACTGGCGGCCACTGCTGGCCAGGCTGCGCCAGACGCCCCACGTCACCGCCGCCGCCCCGGGCCTGTATGGTCAGGTGCTGATCTCGCGGGGCGCACGCAGCGGCGGCGCCCTGATCAAGGGCGTGATCCCCGCCGAGGAGCGGCAGATCGGCGATCTGCTGCAGAGTGTGACCCAGGGCTCTGCGGATGCGCTGGAGCCGCTACCCGCTGCGACGCCCAGCATGGTCGCGCCGCCGCCTATCCCATCCGGCTCGACTGAGCGCCCCATGGCGGAGGAGCAGCAGGTAAGCGAGTTAGGCGACCAGGACCTGCGCGATGAGAGCAAGGTGGATGCCGCGGCCAACGCCGATGCGGCGCGCGTGCTGGCTGCGGTCAACGCCGTGCCGCCACTTGTGATTGGCAATGACCTGGCAGAGACGCTGGGCGCGACGGTCGGCGACACCGTACTGGTAACCAGCCCGCAGGGGGATCTGACCCCGCTGGGCCTGGTACCGCGTTACCAGCGGTTCACCGTCGCCGGAATCTTCAAGTCGGGCTTTTACCAGTACGACTCAAGTTACGCATTTATGAGGCTTAGCGATGCGCAGCGACTCTTCCACGAGCCGGATCTGATCTCCGTCATCAGTTTCAAGGTAGACGATCTCTACCACGCAGACCGGATCGGCCAGGCCATCCAGCAGGCGGCCGGGGCTGGCTTTGAGACGACCAACTGGATGGAGCAGAACCGCGAGCTCTTCCGGGCGCTGAAGCTGGAGCAGGTGGTGACCTTTATCGTGCTGGCGTTGATCGTCTGCGTGGCAGCCCTGAATATCCTGATTGCGCTGACCATGATGGTGATGGAGAAGACCCGCGATATCGCCGTGCTGATGAGCTTTGGCGTCCGCCGGGAGCAGGTGCGGCGAATATTTCTGCTACAGGGGCTGCTGATTGCGGTCCTCGGCACGGCGATTGGGCTGGTGGTGGGCTACTCGCTCAGCTGGGCCGGGGGGCACTACCAGTTCATCCGTCTGGATGCGAGCGTCTACTCGATCGACCACCTGCCCTTCGCACCGCGGTGGGTGGACGCCCTGCTGGTGACGGCAGTGAGCCTGGGGGTGAGCCTGGTGGCCACGCTCTACCCCAGCAATAACGCCGCCGGGGTGCTGCCGGCAGAGGCGCTGCGCTATGAGTAATTTACCCACGTCCGGAGACCGCCCCATCGTCGCCAGCCCGGTCGTCCTGCGGGCCGAGCGCCTGACCAAGCGCTACGCCGCCGTGCAGCAGGGCTCGGGTGCGGGCGTCGAACTGTTTCGCGACCTGGACCTGGAGGTGCGGGCCGGGGAGATGGTCGCCATCGTTGGCGAAAGCGGCGCCGGCAAGAGCTCGCTGCTGCACCTGCTGGCTGCGCTGGACCGGCCCACGGCGGGTGAGGTGTGGTTTGGCGGCGAGCGTCTAAGCGGCTTCACCGAACGGCAGGCGGCAGAGTTTCGCAACCGCAGTGTGGGCTATGTGTGGCAGTTCCACTACCTGCTGCCGGAGTTCAGCGCGAGAGAGAACGTCGCTCTGCCGCTGCTGGCCCGCGGCGTGCGCCGGCCGCAAGCCATGGCTCAGGCGCAGATGCTGCTGACCAAGGTGGGGCTGGCGGAGCGCGCCGAGCACCGCTCCGGAGAGCTCTCCGGCGGCGAGCAGCAACGCGTCAGCCTGGCCCGCGCCCTGGTTACAGAGCCCAAACTGCTGCTGGCCGACGAGCCCACCGGCGACCTGGACGGGAACACCTCCGAGGCCGTCTTCACCCTGCTGCAGACCCTGCACACCGAACTCGGCCTGACCAGCGTGCTGGTAACCCACAACCTGGAGCTGGCCGCCCGCTGCGACAGAACCCTGCGCCTACGGCAGGGGAAGCTGATCTAGCCCCCCCGGGGCCTTCACCTTCCCTCTCCATGGCCCACGGTCACGCCACCCGACAGCATCTGGATGGGTTAGGTTCGGGCACGATTTTGCACAACCGGGGGCATGCGGCAGGTGGTGTAGTGTAGGCATAACTTTAAGTGCTATTTCATCGGCAGTTGACGGAGGAATACACTGGAGAGAAGCTAAAAGGTCCCGGCAGGGGCCGGAGGCGGTGGTGGTTTCGAGCGAGAGGGGTTCGCCCGGGACCGGGACGGCGGTTTATGACGGCGCGGCGGCAAGCCGAAGGGCTGGCTGCGGTGCCGGGGTCGAGTAAGGGGGAGCATGTTCGAACGCTATACAGAGAAGGCGAGGCGCGTGATCTTCTTCGCACGCTATGAGGCCAGTCAGTTCGGGTCGCCTTACATTGAGACGGAGCATCTGCTGCTCGGTCTGCTGCGTGAGGACAAAGCACTGACGAACCGGTTTCTGCGGTCGCACGCGTCCGTAGAGTCCATACGGAAGCAGATCGAGGGACACACCACCATTCGCGAGAAGGTGTCCACGTCTGTGGATCTTCCGCTCTCCAACGAGTGCAAGCGTGTGCTTGCCTATGCGGCCGAAGAGGCCGAGCGCCTGTCGCACAAGCACATTGGCACAGAGCACCTGCTGCTGGGTCTGCTGCGCGAAGAGAAGTGCTTCGCGGCGGAGATTCTGACCGAGCGCGGTCTGCGGCTGCCTGCCATCCGCGAGGAGCTGCAGCGCACTACGCAGGAGAAGGTGCCTGCGGCGACCGGCACCAGCAAGGGCCAGCGCGGCGAGCAGAGCATGCTGGCAGAGTTCTCCCGCGACCTGACGCAGTCGGCGATGGATCAGCAGCTGGACCCGCTGGTGGGCCGCGACACCGAGGTAGATCGTGTCATTCAGATCCTGTGCCGCCGTACCAAGAACAATCCGGTGCTGATCGGCGAGCCGGGCGTCGGCAAGACGGCCATCGTCGAGGGCCTGGCGCAGAAGATTGCGGACGGCGAGGTGCCCAGCTTCCTGGCCGATAAACGGGTGCTGGCGCTGGACCTGAGCCTCATTGTGGCTGGCACCAAGTACCGTGGCCAGTTTGAAGAGCGGCTCAAGACCATCATGAAAGAGCTGATGGAGAACCAGAACTGCATCGTCTTTATCGACGAGCTGCACACGCTGGTGGGTGCGGGCTCTGCCGAGGGCTCGCTGGACGCTGCCAACATTCTGAAGCCCGCGCTCAGCCGCGGAGAGATCCAGTGCATCGGAGCTACGACGCCGGCTGAGTATCGCAAGTCCATTGAGAAAGATCGTTCGCTCGAGCGTCGGTTCCAGGCCGTGAAGGTGCCGCCGCCCAGCGAGGAAGATGCCGTGAAGATCATCATGGGCATCAAGGAGAAGTATGAGAAGTTCCACGCCGTCAGCTACACCGACGACGCGATCAGCTTCTCGGTCTCGCACTCCAGCCGCTACATTCCGGATCGCTTTCTGCCGGACAAGGCGATTGACCTGATCGACGAGGCGGGCGCGCGCGTGAAGCTGCGCCAGACCTCCCTGCCCGAGGAGCTTACCGAGGTGCAGAAGCGCATCAAGTTCATCGTGCATCGCATGGAGAACGCCATTGCGAACCATGAGTTTGAGAAGGCGCGCTTCTACTCCGACGAGGAACGCAAGGAGCGTGAGAATCTGCGCTCGCTGCGTGACAAATATCACCTGGATGATTCGAGCGCGGGCATTGTGACGCGCGAAGACATCGAGGACGTGGTGAGTCGCTGGACCGGCGTGCCTGTGACCAGCCTGAAGGAAGAGGAGATGCAACGGCTGCTGCGCGTGGAAGAGGAGCTGCACAAGCGCGTGATCTCGCAGGAGAAGGCGATCAGCGCGCTGGCGCGTGCCATCCGGCGCTCGCGTGCGGGGCTCAAGAATCCCGCGCGTCCGATCGGCAGCTTCCTGTTCCTGGGGCCGACCGGCGTGGGCAAGACGGAGATGGCGCGCACGCTGGCGCAGTTCCTGTTTGGCAGCGAGAAGTCGCTGATCCGCTTCGACATGTCGGAGTTTATGGAGAAGCACTCGGTCAGCAAGCTGATCGGTTCGCCTCCGGGCTATGTGGGGTATGAGGAGGGCGGTCAGTTGACCGAGCGGGTCAAGCGCTCGCCCTACTCTGTGGTGCTGCTGGATGAGATCGAGAAGGCCCACCCGGACGTCTTCAACCTGCTGCTGCAGGTCTTTGAAGATGGGCAGCTGACCGATGGTCTGGGCAACACGGTCGACTTCAAGAACACCATCATCATCATGACCTCCAACATCGGCGCCAAGCATCTGCAGAAGCGCCAGGGGCTGGGCTTCCAGAGCGAGAAGGAAGAGATGGTGCTGGACAAGATGGAGGAGCTGGTGAAGGGCGAGGTGAAGCGCACCTTCAATCCGGAGTTCCTGAACCGTCTGGACGAGATCATCATCTTCACCTCGCTCTCCGACCAGGACCTGATGCAGATTCTGGAGTTGCTGGTGCAGCAGTTGAATACCAACCTGGTCCACAAGGCCATTACCATCTCGGTGACGGACGACGCCAAGCGCTGGATTCTGGACAAGACGCTGACCGACCGCACGTATGGGGCTCGCCCACTGCGCCGCGCGCTGCAGCGCTTTGTGGAGGACCCGCTGTCGGAGGCGCTGATCGCCGGCGGAATCGCCCAGCGGCCTGCGTTCATCGAGGTCTACCTGGACAACAACCAGCTCTTCTATCGCCCAATCGCGTCCGACGGCGAGGAGAAGCCGGGTGGCATGGCCCTGAGCACCGTATAGGCGCTCCAAGACGCCTTACCCAACGCCTCGGCTTCGGCCGGGGCGTTGTTTTGTGGGCAGCACTTTCCTGAAGGATGGCAATCCGGTATGGTCTCTGGTAGAGGTAGGACCAATGAATCGACGTGAGTTCAACACCCTGCTGCCGATGGCCATGGCACTCGGCAGTGTCTCCACCCTTCAGGCCGAGGCCCAGACCACGCCTGCGCATGCGCTGCAGCCGATTGCGTCTGGCGTCTACCCGCCGGGAGCACCGCATGGCGCGGCAACCCAGCGCGTCTCACACCCTTACCTGACGGGGTTGCTGACTGCAGGCGACGTCCGTCTCGAGATCCACGAGACCACGCAGGAGCCCGGTGCTCCGCACGAGGCCATTGGCACGCACCTTCACAACGAGATCTGGCTGGTGCGCGAGGGCACCGTGGAGCTGACCACGAACGGTGTCGCCCGGCGCATGGTGGCAGGCGACGTGGGCATCTGCATTGCGGGCGACAAGCACTTCATCGCCAACGTGGGCGAGACGCGCGCAACCTACTTCGTGGTTACGGTGGGTCCGCCTACGGAGTGAGGAGCGCATCCGGGCCTGCCTGTTCCAAAGTGGCACGGAAGGCGCCTTTGCACCACGCTGGATAATGACGTGCCAAGTTCACGCGCAAGAACAGTTTCTGCAACCGCTACCCCGGCCAGCTAGAGTGCTGGCTGAGGTGACGTGATGCAGGATGTGTTGGTAGCACTGGTGTTTGTAGCAATGGTGATGGCTCCGGCCTTTGTGGCCATGAACGCCTTTGGAGAGAAGAACCGCTAGAGGCGCATGGTTGCGTTCTATCGTTGCCTGTCGCCGTGCTAGGTGCGCGACAGTCCAGCGAGCTGGCGTGCCCGCGCAAAGACGCGGGCAAACATGGTGCTGTCGAGCCGGCCGGTGTTGGTGTTGCGCAGCGACGGGTGATAGCTGGCCAGCAGGTGCAGGCCGTTGGGCAGCCGATACTCTGCGCCGTGGGCAAAGGGATACTCGGCCTTGCGCTGGATGATGCCATCGTGCAGCAGGCAGGCCAGGTAACCCTCCAGCGCAATCCTGCCCAGGCAGACGACGACCCGGACGCCGGGTAGTGCGGCCAGCTCCTGGTGCAGGTGTGCGGAGCAGTTGCGAATCTCCTGCGGGGTCGGCTTATCGCCGGGAGGAGCGCACCGCACCACGGAGGCGATCCAGGCGTGGCGCAGCCGCAGGCCGTCCTCCCGCGAGATCGCCCGCGGCTTTGAGGCGAAGCCCAGCTCATGCAGCACCGGGTACATGAAGTCGCCGGAGCCATCGCCGGTAAACGGTCGGCCGGTGCGGTTGGCGCCGTGCGCACCGGGCGCAAGCCCCAGGATGAGCACACGGGCGCGCGGATCTCCAAAGCCCGGAACGGGGCGAGCCCAGTACGTCTGGTCCAGGTACATGCGGCGCCGCTTTTCGCCGATTCCCTGACAGTAGGTCCTTAGCCGCGGGCAGCGCTCGCAGGCGACGATCTGCTGCGTCACCAGTTCGAGTGGGGTGGCGGGCAAATTGACGGGCTGTGGTGCGGAGGATGCAGAGCGTGCCTTGCGGGTCATCACCCTGATGATAGCGGTCGCTCGGTGAGTCAGGCGAGCGAGGTCGATGACATCAAACTCCCCAGCTCGTGTCATCGACATTACATTGCGATTCAGATAGGTTGGCTGTGAAGGAAGTTGCGACGCACGAGTGGAAGATCCTCGAATAAGCCGGATGTATCTGCGTTTCTGGATGGGCAAGCTGGATGGACTGCGTCTCCGGCTATGGCGTTTTGCCGTCCAGCATGTCGGATCGCTGCTGTTCACCGGTGTCCTGTTGCTGGCGGTGACAGGTGTCGTAGCCTGGCACGAGCGTGGCAAAGGCCACCTGCACCAGTTGCAGACGCAGTTGCAGCTGCAACCAAAGCCGGTCGAGAGCACGCCTGCAGCGCAGCCTGGCGAGAAGGACCCGGTCGTGTTGCAGCGAGCCGTGCTCACCGGTTCGACCACACCGGAGTTCACCTCCGTAACGCTGCTGCCCGGTCGCGGCATGCAGGTGTTGCAGATTCGGGCCTCCCTGCCCGACCGCGGCGAGGTGGACCTGTTGGATGCACCCGGCCTGCAGGACGCGGCCAGCCAGCTGAATGGCAAAGGCGACGACGCCGACGGCTCGGGCAGCCTGCGCATGGGTGCAGCGTTGGAAGCACCGTGGGCTGGGGTGCTGGGTAGCCATCCGACGCTGTGGCAGGGGCACCCGCTCGGAGACGATCGGTCGGACGGCGGACTGCTGTTGATGGCGAAGGCTGATGACTTGAGCACCAGCGTGATGCCGGACGGGGGCGACGCCCAGGCGACCTTCAACCTGAAGAACTTCAACGGCCACTGGGTCTCGGACACGGAGCTGACCACCCAGGTGCTGCTGAGCGCCAGGGTGATTGACCTGACCATCAGCGCCAAAAATACAGGCACCGAGCCGGAGCCGATTGGCCTGGGCTGGCGGCCTCGCTTCGCGGTGTCTCAGGGCGACCGCGCCTCCCTGAGACTGCGGTTACCCGGCGGCGAGGTGATCGAGCAGCGCGGTGGTCACCCCACGGGAGAGGCTTCTCCCCTGGGTGCGAACTGGCAGGACCGGCAAGGCAGCCCGATCGCTGCTGAGGGGTTGCGCATGACCCTGACCCACCTGCAGCACGGATTTCTGGATACGGGGCCGATGGTGGAACTGCGCAATGCAGCAGCCGGCTATGGCCTGCGGATGAAGCTGCTGACCAGCAGCATTCAGACGCTCAAGATCGATGCGCCTGCGGACGGACGCTCCATCACGATTGCGCCGCAGTACAACCTGGACGAGCCCTTTGGCCGCCAGTGGAACCGGGGTCCAGAGTCCGGGATGGTGGTGCTGCAGCCCGGCGAGTCGACGCGGTGGAAGGTGCGGCTGGAGATCTTTCCGCTCGAGAGCACGGCCCCTGCGCTCCCTTGAGCGTGGCGGCGGAAAAGCCGTGGCCTCGGCTGGTTAGCAGATCAGGGACGGGCCGTTTGACCCTGCCTTGGCAACCCTCGTACAGTGGTAGAGAAGGCACGGATCGCGCGGGCTGCAGGACAGCTACCGCTGCGGCAGATTGACGTGACCTTACGCGTGGAAGGACCGAATTGACCCCGACTGAGACAACAGCATCCCCTGAGCAGATGAACGAAACTGCCGTAGCAACCCCTGCGCACGACCACGAACATGACCATGCAGGCCACACCCACAGCCATGGCCCGGCCCTGAATCCTGAGCTGTCGCGCGAGATTGCGGTCGAAGTGCCGGCCGATGAGGTCTCGAAGAGCTTCAAGACGGTGGTGAAGCGCTACCAGAAGCTGGCCCGAATTCCGGGCTTCCGCGCCGGCAAGGTGCCTGAGACGCTGATCCGCTCGAAGTTCTCCAAGGAGATCCGGCAGGAAGTGCTGGAGCAGCTGGTGTCCGCGCGCTTCCGTGAGGAGATCAACAGCCGCGGGCTGAAGCCGGTCTCTGAGCCGCAGCTGCTGGACCTGCAGCTGAACGACGGCCAGCCGCTGCAGTTCAAGGCAGCGTTCGAGGTGGCACCTGAGATCTCGATCGAGGGCTACGAGACGGTGACCATCGCGCGGCCGGACGTCGCACTGACCGACGACGAGTACGAGATGGAGCTGAGCCGCGTGCTGGATAGCCACGCAACCGTGGAGCCCGTGGAAGAGGAGCGTGCGCTGGTTGACGGGGACTGGGCAGAGATTCGCTTTGAGGGCAAGGTGAAGGATCTGGCCCAGACCGTGACCGAGGACGGTCTGCAGGACGCAGCCGCGCAGGAGCCCATCTCGGGCGACGACGTGCTGCTGGAGATTGGTGGCAAGAACACCCTGCCGGCCTTTACCGAGGCACTGCGCGGTGCGAAGCCGGGCCAGGAGCTGACGTTTGAGGTGAGCTATCCGGCCGAGTTTGGCGAGGCCCGTCTGGCCGGCCAGACCGTGGGCTACGACGTCACCGTGAAGGCGATCAAGCGGAAGACCTACCCGGAGAAGGATGCGGAGTTTGCCAAGCAGATGGGCAACTACGAGAGCTGGGACGAGTTTGAGGCCAAGCTGCGTGAGCACGCCGCCAACCGCAAGAAAGAGGCTCTGGAGAACCGCGCCAAGGATCAGTTGCTGGAGCAGTTGATCGCCAAGTTCACCTTCCCTGTGCCCGAGGCGTTTATTGAGCGCCAGATCGACGCGCGCCTGGACCGTGGCCTGCGGGCGCTGGCTCAGCAGGGCATGTCGATGGAGGACATGCGCAAGCTGGACTTCCCTCGCCTGCGCGCCGCGCAGCGTGACCAGGCCGTGAATGAGGTGAAGGCCTCTCTGGTGCTGGATCGCATTGCCGAGGCCGAAGGCGTGACGGTTGCGGACGAAGATGTGGATCGTGAGCTGTTCATGCTGTCGATCCAGTCGCGCGAGCCGCTGGACACGCTGCGCGAGCGGCTGAAGAGCGACGGCGGGCTGGACCGCATCCGCGAGCAGATGCGCCGCGAGAAGACAGGCAACCTGCTGTATGAGAAGCTGAGCGCATAGACCGTAGCCGAACCACCAGAGCCGTACAACCAAGGAAGAGGGAGAGCGATGGGACTAGTACCAATGGTGATTGAGCAGACGAGCCGTGGCGAGCGCGCCTACGACATCTACAGCCGTCTGCTGCGTGACAACATCATCTTTCTGGGCACACCGATCGACGACAACATCGCCAACGTCATCATTGCGCAGATGTTGTTTTTGAGCGGCGAGGACCCGGAGAAGGACATCCAGCTGTACATCAACTCTCCCGGCGGCTCCATCACGGCGGGCATGGCGATCTACGACACGATGCAGTACATCAAGAACGATGTGGTGACGTTCTGCATTGGTCAGGCGGCCAGCATGGGTGCGTTCCTGCTGATGTCCGGGACCAAGGGCAAGCGTTTTGCGCTGCCCAACTCACGCATCCTGATCCACCAGCCGCTGATTATGGGCGGTGGCATCAGCGGCCAGGCGACGGAGATCGACATTCACGCACGCGAGATTCTGCGCCTGCGTGAGGTGATGAACCGCATCCAGGCCAAGCACACGGGCCAGACGTTGGACCGAATCGAGCGGGACACGGATCGCGACTTCATCATGACGGCTCCGCAGGCACGGGAGTATGGCATCATCGATGACATCATCGACCGCCCTCGCGTCTAGACCAACGCCGAGACAGTGCAAAGGCCTGGGCTTTGGCCCGGGCCTTTGCATTGGCCACAGGATTGCTTACAAATACGCCGGAATCCGCAGGTCGATCTGTTGCTGAAAAGGATGCCCACTGGTGCTTTGGATGTAGCGGATAAGACACCATGCGGCCGGTTCTCTGCCTGCAAACAGGTGTAAACTTCAGCTATCGCTCTCGCCTGCCGATGAAGAGCGGCTTTACAGGAGTAGCAGCACGTATGAAGACTTCTCGAGGCTCGGACGAATCTCTCCGTTGTTCTTTCTGCCACAAGTCCCAGGATGCGGTCGCCAAGCTGATCTCATCGCCGTCGGATTATCCACGCGCGTACATCTGCGATGAGTGTGTAGCGGTCTGCAACTCGATCCTCGAAGATGACAAGAATGAAGCGCCCGCCAGCGGCGCGCCGGCGCACCTGCCCAAGCCGCAAGAGGTGAAGGCGTTCCTGGATGAGTATGTGATTGGCCAGGACCAGACCAAGAAGAAGCTGGCCGTTGCGGTCTACAACCACTACAAGCGCATCCAGATGAACAAGACGCGCGGCAATGATGTGGAGCTTTCGAAGTCGAACATTCTGCTGGTGGGCCCCACCGGTTCTGGCAAGACTTTGCTGGCACAGACGCTGGCCAAGATGCTCGACGTGCCGTTCGCCATCGTCGATGCGACGACGCTGACCGAGGCCGGGTATGTGGGCGAGGACGTCGAGAACATCATCCTGAAGCTGCTGCAGGCGGCCGATGGCGATGTGACGCGCGCGCAGAGCGGCATCATCTACATCGATGAGATCGACAAGATTGGACGCAAGGACGAGAACCCGTCCATCACCCGCGACGTAAGCGGCGAGGGCGTGCAGCAGGCGCTGCTGAAGTTGCTGGAGGGCACGGTAGCGAATGTGCCTCCGCAGGGTGGTCGCAAGCACCCGCACCAGGAGTTCACTGCTGTGGATACCACCAACATACTGTTCATCTGTGGCGGTGCCTTTGTAGGTCTGGAGAAGGTGATCGGCCGCCGCGTGGGCAAGAAGGCGTTGGGCTTCAAGACCGCGCCCGAGCCGGAACAGCGGGAGAGCGATGTGCGCCCGATCCGCGCTCAGCGCGATGCGGAGCTGCTGCGCCAGGCGGAGCCGCAGGACCTGTTGAAGTATGGCCTGATTCCAGAGTTCGTTGGCCGCCTGCCGGTCCTTGGCATTCTGGATGAGTTAGACGAGGCGGCCCTGATCGACATCCTGACCAAGCCGAAGAACGCCATTCTGAAGCAGTACACCAAGCTGTTTGAGTTTGAGGGCGTCAAGGTCGTCTTTGCGGAGGAAGCCGCCCGCGAGATTGCGCGTGAGGCTCTGCAGCGCAAGGTAGGCGCACGCGGTCTGCGCATGATTCTGGAAGAGCTGATGCTGGACCTGATGTACTACGTGCCCGGCAACAAGAAGGTGAAGGAGCTGACCATCACGGCCGACATGGTGAAGAAGCACAGCCTGACGCTTCCCCTGTTGCTGGAGAAAGCTGGCTGAGCCACGCCATCGCATCCCGATGCCCGCGGCCTGGCAGATCCAGGTTGCGGGCATTCTTGTTTGCGTTCCCTCTCCCGCAGCGCGGCACGCACTCTACCCTGCCCCACCGTTCCACCTGCCGCCGTACGATGCCGCTGTTGCCGCTTTTGACACCACGATAGCGAGACGGAGCATGCGGCGCACAGGGTGTGCAGAAGCATTACAATCGCATATACGCCGCGCCTGAACCGGCAACCATGCTGGTCCACGGCGCCCGCGACGGGGAGACCGATGAAGCCAACGCCAAAAGAAGTTCTGACTGGAGAGATCAAGAAGCTGCCCATGATGCCCATCCGGGACATGGTGATCTTTCCGCACATGATGCCGGCGTTTGTCGTCGGGCGTGAGTCGAGCGTGCGGGCTCTGGAAGAGGCGCTGAACGGCGACCGCAAGATCTTTCTGGCCACGCAGCACGACGCCAGCGTCGACGAGCCCAGCGCAGAAGACATCTACGAGACCGGCACCATCGGCAACATCGTCCAGAGCGTGAAGATGCCGGACGGCAACATCAAGGTGTTGGTGGAGGGCGTTGAGCGCGCGCGCTCGACCGAGATCAACGACTCGGACGGCTTCTTTGTCGCCACGGTGCGCACCGGACCAACCCAGCTGGAGATGACGCCGCAGGTGGAGCAGCTGGTGCACCGCGTGCACTCCTTGTTTGAGCAGTACGTCAAACTGCAGCAGTCGCTGAACTACGAGACGATTGCCGCCAGCGTCCGCAGTGACGAGCCCAACAAACTGACAGACACTATCGCTGCCAATCTGCAGCTGCCGATCGAGGAGAAGCAGCAGTTGCTGGAGGTCTTTGACCCCGAGGCCCGCCTGCTGCGCGTGGCCGACGTGCTGGAAGTCGCGATCGAAAAGCTCAACATGGATCGCACCATTCAGTCGCGCGTAAAGCGGCAGATGGAGAAGGCGCAGAAGGAGTACTACCTCAACGAAAAGATCAAGGCGATTCAGAAGGAACTTGGCCGCGGCGAGAAGAGCGAGTTCGACGAGCTGAAGAAGAAGATTGAAGCTGCGGGCATGCCCAAGGATGTGCTGGAGAAGAGCCTGCAGGAGCTGAAGAAGCTGGAGGCGATGCCGCCCATGTCGGCGGAGTCCACGGTCTCGCGCAACTACCTGGACTGGCTGCTGGCCGTGCCATGGAAGAAGCGCTCCAAGGAGATTCGCTCCATCGATCATGCCGAAAAGATCTTGAATGAAGATCACTACGGCCTGGAGAAGATCAAGGAGCGCATCCTGGAGTTTCTAGCCGTGCGTCAGCTGGTCAAGAATCCGAAGGGCTCCATCCTCTGCTTTGTCGGACCTCCGGGCGTTGGCAAGACCTCCCTGGGCATGTCGATCGCCAAGGCCACCGGGCGCAAATTTGTACGCATGTCGCTGGGTGGTGTGCGCGACGAAGCGGAGATTCGCGGGCATCGCCGCACTTACATTGGCGCCCTGCCCGGTCAGATCATTCAATCGATGAAGAAGGCCGGCACCAAGAACCCGGTCTTCATGCTGGACGAGATCGATAAGATGGCGTCGGACTTCCGCGGCGACCCGGCCAGCGCGCTGCTGGAGGTGCTGGACCCGGAGCAGAACACTGCCTTCCAGGATCACTACCTGGACGTGGAGTACGACCTGTCGCAGGTGCTCTTTGTCGCTACGGCCAACGTGTTGCACACCATCCCCGGTCCGCTGCAGGACCGCATGGAGATTCTGCGGCTGCACGGCTATACGGAGATTGAGAAGCTCGAGATTGCCAAGCAATACCTGGTGAAGAAGCAGCGGGAGGCTGCCGGGCTGACCGAGAAGCAGATCAGCCTGGAGGATGCGGCCATCCAGCAGATCATCCGCGCGTACACCCGTGAGGCGGGCGTGAGAAATCTGGAGCGCGAGATCGGCAACGTGTGCCGCAAGGTGGCACGCAAGGTCGTCAAGAACGGTCCCAAGCACGCCGAGAAGATCACGGCAGAGAACGTCGCCGAGTTCCTGGGCGTCGCCAAGTTCCGCGACTCGCAAGTGCATGAGAAGAGCGAGATTGGCCTGGTGACGGGACTCGCCTGGACCGAGGTTGGCGGCACCATCCTGCAGACCGAGGTGCAGGTGCTGGACGGCAAAGGCAAGCTGACCACCACCGGACAGCTGGGCGATGTGATGCAGGAGTCTGCACAGGCTGCCATGAGCTACGTGCGCTCACGCGCGCAGCAACTTGGGCTCGGCAAGGACTTCTATCGCAACGTGGACATCCACATTCATGTGCCCGAGGGCGCCATTCCCAAGGACGGTCCGTCCGCTGGAATCACGATGGCAACCGGCCTGGCCAGCGCACTCACCGGCATCAAGATCCGCCGGGACATCGCCATGACCGGCGAGATCACACTGCGTGGCAAGGTGCTGCCCATCGGCGGCTTGAAGGAGAAGCTGCTGGCAGCGCACCGTGCTGGCATCTTTGAGGCAATTCTGCCGGAGGAGAATCGCAAGGATTTGGCTGACCTGCCCGAGCTGCTGAAGAACACCATGAAGCTGCACTTTGTAGAGCAGATGGACGAAGTGCTACAGATTGCCCTGGAGGGTGGCCTGCCACAGCTCGCCGAAGAGGCGCCAGCGGCTCTGGGCTCCGTACTGCCTGCGGCTGGCAGTGAGGGCAACCAGCCGATCTCGCACCAGTAGTCGACAAGCCGGCAAAGAAGAAGCGGCGAGCCAGAGTGGCTCGCCGCATTGTTTGGCTCAAAACGATATCCGCTAGCAGCAGCCGCCAGCGATGGATGGGATCAGCATGATCTCGTCGCCGTCCTGGAAGGCGTAGCCCTCGCCGCCGAGGAAGCGGATGTCCTCGTCGTTGACGTAGATGTTGATGAAGCGACGAAGCTTGCCGTTCTCGTCCTTGATCTGAGTGCTGAGCGCCGGGTAGGTGGCGTCAATATACTCCAGCAGGCCGGGCAGGTTCGCGGCTGAGGTGGCAAACTGCTTGAGGCCATCGGTGTGGCGTGTAAAGGCGGCGGGAAGAGTTACTTTCACAGTCATCGAGAGGCTCCAGCGAGTTCAGATTCGGCCACAACGGCTCCGTCGAGTTCCTGAAGGTACTCGGCAAAGTCCGCGAGGCGGGGGCGTACGGCGCGCTCCTGCTGGTAGCGTCCGACAAGTGCATCCGTGGTCTTCAGGCCGTTTCCTGTAATCACGGAGACGGTGGTCTGGTCCGGGGTGATGCGGCCTTCTGCGTAGAGGCGTGCGGTTACGGCAGTGGTTACACCGCCGGCAGTCTCCGTAAAGATACCTTCCGCCTCGGCCAGTTGCTGGATGCCGGAGACCACCTCGTCGTCCGAGACATCCTCTGCCCAGCCGCCAGTCTGGCGGATCATCTTGGAGGCCGCAGGACCATCGGCGGGATTGCCGATCGCCAGCGAACGCGCAATCGTGTGCGGGCGCTGCGGAATAATCTCGTCGGTCTCGTGCTTCACGGCGGTGGAGATCGGCGAACAGCCCGTAGCCTGCGCGCCAAAGAAGCGAACCGGCTTCTCCTCAACCAGGCCCAGGTAGATCAGCTCCTGGAATGCCTTGCGAATCTTGCGGATGAGCGAGCCGCCGGCCATCGGCACCACCACGTTATCCG
>JAGWNX010000015.1 GCA_028872955.1 Acidobacteriota bacterium
CTCCGGAGACGGTAATTTTGCTGCGTCATCAGAACAATGGGAAGGGAGATGTGCGAACGCCATATGAACTATGGTGCGATAGTCCTGAGAAGTTGGTTCGCTACCAATCGTGGCAAGCAATCAAAGGTCGCCAAAAATTTTCGAGAGCCCGATATTGGGCTGCGTTTGTTGCCACTCCCGATGGGCGCACCATGTTTGTAGGAATGTATGTCGCTAAATATAAGAGTAAGTTGGAAAAAGACAGTCTTCACCAACATAAGAACGAAGTTCAGTTAGCTGGCAGTTGCGATGTATATGATCTTGAGGAAGATGAACAGTTCAAACATCTTGCAGGGAAGCTGTTTGTCGAATGGGGTGAGGGGGCGCGAGCATGGGTGCAGCATGCAGAGAAGCGGAACAAATTTATTTCAGAGCTACATTGGGAGTTCAAGGAAGAAGACTTTCCTGGGTATCTACATTTCCAAAAACATCTATCGGACATAGAGAGACTCCCTACAACGTGGGTCAAATACCTTGAAGCTGCAAAGGGCGTCTACCTGCTGACGTGTCCACGCACGCGCGAACTTTATGTTGGTGCCGCCTATGGAGGTTGCGGATTTTTGCAACGCTGGAAGGAATATGTCCGAACCGGGCATTGCGGCAACGTTCGTCTGAAGAGCCGCAAGTACAGCGATTATCAAGTGACCATTCTTGAGGTTGCGGGAAGCGCTGCAGGAATGGAAGAAATTGTAGCAATGGAGAGTAGGTGGAAAAGAAAGCTGCAAAGCCGTGAGATGGGCTTGAATGCGAACTGAAAATCGACAGCCCGAAGCTATTGACATCATGATGTAGAAGCGAGAGCATCATGATGTGCGAACGACTCTCACTCTCGATGATGATGTTGCCGCCCTGCTGGAGCAAGAAGTCAAGCGCAGCGGCGAGCCGATGAAGCAGACCGTGAATCGGCTGCTTCGCTCCGGCCTGCACCAGGCAGCGAAGCCGGTTATGCCCAAGCCTTTCAAGGTGAAGGCAAGAAAGATCGGTCTTCCTGCTGAGTGGACGTCAGGGAGCATTCCCGAGCTGATCGAGATGCTCGAAGGTCCGTTGCACAAATGATCGTGCTTGACGCGAATATTCTTCTGTACGCCTACGACACCGGGGCCAGGCATCATAAGCCAGCGCGGGAGTATCTGGAGCGCGTTCTATCGTCTCCAGCCCCGGTGGGTCTGCCGCTGCAAAGTATCCTTGCATTCCTTCGCCTTTCAACCCGGACTGGCGTCCTTGTGGCTCCCTATTCGATCGAGGAGGCGGCCGAATTTGTCGAGGAATGGCTGCTTCGTCCGCAGGTCAGGCTGCTGACGCCGGGTGAACAGCATTGGCGAATCCTGAAGCAGATGCTTCTCGATGGTGGAGCAAGAGGTGCGCTCGTGACGGACGCTGAGATTGCTGCGATTACGATGGAGTTCGGCGGGGAATTACAGACGAACGACCGCGACTTCGCGCGTTTTCCTGGTCTGCGCTGGGCAAACCCGCTGGCAGTGCGCTGATGTACTTCCACCTTCTCCATCTCGGGCGTGTGCCGTATGCTGACGGCCTGGCTGTGCAGCAGCGTGTGGTGGCGGCGCGCAAGGCCGGCGCAATCGGCGACACGCTGCTGCTGCTGGAGCATCCGCCGGTGATTACGCTGGGGCGCAACTCCAAGCGCGCCAATGTGGTGGCTAGTGATGCGCTGCTGGCGGCGCGCGGTGTGGAGCTGCACGAGATCAATCGCGGCGGCGATGTGACGTACCACGGGCCCGGCCAGCTGGTGGGCTATCCCATTGTGGATCTGCGGGGCGACCTGCCGGGCAAGAAGGGGCCGCACCTGGGGCCGGTGGACTTTGTGCGTCTGCTGGAAGAGGTGCTGATCCGCGTGTGCGGCGACTTTGGCGTGCCCGCGCAGCGCGTGCCGGGCCGCACCGGCGTGTGGACCGTGGCGGGCGGCAGCATCCTGGAGAAGAAGGTGGCGGCGATCGGCGTACACGTCTCGCAGGGGGTCACCTCGCATGGCTTTGCGCTGAACGTAACGACCGACCTGCGGGAGTTTGCGTGGATTGTGCCGTGCGGCATCACGGACCGCGCCGTAACCAGCCTGGAGCTGGAGGTGGACGACGCGCACCCGGCGACGATGGAGACAGCGGCGAACAGTGTGGCGCGGCAGTTTGGACGGGTGTTTGGCCGGCAGATGGTGGCAGCGGAGTCAGTGGAGGCGCTGCTGGGTGGGGACGCGGTGGCGGGGTAAGGATCGCACAACGCGCCCGATTATCGGCTAAAACTGCGCGTTCTCCACAGGGCGTCTTATAATCCGAAGTTGCGCGGCTGTTGCGCGGTTTGCGTGAACTCTGACCGAGAAGGAAGCTTATGGCGACTGAAGTTGTAATGCCCCAGATGGGCGAATCGATCACGGAAGGCACCCTGACCAAGTGGCTGAAGAAGCCCGGCGACACCGTGCAGCGCGACGAGCCGCTGTTTGAGATCTCGACCGATAAGGTGGATGCCGAGATTCCGTCGCCGGTAGCGGGCACGCTGGAAGAGATCAAGGTGGCGGAGGGCTCGACGGTCTCCATCAACACGGTGGTGTGTACGGTGGCAGATGGCAGCGCGGCTGCTGCCCCGGCCAAGGCGGCTGAGGCTGCCCCGGCCTCTGCTGCTGCAGCCCCTGTTGCTGCCGCCGCGCCTGCTGCTACCCCTGCCGCCGCCCCTGCAGTGCCGGGTACTGACGTAGTGATGCCGCAGATGGGCGAGTCCATCACGGAGGGCACGATTACCAAGTGGCTGAAGAAGGTTGGCGATACGGTGCAGCGCGACGAGCCGATCTTCGAGATCTCGACCGATAAGGTGGATGCCGAGATTCCGTCGCCCGTGGCCGGTACGCTGACAGAGATTAAGGTGCCCGAGGGCACGACGGTGCAGATCAACACGGTGGTGGCGGTGATTGGTGGCGGCGCGGCTGCTCCAGTTGCTGCTGCGGCTCCGGTTGCTGCTGCGGCGCCGGCAGCCCCCGCGCCGGTGGCTGCCCCTGCAGCGGCTGCGGCAGTGGCGGGCGAGGCCCCGCGGTCGTCGCCGCTGGTGCGCAAGATCGCCAAGGAGAACAACGTCGATCTGGCGCAGGTTCCGGGCACGGGCGCATCGGGCCGCATTACCAAGACCGATATTCTGCAGCACCTGGAGGGCGGCGCCAAGCCTGCCGCGGCCGCTCCTGCTGTTGCGGCTCCCGCTGCTGCCCCGGCCAAGCCTGCCGCGGCAGTCAGCCAGCCGCTGCCTGGCGAGCTGGTACCGATGAGCAAGATGCGCGCCATCATTGCGCAGCGCATGGTGGAGTCCAAGCGCACCAGCCCGCACGTCCACACCGTCTTCAAGGTGGATATGACGCGCATCGTGAAGCTGCGCGAGAAAGAGAAGAACAAGTACGAGCAGCGCAACGGCGTGAAGCTGACCTACATGCCGTTTATCACGCGCGCTGCGATTGTGGCGCTGAAGAAGCACCCGGTTGTGAACGCCACCGTGCAGGGCGATGCGGTTCTGTACAACCGCAACATCAACATTGGCATTGCCGTGGCCCTGGATTGGGGCCTGATTGTGCCGGTGATCAAGCAGACCGAGGAGAAGAACTTCCTGGGTGTGGCGCGGTCGATTGTGGACCTGGCCGAGCGCGCGCGCTCCAAGAAGCTGGCTCCGGACGAGGTGGCGGGCGGCACGTTTACGCTGACCAACTCGGGCATCTTTGGCGAGCAGTTTGGCACGCCCATCATCAATCAGCCGCAGGTGGCGATCCTCGGCATCGGCGGGCTGAACCGCGAGCCTGCGGTCGTGATCGACAAGGACGGGCAGGAGTCCCTGGCCATCCGCTCCATCCAGCGGTTTACGCTGGGCTTCGATCACCGCATTGTGGATGGTGCCGACGCCGGGAAGTTCATGACCGACTTCAAGGCGCATCTGGAGAACTGGAACGAAGACATCGGCTAACGGCCGAGTGGGTCATGCAGCATCAGCACCAGCGCAGGCGGCGGCTCCCTCATGCAGGGGCCGCCGCTTTGTTTTGTGGTCTGCGCGGGCGGGCTGCTATGCTGGCCGCGCCCACTGCAGGAGGCATGCAGCATGCGATTCAACCGTTCGGTTCCGCCCTGCCCGGTCATCCCGGTGCTCGTCTACCCTGACCCCGCTGCCGCGGCGGAGTGGCTGCAGCGCGCCTTCGGCTTTACGGTGCGGCTGCGCATCGCCAACCACCGCATCCAGATGCGTGCGGGCGAGGGCTGCTTCACCATCGCGGAGGGCACGGTGCTGCCCAACCACTCCTGCTCAGTGCAGGTGCGGGTGGCAGATGCGTGCGCCCACTGCGAGCGCGCCCGCCAGGCCGGGGCCACCATCCTGACCGAGCCGCAGGAGCACATCTACGGCGAGCGCCAGTACAACGCCACAGACTTCCACGGCCACAAGTGGGACTTTACCGAGACGATAGCCGACGTGGAGCCAGAGAGCTGGGGCGGCACCTCGGTCGAGCTGTAGGGCGTGGCCCTGCGGGCAGGGCTGATTTGCATCGGTGTACGAAAGCTGACTTATCAGGACGGATCTGAAAGTCCTTCTGTTCGACGTTGCGACGCCAGGAACCTGGGGTGCCCAGTAGTAAAGCTTACTTTCTCTGGTCGATGACTAGCTTAGCGTTTGGATAGTAGAGGGAAATAGGATTGTCCCCTGACTCGGCGTTTGCAAGCGCTCTCCGAACTTGGTTAGTAACTTCAGCAACATAGGTTTGTATTTTAGGCAACAAGGTATACGGATCGCGGGTTTCGATCGGAATGGTTCGATATTGATTGAGATCGAAAGGGATAGAATCCACTTCTCTTTTTACTTGAACGGTCGGCAGTCGCGTGGTGTGCCGCAAGCAAAGCTCATAGAAAACATTCGGATTATGAAATGACAAATCGGCGATGACAAGGCGTGACCGGAGGATATGTTCGATGATCTGCTTGCCAATCATGCCAGGCTTGCTCATCTGGTCTGCACGAATCACCGTCAACCCAAATTCTTTGACCGATGGTTGGATGATGTATTCCAACATGAAGTCCGAATGCCGCCGTTGCTCAGATCCCTGGTCACCTATCGGGGTGACAAAGAAGCAGATTTTCGCATAGTCCTCTTCCGATTCTTTGACGACTGACTCGATAATGGCCTTGGACGTGACTTCTACTTCTCCAGTGTCGTTACCCTGCTGAACAGGAGCACCTTCCTCAAGCACCTGCTCAATAGGGACCAGACGTTGCGAGCCTGAAATCGTCCGTAGAAGTCTCAGGAATTTGGCATTCAGAACGAATGTGTCAACGCATTCCGCCCTTTCCTCGACAGGTAATTCTTCTTCCGTGAAATTGTCCATCATAATTTCGCGGGCAGGAAGTTTGTTGCCTTTGAGCTTCTCATAAAGGGTAGAAAAGGGTTGAATACGCTTGATCGCAAGTTCGAAGCGAGCGGATGTCTGCTTCGCAACTGGAATGTCCTCACCTGTGGCGTCGATACCCATGGGCGTAAGTTCGAGATACTCGGCGTTATAGCTGCCCTTGGTGAGGCCATATTGGTTTGAGGCAGTAATCAGGCGGCGCGTTTCATTGCTATCAGGGGATTGGTCGAGCTTTTCGAAGAGGGTGAGGCGGCGGACTTTCTGCCCACCGGCGTGCTCTTGTATGGCTGACGCTAAAACAAGAGCTTCTTCGAAGGTGATTACCGGGAACTTACGCTCTCGGCGAGGTTTACGTTCGGCCTTGGTGCTCTTCTTGGATGGCATGACGGGATTCTAGTCCTTTGAAGGCGAAGTTCGCGATGGAATTCAACCGTGAATTCGGTGTTGGCCATTCAAAGATATCAACATCGGTGGAAGTGCAGGAAAGGATCAGTACTCATAAACGCTGTTCACGGAAGCTCTCGTCTGGGTTCGGCGACGAGGATCGTGCGAACTGACATCTGAGAATCGAGATGTGGGGCACCCGGCGTGTTGAGCGCGGTCGTTACAGCAGCATCTTGGCTCGTTGCACCAGTTCGACGGCTTCTTCGGGGGTGCGGCCTGTGGCGGAGAGGTGGCCCATCTTGCGGCCTTTGCGGGGGCGGTGTTTCTCGTAGAGGTGCAGGCGGACTCCGGGGACGGCGAGGGCGACGTCGAAGTGTGGCTCGCGGGGTGCGCCGTTGGCGTCGAGCCAGAGGTCGCCGAGCAGGTTGGCGATGGCGGCGGGTTGCACGATCTCCACGTCGCCGAGCGGCAGGTTGCAGACGGCGCGGACGAGCTGCTCAAACTGGCTGGTGGGGCAGGCGCGCTCGCTGGCGTGGTAGCTGTTGTGGGGGCGCGGGGCCAGCTCGTTGACCAGCAGCTCGCCGCTGGTGGTGCAGAACATCTCGACGGCGAGGATGCCCTCCAGCTGGAAGGTGTCTGCGATGCTGGCGGCGAGGTCGCGGGCCTGCGTGGCGAGGCTGTCGGTAAGCGGCGCGGGCAGCACGCTCCAGGCCAGAATCTGCTGCTCGTGGTGGTTCCAGGCGGCGGGGTACACCTTGACCTCGCCGGCGGGGGAGCGGGCGACGAGCACACTGATCTCGCGCTCGAGCGCGACGGCCTTCTCGACGACGCCGGGCCCCTCGCCCAGCGCCTGCCAGGCGCCGCGCGCCTCGGCCTCCTTGTCGGCGGTGGCGTCAAAGCCTACCTTGCCCTGGCCGCGACCGTCGTAGCCGCCGGTGGCGCTCTTGCAGAAGCACTGGCCGCCGAGTTCGGCGATGGCGGCGCGGAGTTCGTCGAGCGAGCGCACGGCGCGGTAGTCGCCGACGGGGAAGCCGTTGCGGCGCAGCCAGTCCTTCTGGGCGACGCGATCCTGAATGATGCCGAGCATGGCACCGCCGGGGCGCACGGGCACCAGGCTGGCGGCGGCGTCCATGCTGGCCATGGAGATCTGCTCGATCTCGAGCGTAACGACGTCGCAGCCGCGGGCGAGGTTGGCGGCCTCGCGGCTGTCGTCCCAGCCGGCTTCGATGCAGCCATCGACGACGAAGCGCGCGGGGCAGGCGGGGTCGGGGTCCAGCACCTGGATGCGGTAGCCCATGCCGCGTGCGGCCATGGCGGTCATGCGACCGAGCTGGCCGCCGCCGAAGATGCCGATGGTGGCGCCGGGAAGAATGCGAGGGGTGCTGTGGGGTGTGTTGCTCAAGGGGTGCGTCCTTATGCCTTGGGTTCGTCGACGTCGTCCAGGCTCTGGGCCAGCACTTCGTCGCGGCGGCTGGCGCGCCAGGCGATGAGTCGGTCGCGCAGTGCGGTGTCGCCGGCGGCGGCCAGCATGGAGACGGCGAGCAGGCCGGCGTTCATGGCACCGGGCGCGCCGATGGCCAAGGTACCGACGGGGATGCCTTTGGGCATCTGCACGATGCTCATCAGGGCGTCCATGCCCTGCAGCGCGGTGGCGGGGATCGGCACGCCGAGCACGGGGACGATGGTCTTGGCCGCGACCATGCCGGGCAGGTGCGCTGCGCCGCCGGCTCCGGCGATGATGACGCGCAGGCCGCGCTCGACTGCGCTCTCCGCATACTGGAAGAGCAGGTCGGGCGTGCGATGGGCAGAGACGACGCGCGCCTCATACGGCACGCCGAACTCCCGCAGCACGTCGACGGCAGCGCGCATGACGGCGAAGTCGTTGCGGCTGCCCATGATGACACCAACAAGCGGTTGTGCGCCCATGCGCTTGATTATACGTTCTGGGCGGAGGACTGCCTCCACGGCGCGGGGGAGGTTAGTGGCGGGCACGCTCCAGGGCCAGATGCATGAGGGTGAGCGCGCAGCCAGCGGCACCCATCCAGCCCTTGATGCGCTGCACACTGCGGCCGTGCATCTCCACGCGCTCCTCCAGGAGTGCCAGGCGTCCGGGCTGGCCGATGCCGATCAGTTGCTCCATCTGGCTCTTTAACACGCTCAGTTCCGTCAGTACCTTTGCTTCAAACTCGTTCATCACTGGTCCTCTTTCTTAGCCCACGGGCAGGTTGATCCAGACGGCGCTGGAGAATCGTGAGTAGTTGGGCGGGTTCGCGCCGTCATACATGCGGATGTAGTAGCGCTCCACCTGTGCGGCGCGCGGAATGCTGAAGGATCGGACCGGGGAGCGCAGCACCAGATTCTGGTCGACCCCGGCGCCAAAGGTCCAGTCGCGCGTGCGCACCTCAAAGCCGCCGCCGGTGGGCGGTGCCACGCCGGCATCGATCTGCAGCACGGTGAGCGACGCGCTGACAATTTGTAACTGTTGCAGATTGGCCAGCGCGCCGCTGCCGACGGGTGCCGTGGAGCTGGTGGCAGCGGCTGGCAGGTAAGCATCCAGTGCGACGGATTCTGAGAGCTTGAGCCCCAGCCCCTCGGCCCAGTCGTTGGCAAAGGTGATGTGGCAGGTAAGCACCTCGGGCTGGCTGTGGCCGTCGACATAGTGCACTTTGCGCACAATGTAGTTGGTCACGTTTCCCTGTTGCGAGATGGCGAGCAGGTCGCCTGGCCACACATCGCCGGGGTTTACCGCGGTGTAGGTGCCGGCAGCGGCAGCGGCGCGGCTGCTGGCAAAGCTGAGGATCGCAAGCGCTGCGGCCTCACAGTCTGCAGAGCTGCGTGCTGGTGGCCGCAGCACCTTGCCCAGCCAGCTGGCTGTGCCGGGCACGCCACTGGCGGCCTCTGCCGCTACGCTGGCCTGGTTGGCACGCCGGGCGATCGCGCGTCGTTCGGTGCGATACACAATGGTTACAATTTCACCGGCAATGGGCACGCGGCCTGCCAGAAAGGTGAGTCGGCCGGTGCTGGTCAGCGTGCAGTCTACGCCCTCGCCCGCGGTGCCGATCAAGCGGGTGTAGCGCGTGCCGGTGGGCAGGGTGCTGGTGACCCAGGCGGAGCTACCCACGGTAATGCGGCTGTAACCCATGCTGCCGAAGAGCTGCACGCTATTGACCGCAGCGAAGGTGGCCATTGCGGGCGAGGTGGCGACGGTGGCATCGTACAGGACGGTGGCCGGGGTGTTTGACGCGGCACCGAGGTCCTGCAGCTCAAAGACCAGCGCCACGGGAGCGCTGGTGAGTCCGCCACCAAAGGCGGTTACCGCTCCGTTCACCATGGCGTAGTAGCTTTGCGCGACGCGCTGCGTCTCGACACAGTGCAGCCGCAGGCGCAGCGTGTAGGTGTGGCCGCTCTGCACGGAGAAGACGGTACCGGTCTCCGTGCCGTTGACGAAGGGCACCAGCACGGTGGCACCGCTGCTCTGGCGCACGTTGAAGCCTGCAAAGCAGTTGCTGCGTTGCACGCTGCCGCTGTACAGGCCACACAGCACGCCGTCGCTGGTGCCGGTTAGCTGCACGCCGCCGGCCTCCAGCACCAGCGAGCCACCCAGCTCGACCGAGTCCAGTAGTGTAAGTGTGGTCTGCCCGTCCAGGCCATTGCCGCCGTTCATCGTCAGGCCATTGGCGCCCAGGCCCAGGTGCGAGCCTGGATCCGCAACGTTCCAGGTCTGCTGGTTGAAGCCTGGCTGGTTGAAGCTGTCGTTCACCAGGTGAACCGTGTTGGGCGTGGTGGGCGGCTTGTAGGGCCGCTGCGACAGCAGGAAGAGGGTGGTTGTGCCATCGCCGGCGAAGGCTTCGGTCACGTAGGCCGCAGGCTCCATCTCGCCGGTGACGGTTACGTCGTTGGCCAGCTCACGCACGGCGCTGGTGGTCAGTGCGCCGGCGTGCAGCGTGCCGTTGCCATCCTGAAAGGTGTGCGCCACGGAGCCCGCGGGCTGCAGCGTCAGCTCTCCAGCGACGGCGCGATAGGCGGCATAGGTGGCCTGGGCCGCAGCCCCGGCGTTGGCAGACCACGGCTCTGCCGGGCTGGCGTGAAAGACGCCCACGGCTGCGCCGCTGCCGATGGCTGCAGAGGACAGAACGCCAGCGCCTGTGCGGCTGGCCAGGCTGGCCAGCAACTGCCCGGCGGGCTGGGCCAGCGCGGCTCCGGTGATCGGAACGGCCAGCTTATCCAGCAGCCACTCGTCGCTTACAGCGCGCACGGCGTACCGATACACCGGGCCAGTGCTCGCGGTTCCGGTGTAGCTGGCCTCGGGCTCAGTGGCGACGTAGCCGGTAAACAGCGTGGTGCCGTTGTCGGAGGTCGCCGTGACTCGCGCACGGCGCACGGGCACGGGCAATCCGGATGCGCTGAGGTAGAGGCTGAAGCGGCACAGCGATGGGGCGTTGAGCGTGCGCACGACTTCAAGCGGACCCTCGGCCGCCACACAGGCAGAGTAGTCCAGCGCGCCGTGCCCATCCTGGTTGTCGAGTGTGATCTTCACTGGACCTCCGTTGCAGCCGGTGTCGCGTTGACCGGCAGTTCGGCCTCAGGCAGGCTCAGCTTCTCCAGTCCGCGCATCTGGCGCACCTCGTTCACGGTCAGCACACCGGCGGCCAGCAGCTTGGTCTGCATGTTGACTTCCTCCATCTCGTTGCGCGTCTCCAGCTCGTTGAAGCAGAACTCGAACTCGCGCCAGCCCAGCTTTTTGGCAAACAGGTCGCGCGTAATGTGCTCGGCAACCAGCCGTGCCAGCGGCACTACGGAGCTCTGAAAGGCCTCGTCGGCCATCTCGGTGGCAGTGGAGCGATTCAGGTCATGCTGCACACCCAGCATCATCGGCGGCAGGTCAAAGGCATTGGCAATCATGCGGATCAACGCCTCCTGCCAGGCCAGCCGCAGGTCTGCGTCGGTGCCTCCGGCAAAGCGCAGCACCTCGGGCTTCTGTTCGCAGCTCAGCAGCGGCACCTTGCCGGTTCCTTCAATCTCATCCTGCCACCAGCGGATCAGGCGGTCGTGCTGCTCTGGCGTCGCTTCGTTCAGCCACAGCGCATACTGCACCACGGAGTTACTGGCCAGGCGTCCGGCATAGCGGCTGGCGCTCAGAAACTGGTTGACGGTCTCAAAGGCCACCTCCAGCCGGCCCAGTCCAAAGGCGGTGTGGGTGCGTGGATTCAGGCGCAGGTACATCAGCTCGTCGTCCCGCAGGGGGATCAGCGCGTCGTGGCTGGTGCGTCCGGTGGCCTGGGCGTAGCGCGGCTTCTCCGGATCGCCATTCCAGGTGGGGTTGATCTGAATGGTGGCGCCGTCTACGGCGTACAGCTTGAAGGGCCGCTCGGCGTCGCCGGTGGCCTCCATCTCCACGGCGCCAAAGCCACCTACCAGGATGTCTTCCAGTACCTGCTCCCACAACACACGAAAGCTGTCCGCTTCATTCGGCTCCTCCAGGCACTGACGCAGCAACGCCAGACGTGCCTCGGCCTCTTCGATGGTCACGCCTCGGTAGCCACGGCGTACCTTGATCTGCCAGTCCATGGAGGCGATGCGGTCTTTCACCACGTTGATGGCGCGCCGTACCACCGGGGTCTCCGCAAAGCGGCGCAGGTTGGCCGGCGTCGGCTTGGGCAGTGCGGTCTGGCCCGGCCGCGCCATCGGGTTGTAGGGGCTCAGTAGTGCGGGCAGCATCGCCGTCTTGCGGGCTCCTGCTGCTGCGTCCACCTGGGTCAGTCTCTGCCACACGTCGCGTACTCGTCTCTGCAATCCCATTGCACTCCTCGTCTCTCTTGCCGGTTACACCTCCGGCAGCAAAAAAAAGAGAGGCATGGCCTGAGCCATGCCTCCTTCCGTTCCACACTCACCCCGGCATCGCGCCTGGGGATACCTGTTACACGCGCAACTCGGTGCGCGCCGTCTGCGCAATCCGCGGCAGGTCGGTCGTCGTCATCACCCGGATCGCCTCCTGCTCCATCGTCGTAATGCCAAAGCGATAGCGCTCCGTCGCCTCCTCATCCTCTGCGCCGGCCACTGCGCGCAGCGGCTCTACAATCGCGGTTAACTCCAGCGTTGCGCCCTCCACGCGCCGCACGCCCTCGCGCAGTGCGCCTGCGGAGTAGGCCAGTCCCTTCGCGCTCTCCACGTCGCTCTCCAGCGAGACCGCATGAAACATGCGGATCACGCCATTGGGCCGATAGCCGCAGTCGATCTTCATCGGGTCGCCGGGCTGCGTGTACAGTGCGGCCGCAATGCGCTTGCGCATCAGCCGCCACACCCCGGCCCGCTCCATCTCGCTGCGCATGGCGCTCACCAGCGCGGCGCGGCCTGTGCGGCGACGATCGGTCCGCACCTTCAGGCTCTCCACATACAACCGCAGCAGCTGCTCCATCTCCGTCGGCAGGCTCTCAGCCAGGGTGGCCCGCGCCTCGGTCATCTGCACGGAGTTCGCCAGCGTGTCCTGCAGCAGCGGCAGAATCGGTCGCGCCACTACCTGCTCGCTCTCCGTCTGCAGCCGCTCGGCCAGATCACCCTCCAACGCCTCCAGCAGCGCAACATCTGCCTCGGCGTCCATGCAGCGCACGCGGCTCCAGTCCCGCGTAAAGCGCACCAGGGTGCGTCCCCCTGCGGCGGCCTCGCGCAGCACCACGCCAATGTTGGTAAACTCTCCCTTCACTACGTCCGGGACATAGCGCACCAGGAAGAACTCACAGGGAATCCGGCCGTCCAAGCGTCGCTCCTCTCCTTCGCTCCAAGCGATTCCTTTTGTTACCGTCTACATCACAAATCTACGCGTCGGCTCCAGCTCTGGAAACTGCTGCGGCACGACCGCTGTCGACCGGTGGTTCCAGTTCGGGAACGGTGCGCGGCTGGAGTCGCGAAAGGCAGTCACCAGCTCGCGGATTCTCGACCGCCGCAGCAAAAGCTTCTCCACCAGCTGCTCCAGCTCGCGCACGTCGCCGCCATACCACTCCGGAGGCACCGCCTCGGCCACGGACCACAGGGTCTCCGCGGGCATCTCCTCCATCCTGCTCAGCCAGGGCTCAAAGCTCTTCCACCCGGTCACACCGGTGTAGACGAGGTTGCGTGCGTACACGCCACGCAGCGGCGTATCCGGAAACGTCCACTCGCCGGCGTTGAAGCAGAAGCCCTGATCCACAAACATGGCCCGGTAGCGCCGTTCGCGACTGCGCCGCTCAAACACGGCCTGCCGACCGTTGCTGTTGCCGGTCCACTTGTCCAGGCACAGCATCCCCGCAAACTCTGCCAGGTTGCGCACCTCGGCCAGCTGCGCCTCGGGCAGGTAGTCCACCACCTGGCCGGGCATCAGGCCGCCGACAAACTGGCTGCCAAACTGCAGCCCTGCCGCGTACGGCTGACGCACGCCACGCTGCAGCTCCAGCCACATCTCCGGGGTGTGGCTCACCAGCCACTCGGTCACTTCCACCACATCGCAGGCCGGCACGCTCAGGCCGGCCGCAGCCGCCAGCCGCGTCGCCAGCAGCTCATTCGCCAGTACCCGCAGGTGCTGGGGGTTGTTCTGGAACTTGACGACCCAGAGCTTGCCGTCGGAACCCAGCATCAACTGACTTTGTGCTCCGCCTCGCATACGGCGGATCGCCTGAACTGCCAAGATGGCCACACAACTCTCCGTCCCAGCAGGATACACGCAACCCGGCCCGCGCTAGCGGCCCAGCAGCTCCTGCCGCACGGCCTGCGCCACAGCCATGGCCATCACGCAATCGTCGTGCGCGCCGCTGGCGGCGCCGGTGCGTCCGTTGGGCCAGCTCACGTAGGTGCGGCACTCGCGCAGCAGCCGCCGGCTCTGCAACAGCCACGGGGCCTCCACCAGCAGTGCCCCCAGACGGCTGATCATCGCTGGCTTGTTCCCCGCCGTTGTCAGCCATCCGGCCACGCCCTGGCTGGCGTACACGTGGGTGTAGCGCTGCACGCTGTCCAGGTAGGCCAGCACCGCCGCGCCGTGGTTGTTGCGCTCCACGGCCACCAGCGCGTGGTTGTACTCGCGGGCCAGCCCTGCCACTGCCCGGGCTAGCTCCAGCGGGCTCAGCCGCTGTTGCAGCTCCGCGCACTGCACTCCGCTGGCCAGCTCCACCACCTGTGCCACGGCAAAGTCGCCTTCGCTGCCGCCACCCGCCGTGTCTACCGCCACCACATACTGCTTGCCTGGCACGGTCGGCAGCCAAACCAGCAGCGCCCCGCCGCTTCGACGCTCCACGGGCTCCGGAGCCTCCACCAGTCGTCGCTCCAGCACCGGCACGTCAAAGCAGCACGCTCCGGTGGCGCGAAAGCAGCTCTCCGGGTCCTCGGCAAACTCCTGCGCGCGTTGCCCGCGGTAGGTGGCCTCCAGTCCACGGCGAAATCCGATCTGCTCCAGGCTCAGGCCGTGGCGCTCCACCAGGGTCCGCTCTTCGTCGCGCAGCTCCGTCTGCACGGCGGCCGCCACGTACTGCGGCTCCAGCCACCAGGGGAAGAAGTGCCGCACCACCTGCTCGTCCTGGGCCGCCAACTGCCACTGCTCGTAGAAGCAGCCATACGCGCCGTTCGCCGTAGACTCCAGCACCACCTCGGCCGTGGGTGCCAGCGCGGCCTGCAGTCCGGCCAGTGTCTCGGCAGCATCGCCGGGCCAGCGGCTCAACTCACTGCCGTGCAGGTTCTGGATCGTCAATCCCCGGCCCACGCCATGCTCGGCCGCACTTACGACGCGAAACTCGCTGTCCAGCTCCGGAAACGTCATCTGGCCCAGGTTGGCTCGGCCGCGTCGCAACGCACCTCGCTGCAGATCCTCCGGCAGTTGCTCCCAGAAGCGTTGCACCATGCGAAACAGGCTCTCCGCCGCCTCGCGCGTGTGGGCCACCTGCACGGTCAGCACGCCGCGCGCGCAGATCGTCTTCAGAAAGAATCGTCCTGCGGCCCACGTGGTCATGCCCATCTGTCGCGCCTTCAGCACCAGGTTTCGCCGTCCGCGACGCGCCTCATACTGCTGCTGCATCGGGTTCGCCAGCAAAGGCTGCTCGCGTCCCTGCCGGTCGCGGACGCGCAGCAACTCCCCGGCCAGCCACATGGCCACGCTCTGCCCCTGCAGCTGCTTCGGGCGCTCATCCAGCACCGCGCCCAGCGCCAGCAGCTCTTCGATCGCATCGTACTTTGCTCGAGTGTTCCATCCCACGGCCTTGCTCCACTTCGCCACCGCGCCCGGACGCCGTGGCAGGTTCTCCACGGCATCCGGGGCTGCGGCTACATCTCCCAGTGACAGCCGGAGACGTTCTTCGGGTTCGGCACATCGCGCAGCTGCAACGTGCCATTCGCCGGCACCGTCACTGTGCTCAGCCCGTTGATCGGCTGGCCACTGTTCAGCGGTGCTACCGTCACCGTGTAGGTGCTCTGCGGGTTCACCACCCGATACACGGCACCGCTCTGGCCGGTGCAGTCGGGCAGCGTCAGCGTGCCGCTGCCGGCCAGGCCCTGCAGGCTTACGCTTCCGTCGCCGGCAGCCATGCTGTACGGCAAGGCCGCCACAGTATGCGGATTCGACTCGTTGTAGCCGAACGCATAGTTCAGGGCATTGTTCGCCGCACTTGCCAGCAGCAGCTGTCCAGCAGCCGTCGGGTGCGTGTGGTCGCTCTGGAAGTAGGTGGTGTTGGTGTTGGCGCCGTCAGCACCCAGCAGCGGATTTGCTGCAAAGTCGATCACGCCATCTGCCCCTACGGCCTTGGCCTGCGACAAGATCAGCGGATCCAGCGCATCCTTGAAGCTGTCAAAGCTCGCCCCCGTCGCGCCGTTGCCGCTACGCGACAGAATCGTGCCCACAAACACCTTGCACCCTGCCTGCTTCATCTGCTGCACCGTCCCGGCGATCGAGCCAAAGACGCTCGCTGCCGTTGCCGTGGAGTACACGCCAAAGTCGTTGTCGCCACCCAGCAGGACGTAGACAGACGGACCACTCGTGCTACGGCAGTAGGGGCCAGCGCGATTCGCCTCCGAGCCATTGATGGCATCCACCGTGATGCCTATGATTCCCGAGTTCACCACCGTGTAGGCAGGCTGGTTCACCAGGCTTAGGTTCGCCACCCAGGACTGGGAGGGCGTCAAGCCGGCGGCGCTGGTAATCGAGGTGCCCGAGGCCAGCAGCAGCGGCACCGTCTGAGTCACCGGCACCGGCGCAGTCGGCACGCCTCGCGTGGCCACATCGGCCTGCATCGCGCCACTCACGGCTGCCACCATTGCGGCCGTCAGTTGCGTAGGATACGCGGCAAACCGATACAGCGTGCCCGTAAATCCTGATGCCGTAAACGGACCGGTGCCGCTCGAACCCAGCAGGTAGTAGCCAGAGCTCTGCTGCCCATACGACCAGCTCTGCGTGGTGTAGCTCACCTCATTGCCATCCACGTAGGCGTGATCCAGATTGCCCGAGCCCGTGCCCAGCACGTAGCACAGCACATGGAACCCGCTCACCAGGTTCGGCGACTGCAGCCGATGCTGGTTGCCGGCGTAGATGTCCGGAGCAAAGGCATACAAATAACCCGCGCCATTCTTGGCGTACATCAGGTTCACGCCATTGCCGCCCAGACTGCTCGACACCAGCACTGGATACTGGTTGGTGGGCACCGTGCCATTCCCAAGCGGCGTTATGTATGCGGCCGCGCAGAAGG
Organism: Acidobacteriota bacterium; assembly: GCA_028872955.1. Taxonomy (GTDB): domain Bacteria; phylum Acidobacteriota; class Terriglobia; order Terriglobales; family Acidobacteriaceae; genus Edaphobacter. The sequence continues at coordinate 16,489 of JAGWNX010000015.1, forward strand.
TCTGTGCCGTGTTCAGCGCTGCCGGCAGTTGCACACTCTGCAGCCCGCTAAACGCCAGTCCGGTCGGCGTCCAGGTAGGCGCAAGCGTGCCGCTGCTCAGCGTCCCGTTGTTTCCATTGCCACTGTTGTCTGCCAGCACCGTGCCGCTGCCTTGCAGAAAGTTGTAGTCAGCCATCGCGCCCGTCGGCAGCTTGCCAACGCCGGAGCCCGTCGCTCCGCCCGCAGGCGCGCTCCACGTACCATCCTCGCGCAGGTAGCGCGTGTTGCCGGCCGTTGCACCGGGGTCAGGCACAACACCCGCTGCGTGACCCGCTCCCGAGGCTCCGAAGACAGGCAGTGAGCTTGCACTGATCGTGCCCGTCACCGTGCCCGCGTTAATCGTCGTCGCATTCAGCGTCGTCGCATTCACCACGCCCGCAGTCATGCTCTGCGGCGTCAGGGTGTAGGCGGTGCCGCGCAGGGTATAGGTCAACGTGCTCGTCTGCGGCTGGTACGTCACCGTATCCACGCCGACGTTGCTATCCAGCTCAAACAGGTTGTAGCCAGAGTTCCAGCTGCCGCAGCCGTGGGAGTTGCAGTGCAGCGCAAACGCCGCCTGGTCGCCCGCCTGTCCGCTAAACGTGCGTTGCCACGCGCCCGTCGCCTCATACGCAATGTTCGGTACGGCGTGCGTGCCGCCATGGCCAAAGTAGTTGGTCAGCGGTGCAGCGTTCTTCACCGTCCAGCCAATCATGCCGGCCCCTACATTGCCCTGGTACTGTACCCCGGCGCGGATCAGCACAGAGGGCCGCGGCGTCACCTGCGTCACAAACTCGGTGTCAGCAGTCACGCTCTCCTGGAAGTAGTGCGGCTCCTCCACCGGATCGTTCGCAGCCCAGTGCACCGTATTCGGTGCCAACGTCATCAGGCCGTCAACCTTCGCCGTTGCCGCGTTGAAGACGCCCAGTACCTCAGCCATGGGGTACAGCGCATATCCACCCGTTGTCATCGCGAGCGTTCCACCACTGCTGCTCCCGTTGGCTCCGGTTGCTGTGTAGGTCAGGCTGTTTGGGCCAGTCGTCGTTACGGCAAACGTGCCGTTATACGTGGAGTCGCTCACGCCCGCCACCGTCAGCGACAAGCCATTCAGGTCCACAGGAAAGTTGCCAGCTGTCGTCAGCGTTACCACGTTGCCACTGCGTGCGATCGATGCAATCGGCAGACTGGTGCTGAAGTAGCCGCTGGTCGTGAAGTTCTGGCCAACCACAGGGGTCAGGTGCCCTGCGTAGTACAGCCCGTTCGCCGAGTACGACCCAATCACAGGGAATACCTGGCGTATGCCCTGCGAGGTATCCACCGTCTGCTCCAGGCCGTAGCCGCATAAGCCGCCCACGGCAATCGTGGCACCTGTCGCATGGGGTTTGTTCAGAGTCATCTGCAGATGAGTACTGTCCACCACGGTGTAGGTGGCCATCTCAAAGTTCGTGGGTGCATACACATTCGGCACATCGGCCACACACGCGACACCGCTGCTGGCAGGCAGCGCACTCGTGCTGCCCACAAATCCGGTGGGCAACCCACTGGCGGCAATCGCAAAGGTAACCAGACCGGGCGCAATATTATTGGCCTGGCTGGGCAGCGTCTGCGCTGTCTGCAGGAAGACGCTCACCGGGAACGAGGTGCCGGTGAAGACCGCACCTGGCCCGGGGACACCCGTGCTGCTGCCCGTCAGTGAACCAGCCGTCAGCACGCCAGCCGGGTTCTTGTCGATCAGGTAGCGTCCTTCGCCCTGTGTGCCCGGCGCTGAGGTAGGCGTAATGTTCAGCGAGGTGGAGCCCGCGCTGCATCCCGTGGTGCACGTACCCTGGAAGACGTTGCTGTCCTCCTGGATCTGCAGGTCAAACGGATGCGCGCCTTCGTCTGCCGAATCGCGGAAGCCGCCTGATGCTGTTAGCGACTGTGAGCCAACCAGACAATCCCCTACGCCATAGCAACTCACCGAGCGTGGATTCAACACATGCTGGCCCAGCGTGTTGTACGTACCAATCACGGAGAGCGCACTGTACGAACTCTTGAAGTAGGGCACACTGGGCTCAATGCTCTCAGGAAAAAGATTGGATCCACCCGCAAGTCCCTCGTGGGTGATCAGCAGACCCACTGAGGCCGGTGCCAGTGCACTGGTGCGTTGAAAGACACTGGCCGCCGATCGCGTCGAGGCCACATCAATCACCTGGCCCGCATCCGCGCCACTCTGCAGCAGATCCGTGGGGTTGAAGTAGCTGTCTCTCCGCTCGCCGTTGCGGTCATCCTGCAGGTGCGTGCCGCCAGTCGTGCCGCTAGGCAGCGCTGCGGTCTGGTACAGCTCGTTGGAGCCGCTATAGCCTGGGTCGGCAACAATCTCGCAGCCGTTGGCACAGTCCGGGCTTGCCACCGCGTTGGCAATTCCGTTGTTGCCTCGTCCTGCCACGTACCGGCTCGCGTACTCCGCCCCGTTCAGCAGGTTCACATCCAGCTGCGTCCCGGTGGGCTGCGTCACCACCTGGGTCGCTGCAGGAACCGTGCTCACCTTTTGTGCCAGGCCACTGGTCACGCCGGCCGTGCTGTTGTCCACGTAGTTCTTGTCCGCGGCCTGCAGCGGTGCCGTGGGGTCGCCCGGCAGCACCAGCGGTCCGGTCATGGTGTCGCCCGCCACCAGCACATAGGGCGAGGTCGTAGCCAGCGGATGCCCCGTTACCGCAGCCGCAATCGCCGTATCCACATAGGCCTTGCTCACCGTCTGCATCGCTACCGTGGTCGGCAGCACCGAGCTGCGTATCGCGTTCAGGCTCACAGCAGTGCCGCTCGCAGGAATCACCCAATACTCTCGTGTCACCGTCCCATCGCTCAGGTGATACACCACGGTGTAGTAGCTGCCCACCGGCGACGCTCCCGCGTTCGGCACCAGCGCCACGCTCAAGCCTCCATTCGCCGCCAGCGTTACCGACGTGCTGCCTGCCGGTATGCTCAGCCCGCTGGGTGAGGTGAACGCATTCCAGCTGATCAGCACCGTCCCACTTGCCGGTGTGCCATTCGCAAAGTACACCGTGTCACTCACCTGTGTTGTTGCAGCAGCCTGGCCGCTGCTGAGCTGTGCTGCCGTCACGCGCGGCACACGCGCTGCCAGCATCGGCAGCAACAGCAACGCCCCTGCCAGCATCCCTCGTCGAATCATCCTCACCATCGTTCTCTCCTTATCTCGTCTGTCTCGCGCCTAGGGCTTCGGCAGGTAGCTGCGGAAGCACACAACCTGCGCTCCATCGCTCGCATCCGTTACGGGCAGCGCACGAAGCTGGGCAGCCAGCTTCATCTGCGTCAGTGGCCCTGCCAGCACCTCGCCCGCTTCCGCAGAGCCACTCATGCTCTGCAGCCGTGGATAGTGAAAGAGCACGCGATCACCCTGCTCGCCCTCCAGGCAGAACAGCCCTGACCACTCCTGGAAGTAGTTGCCACCCTCGCGATCAACAAACCCCGTTACCGCGCATACCTGCATCCCTGCTGTCGGAGCCCCCGCCGGCAGCGGCGTCTGCAACTGCAACGCACCACCACTCACCGCCGCAACCTGCGCCACATTCAAGGAGACACGCCGGATGTAGTTCACATCGCTGTTCACATCCGCAGCCTGCCGAACATACGCGCCGCTGATGCCCGCGCCCACGTAACCGGTCTGGCCCGTGTAGTCCACATCCACCACCACCCAGCTACCGGGCGCGTAGCTGCTCGCAGCGCTGCCTACTTGCAACGTGGTTGCTGTCGAACCGCTTTGCAGCGGCGTGGCGCTTGCCGCCAGCCCGCCACTGCCACCGGCTGCCGCGCCCGCCGCGGTCGCCAGCAGGTTCATCTGCTGCGAGCCAGAGGCCACTGCCAGCTGCAGCTTGCCCCAACTTGCAAACTCCAGCGTCAGCGTCGCCTCAATCTCGCTTCGCGCCTGCATCTGCGTCATCGCAGGTGCTCCGCCGCGCACCGCTACCACCTTCGTCTCACTCTTCCGTGCCCAGTGCGTGCACCAGCCCAGGTCTACCCACGGCGCCGCTGGCGCATCCACCGCAAACCATCCCGCCTGCGCAGGATCAAACAACACCGCCGCTCCCGTCGCCCGATTGACCGGCGCAAAGTATGCGCGCACTCGTCGCCACACCGGCGTCAGCTGTGCCACTGCCATCGCTGTCGTGCTCATAGCTCTCCCGCTTCCTGGTAGCTCATCACCGTCACCGTCGCCGTCCGACGCAGCCTCTCGCCGTCTGCCACCACGGGGCTAAACGTCACGTCGCTCCACCAGATATTGGTCAGCATTGCGGTCGGGCTGCCTCCCGCCACGTCGCTCGTGTAGTTCTGCTTCGGCGCATGCTGCGGCGCGCTGCTCACGGCTGCCAGCAGCTCTCCATCCATGCCTGCCAGCAACCGGCCACGATCCATCCCGCCACTCCCGCTGCTGCCGTCGGTCGCATAGTGGATCACACACTCCGCGCTCACCAGCGGCAGCACCGCTCGCGCATCGGTCTTCAGCAAGCTCCAGTGCAGGCAGAACGTATCTACCAGCTCAACCTCGCTCGCCAGTTCGTTCTCCACCACCAGCAAACCCGGACGCGTCACCCCGCGAACCACGATCGTTCGCGCCGGATTCAATACCGCAAGTCTGTCGCGCATCGTCATATAGAACGTGTCCCGCGCATTCTGCATCGTCGCCTCCTGACTCCCTCCGCTACACCCGCTCCGCCAGCGGTTGACGCACCAGCAGCCGATACACATACGGCAACCCGCCAACCTCCGACTCCGTCACCGACTCCACCGCCAGCAGCGTTCCATCCACCAGCACCCCATAGGCCTGCGCAAAGATCGCGCTCGCCGCCACAAAGCCCGTTGGTGCCAGCGCCATCTCCACTCCGCTCGCCGAGAGCAACATCTCCCATCGCGTCACCTTCTCCGGAGTCACCCTCGCGCGCGCCCTCCGGAAGACCGCCGGCTCGACCACTACGTCCTGATACCCAGGCACGGCCAGCCCCAGTTGCTCTGTCGCATCTGCCGCCATCCCGGGCGCGGCCAGTCGCAGCACCACGCTGCGCCCGCCCGCCTTCCACAGCAGCGCGTCTGCCGCGCGCCGCGCTGCACCCGCTGCCCATCCGCCCTGGCTCATCGCTCAGCCCAGCCTCTCTGCCACGTAAGGCCGCAGCAACCGCTCCACCTGTGGGTCAATCAGCTGGCCGCTGAAGTACTCCATCTGCAGCGTGTCCATCCGGCTGGCCTTCACATTCAGTGCCGGCGTCGCCTGGGCATTCTTCACAATCTGCGCGCACGCCACCTTCAACGACACAGGCACCGTCACCAACCCGGCCGTGTACGTCACCTCCACCTCGTTGTAGTTCACGGCCAGAAAGTTATAGGGAAACGTCAGCTCGCCGGTCTGTGCATTCACATCCACCGTCGTCACATCCAGCGCAGCCCAGCTGCCCGGCACGCTGAAGGCCCACGCAATCTGCTCTCGAAACGGATCCGGCAGCTCGCCGCGGCGCGGCCTTCCATAGCGAACCTGCACGGCCACCAGCGCACTGCTTGCTCCCGTCGCCGCATTCAGTGGCCCATAGCTCAGTCGTACCGTCTGCGCCCCTGCGGTCAGCCGCATGCGCTCCGTGTACTGCGTCACCATCAGGCTCGGCCGCCTGCAATAGGCCTCCATCAGCGAAGAAGCCATCGCCACCCAGTCATCCGTCGTCCCGGAGCTCAACCCATACGCGACATACTCCGCCGGTAACAAATACCCCATCGCTCCTCCTTTTTCTGTAACCATCATGGCTACAAGACCTGCAACACCCAGCCGGGGTGCGGAGCCTTCACGCTCCATCACCCCGGCCGCAAGGCCTAGCGATCCACCAGCACCTGGTAATGCGCGTAGTTCGCGCCCTTCACCACCAGACCGCCAAACTTCACCACCACATACTGCGACGCCAGCGAGCCCGGAACACCCAGCTGGAAGATGCGTGGATTCGCATCACTCAGCCAGTGGTACTCAATCAGGTCCTCCGTCACGATGTATGCCGGCAGCACCGCAGAGCCCGAGCCCGGTGTGCCCGTGTAACCCAGCGTCCACTCCGGAATCAGCGGAATCTCGCCCGCCTGCGTCGACAGCGTCTTCACCGAGAGTCCAGCCGCAATCTCCTTCGTGTTCAACACCACGTTGAACTCCGTCTTCATCTCGCGATCAATCAGATCCAGCAGCACCGGATTTGCATAGATTGCCGTCGGCCGCACCGCGTAGGAGCTGTTGGCCACCATCTGCGCAATCGTCGACTTGAAGCCGTCCACAATGCTCTGGCTCGTGCCAATCGTCACCGTGTTGCCGCCCGCGGCAATCTGGCCCGCCGCGCCAAAGTACTGCATCGTGGTCGGAGCGCTCAGGCTCGTGTCTGTGCCGTTCCACAGGGCCACATCATGCGTGCGCAGCACACCGTCCACCGTGTCGGCCAGGTCCTTCGCCTGCAGATACGCAAACTGGCTCTGCTGCTTGCCCAGCTCCAGGTCAAACAGGTTGTAGTTGATCTGTGCCACCAGCGCCTTCAGCGGCACACTGCGCTCCACGCGCGTCGGGCTCACTAGCGGAGCCACAATGTTCCGCGGATCCACAAAGCCCGATGCCGCCGAGGGCGAAGGAATACCCGTCTCCTCAAAGTAGCGCGACGGATGACCCGTCGCAGGCACCTGCTTGATGCGTCGGCCAAACACGCCTCGACGCTGCACCAGGTCGGTAATCTCTGTCTGATACAGCGGCACTTCAATAGCGCCGGGTCCAATGTAGTCAGCCGTCGCGTTGATGTCGGTAAACTTCGCGTTCATTCTCTTCTCCCAAAAAGTTGCGGGGTGCGGATTGCTCCGCACCCCTTGCCCTTCGCCACCCACTCTGTTGCTGGTGTGCCCCTGTCGCTAGCCCACCAGGCCCGCACGCAGCAGCTGCGCCTTCACGGCAAATCGCTGCTCCATGCTCAGGCTGCTCAGCGCTGCATCCAGCGCACCCATCTCCACGCCGGCCGCACCAACTGCGTCTTTGGCCTGCAGTCCCGGCACCGCGGCCTGCGTCTTTCGTCCATGAGCAACCGGAACAGTTACAGAAGCCCGCACCGCTGCCAGCTCCGCTTCCATTGCGGTCAACTTCTGCTCCAGCTCGGTCTCACGGCGACTCTCCACCGTTGCTACCAGCCGTCCCAGGCTCGCCTCGGTGCTCTCGGCCAGCAGGTTCTGTCGCTCCACCAGCTCCTGCACAGCCCGCTCCAGCAAGCCTGCTGCCGCGCTCAGTCGCTCTGCGGTTGCGCCCAGCAGCTCTGCGTTCCAACCCTCGTTCTTCTCCAGCTCCATCGTCGTTCCTCCCTGTCCTGTTGTGCTCATCCTGGTCTACGCCGTCGGGGCGGCCGCAGCGCTTGTGGCTGGCGCTGCCGGCATGCTCTGGGCGTTCAGAATCGCCACCACCGCCGAGATCAGGTTGCTCACATAGGCGCTATTCGGTTCCACACCAGCCTGCGCCAGCAGGGTGTTCACGGCCTGGCCTGAAAGCGTTACAACCTCGGCCAGCTTCTGCGCACCCGTGCCGCTCTGTACGCCTGCCGCAGCGTACTTCTGCTCCACAGCAATCACCGCGTTCTGAATCAGCATGGTCGCATCGGCCACCGTCTTCGCCGCCGGCCCCGCCGCCGGAAACAGCAGCGCTACCAGCCGCTCCACAGGAATCGCATACTGCACCGCCCATGCCAGGCCCTTGCTGAAGTCTCGACCCAGCCGCTGCAATACTCCAGTAAATGTCATCGTCTCTCCTCGTTGATTTCCTTCCTTCGTTGTCCTCGCCACGCGTCCTTGCTGTCGCCTACGCGCGACGCAGCGCCTGGCGAACCGTCTCTGCCGCGGCGGCCTGCACCGGCCGCTTCAGGCGGAAGCTCGTACTCCGGTACGCCGCTTTCTCGCGCAGCAGAATCGCCGCTCCGGTAAAGGTCGCTCGCGTCAGCGTCCACACCGCAGCGCCCATATCAGCCACGTGAGCATCGGCCAGCTCATAGCTCATGCCCATCAGGCCCTCGGTCTGCACCTTCGCCTCCAGCTCCGGAAAGTCCCGCGCAAACAGATAGCCCCCAACCACCAGGCGTTGGCCGTCCACCTCCGCGCTGGTGATAATGCCGCACTTCTGCCGTGCATCGTGCCCATCCCAGCCCGCCTTGTAGTCCACCGCCATCCCCAGCAGACTCGGCAGTGCAGCCTCCACCGCGGCCCGCGTCAGCAGCACCCGGTGCCCGCGAGATCCGCTCGGAGCCTTGTCGCTGGCAATATCCACCAGCGTCAGCACCCCTTCAAACGGCAGCCGGTTCGGGTGTCCATGCACCTGCGGAAACTCCACCGCCATGGCGCGCAGCTGCGTCGGCCTCTGCCCCCACAACATCTCCTGCTGGCCCTCGCCTCTGCGGCCTCCTTCGCTCTGCCATCCAGTGTCCGTTCGCCCAACGTCTCGCCACTCTGCACGTACCATCAGTCCTCCAACTGCGTCTCGTCCTCGTCCTGCGCGATGGTCCCGTCCGGGTCCACCTCCTGCCCCGCAGCTGTACCCGGCCGTAGCGCCTCCAGCAGCGCACCGGCTACGCTCCGCCGTCGTCGCGCGGGCTCCGTCGCCACCTCGGTCTTGTCCAGCCCTCCCAGGTTCGCCAGCGTCTTCGTATGGGCAACACTGCCTTGCTTCGCCAACTCCAGAAACGTGTCAACGATCTCCGGCAGCGCCTCCGCCATACGCTTGCGCGTGTACGTCCTGCACTGCTTCGGCCTTGGAGCCGCTCGCGCCGGCCGCGCGCGCGTCTCCGGCCTGGTTGCCTTCGCTCCCCTGCCTGCCCCGGTCGGCCGCCCCTTCGGTTGTGTCATTCGTCCCTCCAAAGCAAAACGGGAGAACACCCCCGTAAAGGTGCCCTCCCGTCTGGCTTCGTCTGTTCGTTGCCGTACTTCTTAAGCCTACCAACCTGCCAGCAACTCGTTGTTCACCAGGCCTGCGCCCGGTTGATCCGTGGATTCAACAGCTTAGACGCTCCTCCTCCTCGTCGTCCTCTTGACACGTCAGCAGCGGCTCCAGCAGCTTCACCTCCAGAAAGATCGCACTCAGTGCGTCCAGCGCCCGGCCATACCGCCGAATCACCGTGCTCACACCCAGCTGCAGCATCTTCGCCGCCTCGTGCAGCGTGTACTCCTCCACCGCCAGCCGACGCAGCACATCCTGCTGCCCCTGCTCCAGTCGCTCCACGCATCGCTCCACGTCGTGGACAAAGATCACCACGTCATCAAAGCTCCGCACCCGGTACGTCGTCACCTTCCCGCGAAACAACTCCCGGCCCAGCAACGAGGGCGTACGCCCCACCTCCAGCGACATCGTCGTATACCGCCGCAGCAATGCCTCCGTGTACTGCCGGTAGGCCTCCATGCCCATGCGCCGCTCCTCCCAGCGCATCGGCCCCCCACTGCAACGCGCCCGCATCGGGGGCCGCCTCTGGCCTCGCGGCCGCTCCGCCGCCAGACCCCATAGCATCGGCACTACGGCCGCCACCGCGCTCATCGTGCACCCCCGTTCGCTTCCGCCTGCCAACTTCCACACCCTCCCGTCGCGCGGCGTAGCCGGGGCTGTCGGCCTCCCGCGTGACGCTTCCTTGGGGGAGGAAAGGTCGACAACACCTGCGAACAACGCTTGCAGTACTTCTCCGTCACGGCTTCTGCGCGAAACCACAGAGCACCGCACCCTTCACATACCTTCAAATCCAAGCGCAAGTAGTTCATTGTGTTCCCTTTCAAGGCATACTGCTCCTTGACGAGCCTCGGCTTATCCGCGGTCGAATGGGCTCGCTCAAGTCTTCTGGGAAGCAACAGCCCCAGGTGGCGCGGCGCTCTGCGGCCCGTCGCCATCCCAGTCATGCTTCGTTCTGGTTGTCGGTTTTGCTTGTCCTACCTTGGGAAATCGCACCACCACCCCGGAGCCTGGCAACGCCGCCAACGGCCGGGCCTAAGACGATCTCGTCTTGGGGAAGCCCATACCGCCCGCCCTACCGCTCAGGGGAAAGTTTCACGGTTATAGCTTTGAACAATGCTGATGTCAACCGCTAACTTTCCTCAACCCTCAGCCTGGTTTTTCTCTATGTTTTCCAATCAGTTAACGTAAGAATGTATTGCATAGAGTGAATACTTCGCCGTATATTCGCTAAACGCCACGCTATACACGCGTCGGCGAGGAGGCCCCACCGTGAACTTCCAGGATCTTCGCGAGCAGCTCCGTCTGGAGCTCCTTCGCCGCATCGAGCGTGGCATCCTCACCGGCAGCCAGATCGCCCGACAGACCGGCTTTCAGCAGGCCCATGTCTCCAACTTCCTCAACGCCCGCCGCGCCCTCTCCCTCGAGGGCCTCGATCGCGTCCTCGCCTCCCAGAGCCTCGCCATCGAAGACCTGCTCCCCCTCCAGATCGCCGCCGCGCAGGACGCGCATCCTGAGGCGGCTGCCGGCAACGCAATCGAGCTCGTCCCCGTCGTCGCTCCCTCCGTCGCCATGGACGAGCCACGCATCCCCCGCACCGCCGCCATCGAGACCCTCAGCCTCGCCGCCTCGCGCCTCTACGACAACCGCGCCCGCTCCAGCGCCCCGCACGCCTCCTGGCAGCGCTTCGTCGCCATCCGCCTCGGTTCAGACCAGGCTGCCGCCATGGCCCCGCTCCTCACCCCCGGTGCCATCCTCGTCCTCGATCGCCACTACCGCTCGCTCGCCCAGTACCGCCCCCATACCCCCACCCTCTACGCCGTGCGCAACGGCAAGGCCCTGCTCATCCGCCACCTCGAGCTCTCGGACAACCACCTCATCCTCCGCCCCCACGCCCTGGATGCTCCCGTGCAGCTGCTGCCCGTCCCGCCCGGCGAATCCCCCACCCAGGCCATCATCGGCCGCGTCTGCCTCATCCAGGCAGAGCTCTAACCCCGCCCCAACCCTCTTGCTACACTCAACTTAATGCTCTCCAATCTGTATGCGAAGTGGATGTACGCCTGGGAGACGGCCCTCACCACCCGCGATACGAATCGCATCGTCCGCCCGCTCGAGTGGGGCTTTGACTGGCTGCAACACTTTGACCTCCGCGCCACCCTGGAGACCACCGAACCCCTCCAGCAGCTCATCGCCTGCAACCAGGCCATCGTCCAGCGTTCCGGCGAGTTCTTCGGCTACCAGACACCCACGGACTTCACCCTGGAGCGCCGCCATCCCCAGCTCTTCCCCACCAACGTCCGCCCGGAGACCCTCGCGCAGGACGCAGAGCTCAAGCTCCAGGCCGCCGTCGGCGAGCTCGATCAGGCCGAGTTCCTCCGCTTCACCTCGCCCGTCCGCACCCCCTACCCGGAGAACGATCAGGTCAACGCCCGCTGGTATCCGGCACCCAACTCCGGCCGCAACGGCGCACCCCGCCAGGCCATCCTCGTCATGCCGCAGTGGAACGCTGACGCCTTCAGCCACAACGCACTCTGCGAGATCTTCAACCGCTTCGGCGTCTCTGCCCTGCGCCTCTCCAAGCCCTACCACGACATCCGCCGCCCGGCCGAGCTGGAGCGCTCGGACTACGCCGTCAGCTCCAACATCGGCCGCACCATCGCCAGCTGCCGCCAGGCCGTTACCGACATTCGCAGCTGCCTCGACTGGCTCCAGCAGCAGGGCTACCAGCAGTTCGGCATCCTCGGCACCAGCCTGGGCAGTTGTTACGCCTTCATTGCCGCCGCCCATGACCCTCGCCTGCGCGTCTGCGCCTTCAACCACGCCTCCACCTGGTTCGGAGACGTCGTCTGGGCAGGCCAAAGCACCCGCCACGTCCGCGCCGCGCTCGAGCAGCAAGGCCTCTCCCAGGACGTCGTCCGCCAGCTCTTCACCAGCATCAGCCCCATGTCCTACATGCAGCGCTTCGCCGCAGACCCCCGCCGCGTCCTCGTCGTCCACGCCCGCTACGACCTCACCTTCCCGCTGGAGTTCTCGCTCGACGTGCTGGCCAACTTCGACCGTCACCGCATCGACTACGTCTCCAAAGTCCTGCCCTGCGGCCACTACACCACCGGCGAAACTCCGTACAAGTACCTCGACGGCTGGTACCTGGGGTCCTTCGTCTACCAGTCCTTTCGGCATCTGGCCCAGGAGTTTCGCGCCAACCGCTCGGCCTAGCTCGCTTCCACCCCAGAAACAAACCCGGTCTCCCGTTACACTGGAGCGGAGCCGGTCCCCCCGTACGCGAACCGCATCCGAGGATAAAATAGCCGTATGCCCATCGATTCCAACGCGAGCCTTGCCGCTGCCGACCCTGAAGTAGCGGCGCAGATTCAAAACGAGATTCTCCGCCAGCACGAGGGCCTGGAGATGATCGCCTCAGAGAACTTCGTCAGCCGCGCCGTGCTCGAAGCCGCAGGCAGCGTCTTTACCAACAAGTACGCCGAGGGCTACCCGGGCAAGCGCTACTACGGCGGTTGCGAGTATGCCGACGTCGTGGAGAACATCGCCCGCGACCGCGCCAAGCAGCTCTTCGGCGCAGACCACGCCAACGTGCAGCCCCACTCCGGCTCGCAGGCCAACGCCGCCGCTTATATGACGCTCTGCTCCCCCGGAGACACCGTCCTCGGCCTGGACCTCGCCCACGGCGGTCACCTCACCCACGGGCACAAGCTCAACTTCTCCGGCAAGCTCTACCGCATCGTCGGCTACCAGGTCCGCAAAGACACGGAGACCGTGGACTATGACGAACTCGAGGCCACCGCTGTCCGCGAGAAGCCCCGCGTCATTATCGGCGGCGGCAGCGCCTATCCGCGCCAGTTTGACTTCAAGCGCCTCCGCGCCATCGCGGACAAGGTCGGTGCCTACCTCTTCATCGACATGGCTCACTTCGCTGGCCTGGTCGCCGGCGGTGCGCATCCCTCGCCGGTGCCCTACGCCCACGTCGTCACCACCACCACCCACAAGACTCTGCGTGGGCCCCGCGCCGGTCTCATCCTCTGCAAGCAGGAGTTCGCCGCCAGCATCGACCGCAGCGTCTTCCCCGGCCAGCAGGGCGGCCCCCTCATGCACATCGTCGCTGCCAAGGCCGTCGCCTTCGGCGAGGCGCTCCAGCCGGAGTTTGCCACCTACGCCCACCAGGTCGTCGCCAATGCCAAGGTGCTCGCAGACTCCATCGCCGCTGAGGGATACCGCATCATCTCTGGCGGTACGGACACCCACGTCCTGCTCGTCGATGTCTTCCAGAAGGGCATGCTCGGCTCAGAGGCCGAGGCCGCACTGGGTGCCGCCGGCATCACGGTCAACAAAAACGCCATCCCCTACGACACCAACCCGCCCATGAAGCCCAGCGGCATCCGCATCGGCACCCCCGCGCTCACCACCCGTGGCATGAAGGAGCCGGAGATGAAGCAGATCGCCTCCTGGATCGTCAGCGCGCTCGACAACCGCAACGACGAGGCCAGGCTCCGGCAGCTGCGCCACCAGGTTGCGGAGCTCGCCGAGCGCTTCCCACTCTACAGCTACCTCCGCCAGGCATAGCACCACGACACCCGCTTCAGCTCTGGTTGTGACTGTACCCCGGCTCAGCCGGCATGCCCTCGGGCCTCTGCCGCTGCGCCGCGTTGGTTAACCCCGGCGGCAGGAAGATCATCCTACAATCCAAGGTGCGCAAACCAGCGCACGCGTGTACGCTCAGAGCGTCGTTTCGGTACGCTCCGGAGTTACCGCCGCATCGCTTGTTCGCAGGGAGTGGTTCATGGCAACAGCAGTCCTAACCTGGCTTGTCGCAATCCCCGTGTTGGGTGCGGTCACCGGCCTGCGAACCATGACGGCCATGGCCGTGCTCTGCTGGTTTGCCTACTCCGGCAACCTGGATGTTCAGGACACGTGGGCCTTCTGGACCGGCAAGCTCGTCACCCCCATCGTCTTCACCCTGCTCGCCCTGGGCGAGCTCTACGCCGACAAGATGCCCTGGGTGCCCAACCGCATCGACCCCGGCCCGCTCTTCGCGCGCGTCTGCTTCGGCGGGCTCATCGGCGCCATCATCGGTGCCGTGCTGGGCCGCTCCTCCGTAGAGGGGCTCATCCTCGGCGTCATTGGCGCCATCATCGGAGCCTTCACCGGCTTTGTCGTCCGTCGCGAGGTCGTCCAGCGCCTGCGCTGCAACGATTGGCCCGTGGCCGCCGCAGAGGATCTTGTCGCCATCGGGTGTGCCATCTGGGCCATGGGCATCATCACCAACTAGACCCTCGCCCGGGCACCCGTCACGCCCGCCGTCGGTACCGTATCGCGAACTCGTACCCGGGGTTCGGGTGGAACAACTTCGCCACCAGGCGCAGTCGCTCCGCCAGCGCCTGCGGTGCCAGCAGCGGATACTCCCGCTCCCGCAGCTCGGCGTAGTCAAAGTCCACCGCCAGCGACAGCAGATAGATCGCCAGCGCGTCAGAGAACGCAGACTCCAGGTAGCTCGTCTTCGCCCGCTCATCAATGCGCGGCTTCCCATCCACCGGCCCTGTGGCCAGCGCCAGGTTCCGGCTCTCCCAGGCGTCCTGGCTGGTCTCGCCCCGAACGTCGCTCACGACCTGGGCCCAGGCCAGCTCCGCAAAGCTCGTCGGCACCCCAATCGCATCCACAAACGCGTGCCCCACATTGATGAAAAACTCAAACGCCAGCGCAAACCGGTCACTCAGCAGCCGCGATGAGATAAACACCCCATCGCCCGCCTCCAGCGTAACGTTCCGATGGCAGATCGCCACCTCCGTCAGCTCCGCGGCATAGGCCGCCGCCACCATCACCGGCTCGCTGCGCCGCAGTCCTTGCCCCTGCGATGCATCGTCCGACATCACCAGCGGGACAAAGAAGTACACCTTGCGTGCCAGTGCCGCGGCTATTGTGCGCGGAACGGCTTGCACCAGCCGCTCAATCTCCAGCGTCGGCGGCGTGCCCTCGCCATAGATCGCATACGCAATTCCGTTCGGGGCTCGCAGATGGCAAGCCTGCTGGGCTACCTGCTGCGCTGCCACCAGCGTGGTTGGAACACTCTCAGCCATAAAGCAGTATTCTAATGGGTATGAGCAACGAATTTCGGCAGGAAAGCGCGGCACCGCCCTCGCAAACGACGTTCTTCGGCATCCCCATTGGGGACTACGGCTGGTTCGGCACCCTGCTCACCTCGGCCGCACTCGGCTTCATCGCCTTCTTTGCTGGCACTTTCCTCGGCATCGTAGGTATCCTGGCCTTCAACTCCACCACCCATGCCAACGCGGACTACGCGGCCAGCTACCGCCTGGTCGGCGTTCCTCTCGGTCTCCTGGTGCTTCTGGCCTCCCTGGCCTACCTTGGCACCCTCTGGGTGCGTCGCAAGCTGCGCAAGGCCTAGCTCACTGGGCCTGGCCGCTCACAGCCACGCGCTCAGCAGCCTGGCAGCCGTGCCCTGTGCCGCCAGCAGGTCGTCCCTGTCCCGAAAGTAGCGAGCATTCAGCTCGGCCGTGCCCAGGTCTTCTATCGCAGAGAACCGGTGCAGCGCCGCCCTTGCCTGCTCGGGCGTCAGAAACAACTGGAACGGCTCGCCTGCCTGCCGAACCCGCGCCGCAAGGGAGTCGTGTGCCAGCTGCTCAAAGTGCGGCAGCACCTCGCGTGGCTGGCTGTAGTCCAGCACCACCCCGGAGCCCCCCGCAAAGCTCGCAATCAAATCCAGAGTCGCCGCAAAGGCCTCGTGCGTCAGGTACGGCACCACTCCCAGCCACGCAAACAGCGTCGGCCTCCGGCGCGAGATGCCCGCCTCCTCCAGCGCCTCCGCCAGCGTACGATGCTCAAAGTCCACCGGAACATAGGTCAGGTTCACCGGTGCTTCGATACCAGCCTCCGCCAGCAGCGTCTGCTTCCAGGCCTGGGTCGCCGGATGGTCCACCTCGACCACCTCAACCTGCGGGTATGGGTTCCGATAACCAAAGGTGTCCAGCCCCGCACCCAGCAGCACATACTGCACCACCGGCTGCAGCCGCTCCGGGCTCACCGCAAACGCCAGCTGGTCCTCGGCGTAGCGGCTGCGCGCCACCAGAAACGCCCGCAGCGCCACGGAGTGTGGTTTGCCCAGCTTGAACCGCGTCCGCTGCACCTCCGAGGCGTACTCCCTGCCCAGGATCGTCACCGCCAGCGGGTCATCCAGCACTCGCGGCGGTGCGTCATACAGCTGGTGCGCCGCCCGGCGCAGGGCAACCCGTAGCGCAGTTCGAGATGGCATCGCCTCATGCATCACAGCGTCAACAACAGAAAAGTGCAGGCGGCCCGTAAGCCGAATTCTGTTTTAGATGATCATTCCTCTAGGCCTGCCATTACTGACAGGCTCCAGCAACCTACCCGCAAGTTCCGGCTGCCGCTCGCGCGGCTCCACCCGCCTTGGCGCACCGGGCCGGCACGCTCGGCCGCCTGGGTAGTAGCGAACCGTTTCCTGCCTATTTGGTCTTGCTCCGTGTGGGGTTTACCGTGCCGCGTCCATTACTGGCCGCGCGGTGCGCTCTTACCGCACCCTTTCACCCTTACCTCCGCAGCTTGCGCCGCGGGGGCGGTATCCTTTCTGTTGCACTGGCCGTCCAGCCGCCTTGAAGCGGCCGTCCCGGACGTTATCCGGCACACTGCCCTGCGGAGTTCGGACTTTCCTCCCCCTCCCGCCGGTTACCCGGGGGGAGGCAGCGATCATCCGGCCGCCTGCCTCTTAAGTGTAGCCTATGCCTGCCTCTCCTCTCGCTGGCACCGGCCGAACGTTTCTGCCGCCGGATGCGTATTACACCCAAGGCCGCCCTCGCTCACCGTACCGGCGGACTGATACTCTCGAAAGCACCCACTCCCGGCACCGCCAGAGACGATACACCATGGAACTCAAAGAGGCTGTCATGATCGCGCTGCAGTCGCTGTGGGCCAACAAGCTCCGCACGCTGCTCACCCTGCTCGGCGTGGTCATCGGCGTGGCCAGCGTCATCGCGGTCGTCACCTTGATCAATGGTGCCAACACCTTCGTCACCACCAAGTTCGCCAGCTATGGGGCAGACGTCTTCACCGTCTCCAAGATGCCTGCGCTCATCACCAGCTCAGAGGACTACCAGCGCTACCAGAAGCGTAAGGACATCCTCTACCCCGACTACCTCTACGTCGCCAACAACTGCAAGCGCTGCGTCGGCATCGGGGCCCAGCAGGCCACCGTCGGAACTGTGGTTCGCGGCACCCAGTCCGTCACCGATACCACCATCCGCGGCTACACCTGGCAGATGAACAGCCTGCAAAATCTCAACATCGCCCAGGGCCGCGGCCTTACCCAGGTGGATGAAGAGCACGCCTCCCACGTCGCCATCATCGGCACCGACATCCAGGACCACCTCTTTCCCGGCGTCGATCCGCTCGGTCAGGAGATCCGCGTAGGCGGCGAACCCTACACCATTATTGGCATCTGCGAGAAGCAGGGAAGCACCTTCGGTGCCAGTCAGGACAACTTTGTCGCCGTCCCGCTTACCGCCTACCAGCGCAGCTACGGCACCGCCAAAACGCTCACCATCTATGTCAAGGCAGGCTCAGCAGGTCCGCGGCTGGAGGAGGCCGCCGACGAGGTGCGCGTGCTCGTCCGCTCCCGCCGTCACGACGCCCCCGGCGCGCCCGACAGCTTCGAGCTCGATACCAACAACACGCTCGTCGGCTTCTTCAGCACCGTCACCGCCTCGTTCGGCGCAGTCGCCGGAGCCATCGCGCTCATCTCGCTCGTGGTCGGCGGCATCGTCATCATGAACATCATGCTGGTCAGCGTTACGGAGCGCACGCGCGAGATCGGCATCCGCAAGGCGCTCGGCGCGCGGCCACGCGACATCCTGCTCCAGTTCCTCATCGAGTCCGCCACCATGGCGCTGGTGGGCGGTGCCATCGGCGTCATGGGCGGTATGGCCGTGGCTGAGGCCGTCACCCTGCTCATTGGCTTTCCATCCTCGGTCGCCCTCTGGAGCGTGCTCGTCGGCCTGCTCATGGCAACCGCGACCGGAATCTTCTTCGGCGTCTATCCCGCCAGCAAAGCCGCCCGGCTGGACCCCATCGTGGCGTTGCGCGCCGACTGACAGGAGCTCTGCATCATGCGCTTAGTAGACAGCAAAGAGACCGTACAAATGGCGCTCGAGACCCTGCGTACCAACAAGGTGCGCAGCGGACTCACCATCCTCGGCATCGTCATCGGCGTCTTCACCGTCATCCTCATCTCCTCGGTCGTCAACGGCCTCAACAACAACATCGCCCAGCTGGTGCAGTCACTCGGCTCCAACGTGCTCTTCGTCTTCCGCTTTCCGGTCTTCGGCCAAAGGCCCACCACTGAGATGCTGACCCGCAAGCAGATGACCTATGAGGATGCCGTTGCCATGCGCTCGCTCCCCCACGTCGTCGCCGTCTCGCCCGCGCTGCAGTACACCGATAATGCCGCGCCCGGCCGTGGCGGCGTCACCTCCATCAAGGCCGGCGCGCGCAAAATGGAGAGCACCATCATCACCGGCGACACCCCCGAGCACAAAGACGTGCAAGACCTCAACATCATCGCCGGTCGCTTCTTTGACGAGGGCGACATGCAGCGCCACGGCAAGGTCACCGTGCTTGGCTACGACACCGCCGCAGGGCTGTTTCCCAATCAAAGCCCCATCGGCAAAGAAGTCGTCATCAGCGGCATGATCTTCACCGTCGTCGGCGTGCTCGACAAGCAAAAGCAGCCCTTCGGCGGCGGCAACAACCCGCAGGATAACCAGGCGTTCCTGCCCGTCACCACCTTCCACGAGATTCACCCCGAAGATCTCGACTACTGGATCACCCTCAAGTACGACGACCCTAAAAACAAGGACCTCGTCCTCGACGAACTCACCGAGCTCTTGCGACGTCGGCGCAAGGTCGCCAACGAGAAGCCGGATAACTTCGCCATCTTCGGTACAGACTCCCTCACCCGCCTCTGGAACCAGGTCACCGGCGGCCTCTTCCTGCTGCTCTTCGCGCTCTCCAGCGTGGCGTTGCTCGTGGGCGGCGTTGGCGTCATGAACATCATGCTGGTCAGCGTCACCGAGCGCACGCGCGAGATCGGCATTCGCAAGGCCATCGGCGCCACCAAACGCACCATCCTCGCCCAGTTCACGCTGGAGGCCATCACCCTGTGCGCCGTCGGCGGCCTCATCGGCGTGCTGCTCGGCGGAGTCTTCGCATTGGTCGCACAGCTCTTTCTGCCGTCGCTGGTCTCGCCGTGGTGGATCCTCACCGCCTTCGGCAGCTCCTGCGGCATCGGCCTGCTCTTCGGTATCTATCCCGCCTGGAAGGCCGCCAGCCTCAACCCCATCGACGCGCTCCGCTACGAGTAGGCGGCCGCCTAGCTGTGGTACGTGTACACCTGCGACGCCTCAAGAAACGGCTGAAACACAATCTTCGCCTCGCCAGCCTCCTGCAGCTGCTCGCCCGCCACATGGAAGAACTCGTCGCAGAAGCGTGACTCGTACACGTCTTCGCCCAGCACCGTCTTGTACTTCACATACCCGTAGGCAAACAGAAACACCGCGTCCACCAGCTCCAGCGGACGCGTGAACATCTCCCCCGTCTCGCTCGTCCAGTGCGTGTGAAACTCCATCGACGCCCCCGGCGGCAGAATCCGCTCCTGCATCGCAATCGCATCGCGGTAGTACGTCGGCTCATCCGGCAGCGGCGACCACATCTCTGCCACCCGGCACACCGCCATCGTCTCCAGAATCCGTGCCGGCGTCTTGCCGATGTTCTTCACCGTCCAGCGATACTCATGCATCGCGCCGGTCCGCAGCACCTGCTCCTCGTCTGCGCTTGAGGCAATCACCAGCCACGCCCGCTCCGACGAGATCAGGTGCCGCACCTGCTTCTCCAGCGAGCCCGTCTGCCCCTTCACCGTCTTCAGCGTAAACACCGCAACCGTCGCGCTCAACACGCCCATCATCGACAGCACAACGTTGATCCAGAACTGCGTCTTGTCGTACGCGTCCTTCTGTACGGAGATCGTCGTCGGCATCTGCGCCGCGCTGCTGCCCTCTGCCGTCTGCGCCATGCCCGTAGACACTGCCGCCAGCAGTGCTGCAACCATCAGAGTTTTCCGCATGATGCAGCCAATCTACCACAGCCGCCGCAGCCGCTCACCGCTTGGGTAGACTGGTGACATGGCGCTCGCAGTCACGCTCTTCTTTCTGCTGCTCACCCTCAGCGGACTCGCTTACCTCCTGCTCGCCCTGCTCGGCGTGCGCCAGTTCCGCAAAGACTGGGCCCGGCCCCACCCTCCCCAGCCCCTCACGCCCGGCGTCTCCATCCTCAAGCCCGTCAAAGGTGCAGAGCCCGGCATGTACCCCGGCTTCGTCAGCCACTGCCGCCAGCAGTACGGCAGCCCCTTCGAGCTGCTCTTCGGCGTCAGCAGCCAGGACGACCCCGCCGTCCCCTTCGTCCAGCGCCTGCAGGCAGAGTTCCCCCACCTCACCATCCGCCTCATCGTCTGCCCACAGCAACTTGGCACCAGTGGCAAGGTCAGCAACCTCGTCCAGCTGCTTCAGCAGGCCCAGTACCAGCACATCCTCATCAACGACAGCGACATCGCCGTCGGCCCGCACTACCTCACCCGCATCCTCGCGCCCTTTGCAGACCCCCGCGTCGGCATGGTCACCGCGCCCTACCTGGGCCGCGCCCTGGCCGACGCCAGCGGCCACATCCCCGTCTGGACGCGGCTCGAAGCCCTCGGCATCTCCACGGACTTTCAGGCCGGGGTGCTCACCGCCCGCCGGCTGGAGGGCGGCATTCGCTTCGGCCTCGGCTCCACCCTGGCCGTCACGCGCGCCTCGCTCGCCGCCATCGGCGGGCTTCAGGCCCTGCTCGAGAGCCTGGCCGACGACTACGAGATGGGCGCCCGCATCGCCGCCGCCGGCTACCGCGTCGAGCTCGCCAACGAGGTCGTCGAGACCACCGTCCCCGCCTACACCCTGCGCGGCTTCTGGGAGCACCAGTTGCGCTGGGCCCGCTCCACCCGCGACTCCCGCCGCTGGGGCTACGTCGGCCTCGGCATCACCTACGCGCTGCCCTGGGCCGCCATGACGGTCATCGCCAGCGGCTTCGCCATGTGGAGCTTCTCGCTGCTCAGCGTCGTACTGCTCGCCCGCGTCGCCGTCGCGCTCAACACCGGCGTCGGCATACTGCGCGACGGCCAGGTACTGCGCGACCTGTGGCTGCTGCCCCTGCGCGACTGCGCCGCCCTCGCCGTCTGGGCCTGGAGCTTCGCCGGCGACACCGTAGTCTGGCGCGGCGAACGCTTCCGCCTCAAAAACGGCCGCATGGTGCGCCTCTAACAACCTAAAACGCCTGAACACGTTAGCGGATTTAGCCGCGTGGCCCATATCGAACCAACCCTAGAATCTGGGTGCCCCATCTTCGGCGCGGCTCTATCGCGCCTAAGGTGGGCCATCGCGCGACAGCGCGACCTGGGTTCTCCTAGAATCCTGATCATGCCATTGGGCCTGAAGCGCTACCAGAGTGAAGGAGACGATCATTTTGTCACCTTCAGTTGTTTCCAGCGCAGGCCTTATCTGGCAACGTCATCCGGTCGCGACACCTTTCTGACAGCTTTGGAGCAGACGCGCCGCCGGTACCGGTGCGAGGTTCTCGGCTACGTCGTCATGCCGGAGCATGTTCACCTTCTCGTCAGCGAGCCCGAGGACCGTGAGGTTCCGCTGGCGAAGATGCTTCAGGCGTTGAAGCTCTCCGTATCAAAACGCCTTGCGCCGAAGCCCTTCTGGCAGACGCGGTACTATGACTTCAACGTCTTTACCCACGACAAACGGGTTGAAAAGCTGAAGTACATGCACCGCAACCCGGTTACCCGGGGGCTGGTGGAGCGGCCAGAGGACTGGCCCTGGTCATCGTACCGGCAGTACCTGTTGGACGAACCCGGACAGGTGAGGATTAGCCGGGTTGGCGAGCAGGTCGCGCTCGCGCGCGATGGCCCACCTTAGGCGCGATACAGCCGCGCCGAAGATGGGGCACCCGGCTGCTGGGAGTCTATCCCGAAAAGTCGCATTTTCGGCAACTTCGGCTTTTCAAAAGTTCTCAATCCATTTTCGAAACTGCTGAACAATGGGCAGGAGCTTCAATGAATCACCTTGACCCTCGAACGTATCATCGACAATCTTGCACACTATCCAGTCCGAATCGCTCGCGTGATTGTCAGTGATAATCGCCTTTGCAATGCCGCTATAGCGGGTTCTCTTGAGATCTATCTTTACGCTCCAACCAGGATTGTCCAGCGTGTCGATCTGGATTCCGTATTGATGCTCCCACTCACCATTACACTCTTCCGCGTACCAAGCTTGGAGCCACGTAAGACTATCCAACGATCAACCTCCGCAACTTCACTCGTTGATGATACTTCGGGGATGTGGGAGTACGGGTAGCCGCCGGATTCCCGAAAAGTCGCGTTTCGGCAACTTCGCTGTCGCCGAGATCGGTCCTCATAAACGCCCTTCCCACTAGTAAGCGCCCGTATCTCGCTTCTGTTCAGCCCACTTTACGTATACAGCTCCGCCTCAAACCGGCGCATCGCCTCGTCGGACCACGCATGCGACGAGCGCCGCCAGATGTCGTCCCGCGCATCCAGAAAGTTCGGGAAGTTCATCCGGCAGTAGCCGCACCGGGCGGCAAAGTCGTAGAGCCCCTGCGGCGTCCCGTCCAGGTACAGCACCGCCTGCAGGCCATTGCGCGACCACTCGATGGACGCAATCCGCTGCGGCTCCGGCCGCTCCAGCTCCAGGTCGCTCTTGGCCAGCGCCGCCACGTTGTAGATCAGCATCGCGTCCAGGATGCTCGCATCGTGGTCCGTCTGCGAGCGGTCGCAGGCATAGAAGTATCCCGCCAGCCCCTCATCCTCAAACACCACCGTCCACGGCACAGCCGTCGAGTTGGACGAGAGAAACGCACGGCCCGGGGTAAACGAAAGCGACTCCATGCCTTCACGATACGATAAAGAGGTGTGCTTGCCGGGTGGATTTCTTCGCGCGCGCCACAGTACGGTAGGGAGAGGCAGGGCAGCATTGGCAGCGATCAAGCAGACCGGGGTACGTGGCTTTCAGATTGGGCGTCCGCAGCAACTGGCAGCACTGCTTCTGCTGCTGCTTCTTGGCCAGTGCCTCTGGGTGGTTGGCCACCAGCAGCTCAGCACCCGCGACTACCGCTACGCGCAGTGCGGCCGCGAGATGTGGGAGCGCCCCTCACCGCTGGCGGGCTACTTTACCACCTGCGGCAATCTGAACGGCGACGGCACCTTCGCCTACCGGCTGGCGGGCCTGCCCCTTACGACGCAGCGTCTGGTGCTGCTGGGTGTCGATAAACTGCGCAAGCCGGAGAACCGCCTGTACGCCGAGGGCACCCTGAACGGCACCACCTGGGAGGCGCGGCATGAGATCGGCAGCGTCGTCTATCTCATGCATCTGCCCTTCGTCGTCTTTGCCGTGTGGCTGGGCGCCGGGCTGTGGTGGGTGGCGCGGCGGCTGTTTGGCAACGAGGGCGGCTTCCTCGCGCTGGGGCTCTATACCTTTTGCCCGGCGGTGGTGCACTTCGCCGTCATCCCCAACAACGAAGTGCTGGCCATGTGGGGCATCTACGGGCTGGTGTATACGGCCATCGGCATGGCGCACGCGCTGCAGGGGCCGCGCCACAAGTGGCGTCCGCGCTTTGTGCTGCTACTCGCCGCCCTGGGCCTTACCGCCGCAGCGCATCTGCTGGCCGCCATGCTCGGCTTTCTGGCCGGAGCCATCTTCATGTTCTACCTGGCAGAGCGACGGCGCAGCTACGTGATGCAGATTCTGATCTTCGCCGCGCTGGGCTCCCTCTTCGTGTTGTTCGCGTTCTTCTCGTTCCGCCTGGCATCGTTCAGCTATGTGTTTACTGGGGGTGGCGCGCGCAGCTGGTTCTCGCTGGATGGGCCACGTTTCTTCTTCGGCAACGTTGCTGAGGGGCCCATCACGGTGGCGCTGGTCGTGGCGCTGGTGCTGTGGCTGGTCACACGTCGCAGCCGCTACTTTGGCAACACCGCGCCCCTGCTCACCGCTGCCGCCTTGCTGCCCTGGCAGACGACGCAGGTCTACTCCGCGCCCTGGCTCTGGTCTCTGCCCTTCCTGTTCACCTTCATCGGCGGAGTCTTTGCCGACGTGCTGGAGACGCGCCAGCGCCGCCTGTTTCTGTTGCTGGCCGGTACCATCCTGCTTGCCCAGGCAACATTCTGCATTCTTGCACTGCCCGGAATCGCGCTGGCACGATAGAGTGCTTGTAAGCCTGCCCTGCCTGCACGGCGCACGTTACGCCTTGTCGGCAAACCTCTGGCAAAGCTTGGCTGCACTACAGGAATTTTTTGGCCGGTTGGGCCTTCATCATGGATGCCAGCGCACTCACCAGACGTACTCGGCAGACCCTCGCAGCGGGCTGTCTGCTCGGCCTGCTCCTCTTCGCCGACGGATGCCGAAAGCCGCCTCGCCGCTCCCACTCCGCAGAGAACACGACCGAATACGCCAGCCAACTGCAGGCAATCGTCACCGCCCACCGCCTGCCGGGCATGCGCTGGCCCAGCTTTGGGGAGTACGGCGGACCGGTCGCAGCCTTCTATGAGGCGCGCGACTACGAGGTCGCCTGGACGCGCGATGCCCAGCCCACCCCGCAGGCCATCGCGCTGCAGCAGGCCTTCTTCCACGCAGACGCTCGCGGCCTCATGCCACAGGACTACGACGCCGCGCTCTGGACGGATCGCAACGCCCGGCTCAAAGACGCCACCGGCCACCCCGACCCGGAGGCCATCGCGCAGTTCGACGTCGCCATGACCCTTTGCGCCATGCGCTACGCCTCCAACCTGCACATGGGCCGCGTCAACCCATCGCACTTCAACTTCGATATCGACGTCTCCTCCAAGAAGATCGATCTGGTCGACTTCGTCGGGGAGCATCTGGTGGACTCTCCGGAGGTCGCCGCGCTGCTGGCAACCCTGGAGCCCGACTCCGAGGAGTATCGCAAGACCGAGGCTGCGCTGCAGCGTTATCTGGGGCTGGCTCGGCAGCAGGCCGCCTCTCCTGTGCTCCGCGCGCCGTTGCCCGTGCCCGAGAAGGCCATCGCCGTGGGTGAGCCTTACGCCGCTGCCACGGCTCTCGCCGCGCGGTTGCAGCTGGAGGGCGATCTGCCGGCCGACACGCCCGCCAACCTGGCCGCAGCCTACGACGACCAGCTTGCCGCCGCCGTGACCCGCTACCAGCATCGCCACGGCCTGCCAGAGGATGGCAAACTCAGCCCCGCCACCGTCCGCAGCCTCAACGTCCCACTCACCATGCGCGTGCTGCAACTGGCGGATGCCCTGGAGCGCTGGCGCTGGCTGCCGTCGGAGTATCTGCATCCGCGGCTGCTGGTCAACCTGCCGGAGTTCCAGCTCCACACCTACAACGCCCAGGGCCAGCCCGAGTTCAGCATGAGGGTGGTGGCCGGACAGGTGAAGGGCGACCACGAGACGCCGGTGCTGGCCCGCATGATGCGTTACGTCGTCTTTCGGCCCTACTGGAATGTTCCGGTCAGTATCGTCAAAAAAGAGCTGGCCCCGCACATCGCGGCCAGCGGCATCGGCTACCTGGCCAGCAAGAACTTTGAGGTGACCGATCGCAAAGGCAACGTGCTGCCCAGCTTCACTGCCAGCCAGGTCGTCCGCGCGCAGGTCATGGTGCGCGAGCGGCCCGGCCCCACCAACTCGCTCGGGCTGGTCAAGTTCATGTTCCCCAACCAGTTCAGCGTGTACATGCACTCCACCCCGGAGATGCGGCTGTTTGCCCGCACTCGTCGCGACTACAGCCACGGCTGCGTCCGGCTGGAGAAGGCCGAAGACCTCGCCGTCTGGATTCTGCAACAGCAGAATGACCGCGACGGTCAGCCCTGGGATCAGGACAAGGTGCACGACGCCATGAACTCCGGCCCGGACAACCACACCGTGGCACTCAAGACTCCGCTGCCCGTGGTCCTCTTCTATCTCACCGGCTTCGTGGAGTCGGATGGTGAGGTACACTTCTTCGACGACATCTACGGCTACGACGCCGCCTTGAATCGCGTTCTCTCCAAGGGCCCGCCGTATCCCACCAGGCCGGAGCCTGTCGTCTCCAAGACCAAGGACGAGGACACCGTGTAATGGCTGCAACCACTCGCTTGCGGGCCGGCCGTACAGCCTACAATCCTGGCCGTACTGCGCAGGGCAATCCAAAGTTCGACTCGCGCGTAGACGCGTACATTGAGGCCGCTGCGCCCTTCGCCCAACCCATCTTGAGTCACCTGCGCCAGCTCGTTCATCAGGCCGCTCCGCAGGCCAGCGAGACCATCAAGTGGGGCATGCCTTTCTACCTGCAGCACAACATCATCGTGGCCCACATGGCTGCCTTCAAGCAGCACTGCGCCTTCGGATTCTGGGGTCCGGAGATGAAGGCGGTGCTTACCGCGGACGGTCTGACGGCCAGAAATGCGATGGGTCCCTTCGGGCGCGTCACCTGCGTGGAGGAGCTGCCGCCACCCAGCCAGCTACGCAGCTACATCACCCAGGCTGTGGGCTTTGTCGAGCGTGGCGAACGCACCCAATCCATCGACCGCTCCAAGGCCAAAGCCAAGCCGCCGCTCCAACTGCCCACGGAGCTGGAGGCCGCGCTCAAGAGGCACAAAGCTGCGGCAAAGATCTTCGCGCAGATGACCCCAAGCTGGCGGCGCGACTACGCCATCTGGATCGGCCAGGCCAAGCTCCCCGCCACCCGCGAGCGACGCGTGCAGCAGGCCATTGACTGGATCGCAGAGGGCAGGTCCCGTGGCGGTCGCCTGCAGCGGTAGCCGCTCCCGCCGCCAGCGCCAAGCCCGTTGTCAGCCCGTTGCCGGCCCGTAACCTGCCAGCAAGCTGCCAGATCATTCTGCGCTGAGCGTGGCCACAGGCGGCCCGCTCGCGGGGGCTCGCCTGCAGCGGCTGGACAAACGCGTGCCTGTGGGTGCAGCATGTGCCCAGAACGTAGCCGTAACCACGGGCGGGTGGCGAGAGTACAGACGATGCAGCCTTTGGCAGGTCTGATTGATCCTCCGCCACCCGTTACCCGGTCCTCAGGCTCCGGCCGGGCCGGGGTGGCTTAGCCTTCTCGCAAAGTCCAGGAACACCAGAGCTGCCGGGGAGTAGCCGGAAGGGTCTGCCTGCGTAAACTCGCCCGTCTGCGGGTCCATCTGCTGGCGAAACTCCGTGTGCCGCATAATGGCCTCGCACCACTGCCGCATCAGGTGGTTCAGCTCGGCCCGCTTGCCATAGTGCGCCATCCAGCGTGGCGCGCGCAGCGCCGTCAGCGCCTGGGTGGCACCGCCCCAGGAGTTGCGCGGAATCGGACGCACAAACGCCGGGTCGTCCTGCGCGACCGACGTTAGCGGATACGGTGCCCAGAAGGCCTTCGGGTTGTGAATCTGCCGCGTCCAGATCGCGTCAAAGATGGCTCGGTCCCGCGCATCATACCGCTGCAGCACATGCTCGCCCAGCACGCGCGAGATCACATCCGACCGCACGCGCACAAACTTGTTGTTCGCATCCAGATCGTAGAACGCGGCGTCCTCCGGGCTGTAGAGCTTTTCCAGGATGAGCTGCCGGATGTGCTCTGCATCCTCATGCCAGCGGGCCGCTTCGTCACCCTTGCCCAGCGCCGTGGCCATGTGCGCCAGGGCCACCCGCCCGCCGTACACCGTGGCGGAGAGGTCCGGGCACAGCCGCGGCATGCCCGGCACCGTGGGCCACTTGCGTGCATCGGCGTACGGGCAGCGGTTGGGCACGCCAGCCCAGCGCGGAGAGTTGTCGTGTCCCGTGTCGTAGGTGCAGAAGCCCTCCACCAGCCCGGTCTTCCGCGTGTCCCGATACTGCCGCAGCCAGCTATCCCAGCGCGAGCAGGCATTGTAGGCGGTCACCAGCAGCTCGTCGTCCTGGCTCAGCTGCGCCAGCTCCCAGGCCGTTGCGGCAATCGGCACCACCATCTGGATCTGCCCATAGCCACCGGTGGTGCCCACCGAATCAGCCAGTTTGATCGAGGCTGGCAACTGCCCATCGGGCCGCTGCTGCGCAAAGAAGGCCATATGGTTATTGCGCGCCACGGCCAGCGGCGCGGCCTCCGGGCTGGCTGGCGTCACGTACCGGCTCAAGGTGCCATACACCAGCCCTTCGTGCGGTGCGCACTCCTGCCAGATGCCCGCGTACACCGCACCCTCCACCAGCACCGGCCGCGGATAGCGCGGCATGGTGTGCAGGTTACCTGCCAGCACGGCCAGCGCAGCGTCCCACGTCTGCTGCCAGCGCGGGTCGCTACTGGCAAACTCTGGCCGAGGCGCCGGGTTGGCCGGCACCGCTCCGGCTGCGGGCAGGCCCAGGGCGCGGCTGGTTACGGTAGCAGCCGTAGCCATTCCAGAGAGCTGTAGAAAGCGGCGTCGTTGCATGGGTAGTAGCGGGCTCCTGCCAAGGGGAATGCGATCCGTGTGCAGCCACCAGTGTAGATGCTGGCAAAGACGATAGACTGGCAGGGCATGGCTCCCCACACGCGAAACGCGCAGCGGCCGACTCTGCTGCCTGCACCCACGCCATCTGGCGGCGAGCAGCTTACGCCGCGGCAGATCGCGAGTTTTCGCCGCGCCCTGATGGCCTGGTACCGAGCCCAGGCCCGCACGCTGCCC
This sequence comes from Acidobacteriota bacterium, assembly GCA_028872955.1. Taxonomy (GTDB): domain Bacteria; phylum Acidobacteriota; class Terriglobia; order Terriglobales; family Acidobacteriaceae; genus Edaphobacter. The sequence continues at coordinate 45,260 of JAGWNX010000015.1, forward strand.
TGGCGCGGCATTCACGATCCGTATCGCACCTGGGTCTCGGAGATCATGCTGCAACAGACGCGTGTCGCTGCGGTCATCGAGCGCTACAACGAGTTCATTAGCCGCTTTCCCACCGTCGTTGCTCTCGCCCTGGCCAGTGAGCAGCAGGTGCTGGCCGCGTGGTCTGGCCTGGGCTACTATCGTCGCGCCCGCCTGCTGCACCGCGCAGCGCAGTTCCTGCTGGCCGAGCGGGAGGGGCAACTCCCCACCACCGCCGCAGCGCTGCGCACGCTGCCCGGGGTCGGCCTCTACACCTCGGCCGCTATCGCCAGCATTGCGTTTGGCGAGCCCGTGGCCGTGGTGGATGGCAACGTGGAGCGGGTTCTGCTGCGCGTCACCGGCCAGGCAGAGACCCCCGCCGCTGTGCAGAGCCGTCAGCTCGCCGAGCTGGCCCAGCAGCTCATTCCCGCTCGTTGGGGAAACCCCGCCGGGGATGGCCGGGATAACCCACCCGGCAACCACAACCAGGCCATGATGGAGCTGGGTGCCACCCTCTGCCTGCCCCGGGCCCCACTGTGTGCCGCCTGCCCCGTACACAGTCTCTGCCGCACCCGCGGCGAGCACCAGACCACGCCTCGCGCGGCACTGCGAAGCAAGTCCGCAGCCTACCTGCTGAGGCTACGCAAGCGCGGAGCGATGACTGAGGTGCTGCTGTACCGCCGCCCGGCAGATGCCAGCCTGATGGCCGGCATGCTGGAGCTGCCGCCGCTGCATCCAGAGGCCGTCGCCGAGCGCGAACCCACCCTCCGCCTGCGCCATGCCATCACCCAGACCAACTACTACGTCGGTATCTACGCTCCGCGCACCATGCGCGATCCTGCTCTGGCCCGTGCCCTGCAGGGCAACCGCGATGCGCTGGCCTGGTTTGCCACCAGCCGCCTGTCGCAGCTACCGCTCACCGGGCTCGCCCGCAAGGCACTGCGCCGCCTGGGTGTCATGAGCATCGGCGAGGTTGTTCTGGAGGCGGACAAGCCTGCCGGCACCCGCCACGCGCAGGTGTCGCGCCTCCAGCTTGGCTGGGAGGAAGAGGACTTTCTTGACGAGCTGTAGGCTGCCGCCGCCCAGCCCTCAGTAGAAGTCTGCGCAACTCAGGAAGTATCCGCACGTCGTGCATACCAGCTTGCACCGGCTCTCCTGCAGCCGGGCGCTGCAGGTGGGGCAGTAGGTGGAGTGGTGCCCTGCGCCCAGCGTGCAGGCAGCTTCGCTGGTCTCGGGCGGCGGTACCGGGCCTTGGTCGGCAATGCGGGCTGGCATGCACACCAGAGTAGCCGACCAGACAGGAATATTCACACCTTCTGCCGCAGCAAGGCGCATCCAATAAGGTACTGTGTTGGATGTACGGTCTCACAGCAGCGCACCACACCGCCGGAGACGCCGCCCCTGTGGCCCACCGGCACGGCCTGCAACCGTTCAGCACCACGGACCAGTCCCAGAACTCTAAGGAGAAGCAGCGATGAATCGTAGCGCAAGTGCAGTGTGGCAGGGCGGATTGAAGGATGGTAAGGGTACCGTCTCGACCGAGAGCGGCGCAGTCAAGGAGCTGCAGTACAGCTTCAGCTCGCGGTTTGAGAGTGGCGTCGGCACGAACCCTGAAGAGTTGCTGGGCGCGGCGCACGCCGGCTGCTACTCCATGGCGCTCAGCGCGCAGTTCACCAACGCTGGCTTCAAGCCGGAGAGCATTGCAACCACTGCCGTGGTCACGCTGGAGCTGCTCCCCGAGGGTGGCCCCACCATCACCAGGATTCACCTCACCACCCGGGTCAAGGCCTCCGGGGTCGACCAGGCGAAGTTTGACGAGCTGGCCAACAACGCCAAGGTCGGCTGCCCGCTCAGCAAGGTGCTCAAGGCTGCGGAGATCACGCTCGACGCCACCCTCGAGTAACCTGATTCGCATGAGGGAGTACCAGGGCGTCCGCCAGAGGGTGGGCGCCTTTTCTCTTCAGGGAGCTCTATGTCAGCTATCTTCCCCGGCCGTTACACCGCCCAGATCGACGGGCCCTTCGTCCTGTTTCTTATCGGCATGCGTGTCAACCGGCTCCACCGTGTGGACCGGTGGCTGCCCGTCTTCCGTGCCATGAGACCCATGCTCACGGAGCTCTACGCGAACCCGCAGCTTGGTCTGCTGCATGCCCACACGGCGCTTACCTGGCGGGGAGTCTTCCTGGTGCAGTACTGGCGCTCGTTCGATCAGCTGGTGAACTTTGCCCACGCGCGCGACGCCGCTCACCTGCCCGCCTGGGCAGCGTTCAACCGCAGCATCGGGGCAGACGGCACGGTTGGCGTCTGGCATGAGACCTACCAGGTTGCGGCCGGAGCCTACGAAGGGATCACCGTCAACATGCCGCGCTGGGGTCTGCAGGTAGCCGGCCAGCACCTGCCCGCGACCGGCAGGCTCCAGGGCGCTCGAGGACGCATGGGCCAGTCTGCGGAGCCAAGCCAGCCCTAGTGCGCGTGGCTGTGGCTGTGCCCTTGTTCATGCCCGTGATGGTGGTGTCCGTGCGCGTCAAACGCCGTCGGCTCCGGCGGGGCAGAGCATCCATGCGTCGTCTCGCAGCCTGTCACCTCAAACTGGATCGTTGTGTGCGTAATGCGGAAGTTCTCGCGCAGTGTCTTGTTCAGGCCATCCAGAATGCAGCTGCACTCGGAGATCGGCTTGTCGCCGATCGTCACGTGACTCGCCAGCGCATGGGAGTTTGAGCCGAGCGACCACACGTGCAGATCGTGTACATTCAGCACGCCATCCACCGCCTGCATGGCCTCGCGAATGCAGCCCAGCTCCAGGTTGCTCGGCGTCCCCTCCAGCAGAATGTTCAACGTCTCGCGGACGATGCCCACCGAGCTGTATACGATCATGCCCGCGATCCCCAGCGACAGCAGGGGATCAATCCAGTTGAAGCCCGTCAGCAGGATGCCCGCGCCACCCACAATCACCGCAGCGGTAGACAGCGTGTCGCCCAGCATGTGCAGAAAGACGCTGCGGATGTTCACGTCGCGCGCCGAACGCCACAGCAGCGCCGCAATGGTGCCGTTCATCAGCACGCCCGCTGCCGCCACCAGCATCATCAGGTGCGGATGCACCGCCACCGGCCGCGCCAGCCGGTGTACTGCGTCCACCGCAATCCATGCGGAGAGCACCAGGAGCGTTGCCGCGTTGACGAACGCGGCCAGCACACCGGCGCGCTGGTAGCCAAAGGTCTTCTGGTCGTTTGCGGGGCGGCTGTGGAAGTAGACCGCCACATACGACAGCAGAATGGCCAGCAGGTCCGACACATTATGTCCGGCTTCTGAGAGCAGCGCCAGCGAGTGCGCGCGGAGTCCAAACACAAAAGTCGCTGCCACGTACGCCGTGGTCAGCCCCATGGAGAGCTTGAGCACGCGCTGCATGGTGCGGCTGGGTGTGGCAACCATGTGCATACCCATGATTGTAGACCGGCACCAGCGCAGGGGCCCGCGTCAACCGCTATACGGCAGAGGTGTGCGCTCGGGTGGTCAGGCGCTCCGGTCGATTGGGCACGCTGGTCGCCTGGCAGCGCAGGCCGCTCCAGGACTCTGCAACCACAATGCTGTTGCAGGGGTTCCGCGGATCAAACCGCACCTGCACGGGCAGGTCGATGCGCAGATCGCGCACCGCCTCAGTCAGCAGCGAGACGTCCTGGGCGCACTCGTAGGTCACCCCCCCGATGCTGTACCGGTAGGTCAGCACGCTGGGGGTTGCGGCGGCCGCCGGGTCTGCCTCCTCCGGCCAGATCGCTTCCGTAATGCTGCCGTCGGTGATGCGGCCGATGCTGGCTACGTAGCTGCGCCGCGCACGCTCCACCTCCGCCGGGCTCAGGCGTCGCCGGGTCACCAGCCACACCGTCAGCCCGATGACCAGACCTGCGGCCACGCCAGCCGCCGCCAGTCCGGCAGGGGTATGCAGCAGGGGAGCAATCGAAATGGGCAAGCGCGGCAGCACGATCTCTGCAACCGAGCATAGACCAGCCGCGTCAGCCCATCCGCCCCAGCGCTAACATATGTTCCTGCAAAGATAACGGCACTCCAAGGACACGGGCTGCAAAATTATCCTGCCAGCGGTAGAGACAGGGGTGTATAGTTGGCCGGTTGCATTTAGTAGCAAGTACGAACTAAGGAGAACGATCGGATGCAGCTTCGCACCAGAGGTACTCGCGCTCTACTCGCAGGCATTGCTCTTGCGGCGGCCTCAGCCCTGCAGGCCCAGAGCCCCGCCCTCAACCCCGCCACCATGACCCGGTTAGGCAGTGTCGATGAGCGCTTTGCCTCCTACAACATCGAGATGGTTGAGGTGACGGGTGGCCGGTTCTGGGCACCCTACAAGACGGCCTCTGCCACGCCAGATCAGGCTGCAAGCTCCGTGCCCGTCGGCATGGACCCCTCGCTCTATCGCTACCGGGCTCCGATTGACCTGAGCAATCCGCGCCTGCGCAAACTGGCTGCCGCCCTGGGACCGGCCTATGTGCGCGTCAGTGGTACCTGGGCCAATCGCACCTACTTTCAGGACAACGATGCTCCAGCCATGACCACCCCGCCCGAGGGCTTCGGCGGCGTGCTTACGCGTGCGGAGTGGAAGGGTGTCGTCGACTTCTCCAAGGCCGTCGATGCCAGGATCGTCACCTCCTTCGCGGTCAGCACCGGCGTGCGCGATGCCAACCAGGTGTGGACCCCCGTAGAGGCCGCCAAGGTGCTGGCCTACACACACTCCATCGGCGGCAGCATCGCGGCGGCAGAGATGTTCAACGAGCCCACCATGGCAACCATTGGCGGCGCGCCCAAGGGTTATGACGGCGAGGCCTACGGGCGCGACTTCAAGGTCTTTGCAGCCTATATGCGCAAGGCCGCACCCGGCATGACGATCCTCGGACCCGGCTCGGTGGGCGAGGGTGGCCTGGTCACCTCCATGAAGTTCATCCCCAGCGAAGACATGCTCAAGGCATCCGGCCCGGGTGTCGATGCCTTCTCCTACCACTTCTACGGTGGCGTCTCCCTGCGTTGCCGCGGCGGTCTGAAGCCCGAGGGCGCCCTCGATGCCAGTTGGCTTGACCGCACCGTCAAGGAGGAGGCCTTCTACGCCGCGCTGCGCGATAAGTTCGAGCCCGGCAAGCCCATGTGGCTGACGGAGACCGGTGAGGCCGCCTGCGGTGGTGACCCATGGGCCTCCACCTTTCTGGACACCTTCCGTTATCTCAACCAGCTCGGCGTCCTCGCACGCCTGAACGTCCAGACCGTCATGCACAACACGCTGGCCGCCAGCGACTACGGGCTCATCGACCAGGCAACGCTGGAGCCGCGCCCGAACTACTGGGCTACCCTGCTGTGGCGCAAACTGATGGGCACCACCGTGCTTGACGCCGGCACCAGCAACGGTGGCTTGCGCGTCTATGCCCAGTGCCTGCGCGGCGCGCCCGGCGGTGTGGCCATGCTGGTGCTCAACACCAGCACGACCGATGCTCGCACCTTGCAGCTTCCCCTGGCGAGCGAGCGCTATACCTTGACCGCGCCGGAGCTGCAGAGCACCCACGTCCTGTTGAATGGCCATGAGTTGACCGTCGGAGCGGACAACGCCTTGCCCGCCCTGCCCGGCCTCCGTACCGCTTCCGGCAGCGTGCCGTTTGCCCCGGCCAGCATTACCTTCCTCGCTGTGCGTGGCGCGCACAACTCCGCCTGCCAACGCTAGGCGCCAAGCTGCAAACGCATCCCGTCAGCCACACTTCGGTGCGGCTGTCGGGGCGCGCTTGCAGCGGACGATATACTGGTGATTGCTATGCAAGCCACCGTTCGTTCGCAATCAAAGCGCCGTGCAGGCCGCACTCTTGCGGTCCAGCCAGTTCGTCAGCCCGCGTCGGGCAACCCGTTAGATCTCGGTGAGGGCCGACGCATTCGCTCGACCACGGTCATCTGCGTGCGTCGCGGCGACTCCGTCGTCATGGCGGCTGATGGTCAGGTCTCGCTGGGCTCCACGGTGATGAAGGGCACAGCCAAGAAGATTCGCCGCCTGTACAACGGTAAGGTACTGGCAGGCTTCGCCGGCTCCACCGCAGATGCGTTCAGCCTCTTCTCGCGGTTTGAGAGCAAGCTGGAGCAGTTTGCCGGCAACCTGGGCCGCGCCGCCGTCGAGCTGGCGAAGGACTGGCGTACAGACAAGATGCTGCGCCAGTTGGAGGCGTTGCTGATCGTCACCGATGCGAAGCAGATGTTTCTGCTCAGCGGCACGGGCGACGTGATCGACCCGGACGAGGGCATCGCCACCATCGGCAGTGGTGGCAGCTACGCGCTGGCTGCGGCGCGCGCGCTCATGCAGAACACGGACCTGGACGCCCGGGAGATCGCTGTTAAAAGCCTGTCGATCGCAGCACAGATCTGCATCTACACCAACGAGAACATGACCGTCGAAGAGCTGAAGGCAGAGTAGCGAACGCCGCACCGCCGCAGACGCTTGATCAACCCGGCAGACGTCACCCCGCAGCACCAGCATCCCGCAGCGCAGAGAGAGTGTAACCCGATGGCAATTTATCTACCCGGTACGGCAGAAGATACAGGCCTCGCGCTTGACCAGATGACGCCCCGCGAGATTGTAACGGAATTGGATAAGTATGTGGTGGGCCAGCAGGCGGCCAAGCGCGCCGTGGCAATCGCACTGCGCAACCGCATGCGCCGGCAGAAGCTGGAGCCCGAACTTGCCGAAGAGATCATGCCGAAGAACATCATCATGATCGGCGCCACAGGAGTCGGCAAGACCGAGATTGCACGCCGCCTGGCCAAGCTTACCAACTCGCCCTTCCTCAAGGTGGAGGCGTCCAAGTTCACTGAGGTGGGCTACGTGGGCCGCGATGTGGAGTCCATCGTCCGCGACCTGGTGGAGATCGCCATCGACATGGTGCGCGAGGAGAAGATGGAGGAGGTGGAGGATAAGGCCGAGCTGGCCGCCGAGGACCGCCTGCTCGATCTGCTGCTGCCGCCCACCCCCGGCGTGAGCGAGCCGGCCAAGCCTGAGCTGATGCTGGCCGCAACCCAGGAGCCGGAGGAGGCAGGCAGCTTTGAGCGCACGCGCGAGCGTCTCCGCCAGCAGTTCCGCGAGGGCAAGCTTGACGACCGCGTCGTCGAGCTGGATGTGCGCGATCGCAACCAGCCCAGCTTCGAGGTCATCACCAATCAGACCTCGGAGGAGATGGACAACAGCCTCAAGGAGATTCTGCCCGGCCTCTTCGGCCAGCGCATGAAGAAGCGCAAGATGAAGGTCGCGGAAGCCTTTGAGTACCTGGTCTCGGAGGAGGAAAATCGCCTGATCGACATGGATCAGGTCACCCGGCTCGCCGTCGAGCGTGTCGAAGACTCCGGCATCGTCTTCCTCGACGAGATCGACAAGATCGCTGGCCGCGAGGGAGGTCACGGCCCGGACGTCAGCCGCGAGGGTGTGCAGCGCGACATCCTGCCCATTGTGGAAGGCACCACGGTCAGCACCAAGTACGGCATGGTCTCTACCGATCACATTCTGTTCATCGCAGCCGGTGCGTTCCACGTCTCCAAACCCAGCGACCTCATTCCCGAACTGCAGGGGCGCTTCCCCATCCGCGTGGAGCTGCAGTCGCTCACCGTACACGACTTTGTGCGCATTCTCACCGAGCCCAAGTCCTCGCTGGTCAAGCAGGCCATCGCCCTGTTGGAGACTGAGGGGCTCAAACTGGAGTTCACGCGCGAGGCCATCGAGGAGATGGCGCAGTTCGCCTTCCGCGTCAATGAAACGACGGAGAACATCGGCGCGCGCCGCCTGCATACCATTCTGGAGCGTGTGCTCGATGAGATCAGCTTCCAGGCGCCGGACCTGATGAAGTCACCTCGCAGCGAATCAACGGACGAGGGCATCGTGGGCGAGGTGCAGGCCTCCTCGCCTCAGCCAGGCAGCACCTCCGCCACGCCGCTGCCGGTGGTGGAGCGTCAGACCGCGACCGGCTCGGAGAAGGTCATTGTCGTGGACCCGGAGTATGTGCGCCAACAGGTAGCCAGCATCGTCAAGGACCAGGACCTGAGCCGGTACATTCTGTAACCTGCGGCCCAGACGGGGAACCCCAGATCGAGGCAGCTCCGCATGGGTTGCAGCGAGCAGGGTGGCTCTGCTCGACAGACGATTACCGGGCGTATACGTTCGCTGTCTGCCGCCGGGTGCGACCGACCAACTGCCCCAGCGAAGTGCATGGCAACTCGACTGCAAAGTGAAAAGCGGTCGCTAAAGCAAGAGAGAGCGGCAGATAGAGCATGAACATCGAGCTCTTACCTACTTTGTGATGCAACGTGAACACCAGCGAGAACAAGACCGGTATGTGAATCAGATACAGCGAATACGAGATGCGCCCCAGGAAAGACGGGATACGCTTGTTCAAGAGCCTCTTGGCCGCTGGGGAGGCC